>DLXZ01000236.1:3012-17213 GCA_003448675.1 Porticoccaceae bacterium
ACATAGGTTTAGAATGGCAGGCTTCGGGGCCTTGTTGGGTGTCTGCGTAAAATCAGGGTAAAACCCGTTCGTCTGTCCGGTGCACCTGATCACGTCAGTCATTACGTAACAGCCTGACGTTTACAGGCACGGTTATGATCTCAAAGTTTGCTGATCAAAGGTTCCCCGCACGCTCCAATGCCTCTTCCAACTTACTTGTTGGCCAGCCATCTACCACGCCCTCCATGGAAGCTCCTTATCAAGCGCGCTACCGAGCTTTTTCGCGTAGGGTATTACCTGACCATTTAAGCGTAGTTCACCACGGTTGAATGTGGCCTCACTTTCAATACCGCTTGGAGTTTCTACGGCATATCCCAACCCTACCGGCATTTTCATCATTCCCTCGTTACCGCTTAGAAACACTTTGTCGATGCCGACCTTTAGATTTGCCTGAACCCCTGAAAGCACTTGTCGCAGGGTCTTTTTGTGAATTAGGGCCTTGCTGTCGACCCAATCAAGACTCAAACTAAATCCAGTGTTCGCATCACCCTGAGCAACGGATATACCATAATCAAATTTAAAACCCTGCTTGATCAGACCCACCATCGAAAGCACATAGGCCTGCATATCTTCTTCGGATAGCCCGTCTAAACCAGACGCTTCGTCACCCTGCAACAGGGCGCTGTAAAACTTCTGGTTTATCCTTTGATTAATATCCGCGTACCGTCGAAGAGCCCTCTCTTCCAAACCTTCATAGTCTATATCCAGACGCGCGCTCAGAGGCCCGTCAAAGATGGATGTAAAACTCTCGTCGGTAGAGGAAATAGCATTAGCAACGACATCCACACTGCCGTGGACACCGCTGTCGTTTTTGCCACTAAAACCGTACATGGATACGTTATCGATACGATGCTCCGCGCCGTCAACGTTTACCGCTACCGCGCCCAATGTGTAAGAAAGCTCCCCGGTTAACATATTCCCGGCGTACATCTCGGTGATGTCCACCGTCAGTGTTGAGGGACCGATATCCAGCGTCCCGGCCTCTGATTCGTCCTCCACGAACAACGCGCCAAATTCAACGCTGCCGGTGAGGGTGGAATACTGGTCATCGGAACTGAATGTGCCGACAATTCCGTTTTCCAGGACCACTGCCCCATCGTCTGCAACTAACTCAAAAGGTGCCAGTTTCAGATCAAGGGTTTTCCCACCTGCGAAATCAATCAAAACACCGCCGGTGAGCGGGTCACGATCTGCGAAACCACTCAGAATCTTTTGCGCTTTTTCTCTCTCGCTTAGCACAGCCGCGAGATCTGGTGTGAACCCAATGTAGTAAGCTCCAAGTTTCGGCCCACTAGGCCATAACATGAATGGGCCGTGGTGGATATCCAAATCCACGCCAAAGCGCACAGGCTCTTTGCCCGCGGGATCAACCGTCACTAGAAGGCGGGAAGCGCTCGTTAAAAACCCGGACTCATAGGACTGCTTGGCAACCGACACCGGAATAGCGCGATCGGCAAGGTCACGGTTAAGCTCGTCAATTTGCTCGTCCACAGTGATAGTAGCCGCCCTACCGAAGAACAAGACCCCAACAATCCAAAGTCCAACCAAACCGGCTACAGCAACTGCTAATACCTTTTTCATACTAGATGCTTCCTTTACGTTTACTAAAACCCTTTCACTATTGGTCACAACATTTTTTCTTGATCACACCCGTGCCCGTCGATGGCAGTGCACTTGGACGTAGGCCTAAACACCCTGATCAAAAGCACATCTTTTTTAAGGCAATGAGAACGCGCGAATCCGCCGACTAATACACCTGGTGTCCTGAAACCGGCTTACGCCACTTCCTGTTTGCCACTCTGGCTTATCTTCCCACAAATAACACCGTTAAAGCAGAGATACGGACATCCGCTCCCTTACAATACTTTGATGCCAAAAAAGAATAGCGCTTCAATGTTACCGGCAAGTTGCCGTACAAGCAGGTCACTAACTGACCAGGCCGGCATATTCCACACGTTTTCCCAATTCGGACGCGCGCCCAATAAGCTTTTCCTATATGATCTTTAATATCAATCGGTTATCTGGGTTTTTTGAATTTTTTATGAGCCTTGTTGCAACAAACCCATGCATGCGCTCCACTCGTCCATTTGAGCCCGACGCCAATCTAAAAATAAACGCGAAAGTTTTTAAAGAAGTAGCCGATAAATATGAACAAGAAGCAGAATGCTCCTTCCCTTTTGTGTAAAGGAAGATACATGTTCCCCCTGTTGTGGGTATGCAAATGTTGCATGCGATCGCTGACGCTTGGTTTCACCAGCTTTCGCTCACCCAATAAAAACAAGCACTTACCGACCAGAGTGCTGGCAGGCTTTCTCCTGGCGGTGACCAGCACAAGCCACGCGGATGAACATCTGAGTCATTTGAAAACGCTGTCTCTCGATGAGTTGGTCAATATCCAGGTTTCAATATCTTCCAAACGTCCCGAAAAAGCCGGTGATGTAGCCGCCTCTCTACATGTAATAACGAGTGAAGATATTCACCGCTCCGGAGCCTCGACCATTCCGGAACTACTACGCACCGTGCCAGGGCTAAACGTGGCTCAGTCCAGCGCCAATTACTGGTCCATTACCGCCAGGGGCTCGGGCGGCCGCTTCGCTAACAAATTACTGGTGATGATGGACGGTCGCACCCTCTACACCCCCTTGTTCAGTGGTGTCTTCTGGGAGATTCAGGACGCCCTGCTAGAGGACATCGAGCGGATCGAGATCGTCCGGGGTTCTGGAGCCGCCATCTGGGGCGCTAACGCTGTGAACGGAGTTATCAACATTATCACCAAGAAACCCGGGGACACCCAGGGTGGGTTGATTTACACCCAGCTTGGCGACCAAGATCAAGGGAGCGGTGGCGTGCGTTACGGTGGCGCAATCAGCGATGAGGCAAGTTATCGAGTATACGCCCAATACTCTGGCCGGGAAGAAAGCGTTCTCCCGGGGGGATTCGAAGCCGCCGACGATATGGACAGCCTGCGTGGAGGCTTTCGAGTCGACTGGCATAACACCGCACTATCCAGCCTGCGCTTGCAGGGCGATATCTACAGCAGCCATATCGGTGAACAAGCTTCTGTTCCCAACCTCTTTAACACGGCCAATGACTATAAGGACGTTATTAGCAATGAAATAGATTATTCAGGCGCTAACCTCATTCTTGCCTGGGAGCAACAGCACCCAAATGAAGACAGGACTTCCGTGCAATTTTATTACGATCGTATTAGGCGTGAGGATTCGATACTGGGTGATTATAACAACGAGACTTTCAACGTCGAATACCAGTACCAACGCGCGCCGCAAGGGCGTCATAAATGGGTATGGGGCTTCGGTTACCGACTATTCCGCGATAATTTCGATGTGGCGGCCGACTTTATCGCATTTACCCACCCCAACGACTACGGTGAGTGGTTCAGCGCTTATCTACAGGACGACATATCATTTTATGGTGGTAACGTAGTTTTAACTGGCGGTTTGCGTTTGGATCACAACCAGTACACCGGCCTTGAAGCACAGCCGAGCATTCGGGTCCGTTGGCATATCACCCCTAGGACCATGGCATGGACGGCATTATCGAGAGCAGTGCGCACGCCGGGCAAAATTGACGAGGGTGGAAGAATATCTTTCCGATATGAAGCACCCAGTCCCACAAGCATGGGGCTACCCCTTGAGGCAGTAGGAATGCTGGACGATCTCGAATCAGAGTCAGTGCTCTCCTATGAACTGGGTTATCGCTGGCAGGCAACAGAAGGTCTAAACCTGGATATCGTAGCCTTTTACGCGGACTACGATAAATTCCGTTCTTTTGAAGAACCCACGGTTCAATTCCTTCCGTCGCCGGTGCCCCACCTTCAAGCAATAAGCCCAGGCGACAACAAAATAGGCGGGGAAGCTTTCGGCCTGGAACTTGCCATGGAGTGGCTGCCCCGCGACTGGTGGCGATTACGAGCCAACGCCTCGGCACTTTACATGGATCTCCGCGCCATTGATGGCGGCAGCGATACGACCTTTGTCAGAAATGAAGATGAAACACCCGAACACCAGTTTAATCTGATCTCAACCATGAATCTCCATTCGAATTTTTTTCTTGATGCGGTTGTGCGCTACGTCGACAAGGTCAAGGCTTTTGAGATAGATAGCTACGTTGCCTTTGATGCGCGCATCGCCTGGCAACCGACACCCGATGTGGAATTTTCGCTGGTTGGCAAGAACCTGTTCGATGACAGTCACCCCGAGTATATAGACGCTTTGCTGCGTAGTGCCGACACCGAAATTGAAAGAAGCGTGCTCGCCAAAGTGGTATTTAATTTTTAGTGGTTGTAGGAAACTCCTGGCATAAAAAACAACAGCAACGTAGCTGACATGAAGCATTCTCTTTTACAAGCACAACAAACAGCGCCGATGTCCCGGAGGGCGCTGCATGGGATCTTCTCGGTAGCACTTTTGGGGCTACTTTACACACCATTGCTCGCCTGGTCGGAATCCACCCAATACTCCGACGATCAAATTAAAGCTGTCTTTCTCTATCACTTCACCAGCTTCATCAGGTGGCCCGAAGACGCATTTGCTTCAGGGGATACGGATTTCAGAATTTGCACTGCCGCAAGCGATCCGATAAATAAAACCTTATCCGCCATCATTGCCGGTGAATCCGTAAACAATCGCGGTATCGAGTTATATACTCTAGCCGAGGGTGATCAGGCAGAATCTTGCCAGATACTGTATTTGCCAGGAAATGGCGATGATCATTTGCTTGAACGGCTTAACGACGGCGCTGCACGAACCTTGACGGTTTCAGATGACAAAGAATTCATCAAGCGGGGAGGCATGATCAAATTCCATTTTGAACGCGGCCGAATTCGACCTGTTATCCATAAATCCCGCCTGGATAACGCCAACCTGAAGGCCAGTGCTAAATTACTGCAACTTGCCACTCTCGTCTCGGAATAGGTCGGGAGTTTATTATGGTCAAAACCTCCAAAGGTATTAGAGTCTTTAGCGGATTACCTATCAAGTGGAAGCTAATGACCATGATCATATTAACGACGTTTACCATTACTTCGTGTTTTGCTCTCGGTTATGCCTTTTACGAGTATCGTCTAAAAGCGACTGAATTTAGAGCCCAGATTGCTACGCTGATGAAGGTGGTTGGACTTAACAGCACCGCGGCCATCGTATTTCAAGATCCTGAAACAGCATCGGAAATCCTGGAAGCGCTCGCGGGTGAACCGCTTGTAGTGTCAGCTCAAATCTTTAGCCCCACCGGCGAACTATTTTCCCAGTACATTAGTAAAGATCCGGTCAACCAGGCGCTTCTGGAGTCGAAACATTTATCAGCACCGTCTCCCCCGATCATTGATCAGGGCTATGCACTGTCCAGCGGTGATGTACTGGAGGCGACGGATATCCATGTCGGTGTGCAGTTTATGTATTTACAGCAACCTATCGTCGTCAATGACAGGATAGTAGCAACGATTATGGCTCAAGTGAGCAAACGCTCACTGAGGGCCCTGGTGAAACGCCAGATTAGTACCTTTATCGCGATCGCGACTATCGCACTGATACTTTCATTCATTCTTGCAAGCCGTTTTCAGCGGATGATATCAACACCAATTATCAGCCTCGCCAATGCGATCAGATCCGTGTCCAAAGATCAGGACTATTCGTTGCGAGTAGAAGAACACAACAGTGACGAGCTGGGTGAATTAATCGATGGATTTAACGACATGTTGTCTCAAATCGACAACAGGGATAAAGCCCTCGAAATAGCGAAGGATGAAGCCGAAGCCGCCAACAGTATGAAGTCACAGTTTCTCGCCAACATGAGTCACGAAATCCGTACACCCATGAACGGCGTTCTTGGCATGACCGACCTATTATCTGGCACCAGGCTCGATGAAAAGCAACACCATTATGTACACACAATCCATGAATCTGGCAAGGCCTTGCTTGGCGTCATCAACGATATTCTTGATTTTTCGAAAATTGAAGCCGGTGAGCTAAAATTGGAAGCCACCGATCTTAATCTGCAAGAACTTGTCACCCAGACATTTGAGCTGATCGCGGATCAGGCCTTTAATAAAGGACTTGAGTTAATCTGGCACATAGATGATGACGTTCCCATTCATTTAGTTGGAGATGCAATTCGTTTGCGTCAAGTGCTCCTCAATCTGCTCGGCAATGCAATCAAGTTTACCGCCATGGGCGAAGTTATGTTGAGCATATCGCCCATTTTCGAAAGTGATAATAAAATCAAGCTACAGTTTGCATTGCGCGATACCGGCATTGGTATCGAAAAAGAAAAACTTAACCGTATTTTCGATGCTTTTTCTCAGGCCGACTTATCCACAACGCGGCGTTTCGGCGGTACCGGACTGGGACTGAGTATATCCGCCCAGCTAGTCGAAATGATGGGCGGCGAAATCTCTGTAAAAAGCCAACTGGGGAAAGGCTCTACTTTTACCTTCACCATCGAATTTGGCAAACAGCGCGCTCAGCCAGTGGCTTTTTCCCATGACGTCGACCTCAGTGGTAAAAAAATTCTTATCGTTGATGACAATGCAAGCAATCGTGAGATCTTATGTCAACAAACTAGCACCTGGGGAATAGACGCCGAACAGGCAAAAGATGCGGCCGAAGCGCTAAAAAAACTGAAGATCGCGGCCCAGCGAAGCGAATCGTATAGCCTTGCGATATTAGACCTGATAATGCCAGTCACCGACGGCATGGAGCTAGCCGAATGCGTTAGAACCGATCCGCAGATCAAGGCTACACCCCTGGTCTTACTGACTTCCGGGAGCCAGGATATCGATGTGGAAAATGCAGAAGCACAGTGGTTTTCCTGCGTGCTGCGCAAACCAGTTTCACCATCAGATCTTTACGCATGCCTTAAGAGAGCGCTAGTTTCGAGCGACGAAATCAACATTAGTTCTCAACACAAGTCTTCCCGAAATACGGCAACACCACAATTTCCGGCAAAAATACTCGTGGTTGAAGACAATCCAGTTAATCAGGTGGTGGCGCGAGATATACTGTCTTTATACGGTTGCGAGGCATATGTGGTCGGAGACGGTAAGCAAGCCGTGAAAGCGGCACAAAATAGCCATTACGACCTTATATTAATGGACATCCAGATGCCTTATCTCGATGGAGTTAGTGCTACTGCGGAAATTAGAAATGGTACCGCGAATGCTGACGTACCTATTATCGCTTTGACTGCCAATGCCATGGGCGGTGACAGGGAGCTATACATTGAAAAGGGGATGAGTGATTACCTTAGCAAACCCTTTGACCGGAATAAATTGCTTGGAATACTTGAAAAATGGCTGAGCCCAACCACGAAAAGTCTAGATGTCGATACCAAAAAAACCTCTGCCGACGATATTCACAGGCCAGATAACAGTATTGACGCACACGATACTGCCCTGCCCCATATACCAAACGCGATGGACAAAACGCCCGCTCAGGTAGACATTAGTCTAGATTCACCATTTGATCATGAAACTATAGAAATGTTAAAAAACGCCTATGGTGATAACTTTGACAACAAATGGGCTGTCCTAGGGCAAATGTACATGGAATCTGCGTCAAAGGATTTAGAGAAAATAAGAAATGCCATTGAAGGCAGCGATGCGGCGGCACTATACAAAGCCGCGCATAGCCTTAAATCCAGTAGCGGCAATATGGGCGCCAAGCAAATGATGGAATCCTGTCGTCGTCTAGAAAACAAAGCGCGTGAAGGATCATTAGCTGACGTGGAAAATGACCTTAAACTCCTGGAAACTCATTATTCTCAGGTGCTAAATGCGCTACCCACCGATACCAGCATTGTCACATAAAAAACACGTGGACAACGGGTTTTTCCGATAGCATTCCGCATATCTTGTGGCGCACGAGCCTTTAGAAACCCATCAGCTTCCCCATTGCGCCCAGCACATCCTCCAGCAGACTTCTGAAAACTTTATCGTCACGTAGGCCGTATGACTGCTGCTGCACGTAGCGCCCTTGCTCGGGGAAGTGAACATCATACAGTGGTTTATGGTTAAGCCAGTAATTGGCGAAGGTTTCGGTTCGTAACATTTTGATTGGGCTGCGCGTGTCAAAGCCAACGATATGCTGTTCCTTAATACGAGTATTGACATTGTCGTTGTTGATGGAAACCTTACCGTGCCCACTGATGTAAACCGTACCGGTGCCAGTAAAATATGCATAGCGAATATTGCCAAACACCCAACTCTTCCAATCCCAAAGTCGCCATTTTCTGGCCATGGTCAGCGCCTCTCCGGCGGTAGCTACCACATGGCCCTGGCGAACCACATAGCCGGGATGATCATCCAGATGGACGGGAAATATATTTTGGGTGGGATCTTCCTCACAGCCGATACGGATGATTCTGGTTTCGTCAACGTCCCGTTTAAACTCGGTCATATTGAAAAGGCCCATGGCGTAGGATGCAAATGGTGCGCTTGTGTCCCAAAAAATCCGGGTCCGCGTCCTTCCTTCGCTGTTGAGACTGTACCAACCGGGCCGGACTATCAGACTTTCGCCTTTAGCCAGCGGCACTTCACATTCACTTTCCGGGGAGCCATAGCTGATCCTTTCATGATCATCAGCCTCTGCATTAATCACAATGGGTGGCGATTTTCTGGCAAGCGGTGCCAGGACAAAATAGTTGAGGGATTTGAAAGTGAGCGGCCCGAAGAAAAACACGTAAAAAAGCGCCAGGAGTAACAGCTTGTCACCGCTGCTTAGCAGGGCCAGGAGACGGTCCTGCCTGAGCAAGTAGTCCATGGAGGTATCGGCCTCGACGAGAGCCAACCTGTTATAAAGGCGGGTTCTCTCTACAGTATGCGCGGCAATCCCCCGGTTGATATCAATGATCATCAACGCTCTATCGGCATATTTGACCGACATTTCCGCTGCCTTGATATTACCCTCTACTACCGTGTGCAAATGCTCAATCGCTTTCCAGGGCGGCAGTTTATCCCTTAGTCTTTTTGCATTACGGCTCTTCTCAAGCGCGTTCAGACTTCTTGTGGCAGTATTCTTCTGACTAGCGATCTCGCGCCTGAGCCTTTTCTGTAGTCTGGTTTGAGTAGCAAGATCGACTTCCTTTTGCCTAACCTGTTCAGCTATACCGCTGATTTCTCCTTCTATTTGATATTTCTCTTTCTCAATGTTATCGAGGTTTCGCTCACGCGCTTCAAGAGCTATCAGGATAATAGCCATCAGCAGCAGGATAAACAGCCGAACAAAGAGCTTCTTAAACAGGTCCGAGAGTAATCTCATGCAAGGACATCCTTGTTTTGGATTCGCACCCGCCGAGGCGTTGAGCGGGTGCAGACAAAATCAAGGCAACCAATCCCTTGGTCGTCTTGTACTAACCAGCACCTAGCGGACCTACGGTTACAAAGACACGCCGGAAAAGAAATCCGTAAAGCCATAGGGCTCATAGGGGCCAACGCAAAGATGCTCCAGTACGCCCATACCTTGTCGCGTACCGTCGCTAACACGAACCACCTGCTGCATATGCAGATTGTGGGCATCGGTAAGATCGAGCGCCAGAGGATCAAAGACTTCCCCACCGATTTCCATCTCGCCCTGCCAGACACCCTGACACCAGGTGGGGTGAAAATAACCCAAACCTTTCATGTGAAAACGCAGGATGGGCTCGAAAGCGATAGTGCGAATGTTCCCTTTCAGGTCGGTCAAATCCACCTCGGCGGATGAAATACGACGAGTATTGGCCTGGTACTGCAGGCGATGAGCGACTGCTGCCATGCGTTCGATACCCTGGGCGTCGCCTTCGGGCACTTCAGCGGTGGATTGATAGAGAGGCGCGGTCAAAGCCTCCCGGGCCAGGGCCTCGCCATTGGGACCTTCAAAAGAGAGCGCATGGGAAATGTGATCTTCCCAGAACAGCGGCGCCCAGATAAAGAATAAAGAGGAAGGTGGCTGTGGCGCGCCGGCGTGGGCGGACTTGCCGAAATTGCGTACGCCCCAGGAGCGATCCTTGGTGCCGTGGCAAAGTTCGGATTTAACCTGAATATCGCCGTCCGGGTAGCGGATTTCACCCTCCCAGTGACCGAACTGATCAAAACGGGTGGCATCCATCACCCGGCGGGTGCCGTTCCAGATGGTCTGGCGGGCTTCTTCAATGCCGGCAGTGAGGGTGGAGAAGGTTAAATCGCAGCTGATACCGGTCTTGTTATCGTCCAGCACCAATCGGTTAATGCGCATGGGCTCCACCACTTCGAAGCGGAATGGCCCACAGCGGGTATCCGAGCGCTCGGAAGGCGCCCGGCAGGAACCAAAGAAGCAATGCTGGCGGCCCCCTTTTTCCACCACGCTGAAGGCACAATCCAGGATGCCAAGGTGAGGATAAACCGCCAGGCCAAGTCCGAAGTACCAGCTGCCGTCTTTGGCGTAGCCATTAAACCAGGTGCGGTCGTAAAAATTAACGTCACTGGTAGCCGGCATGGCCAGCGGCTCGGCAGTCTGGTGAATGGGATAGTCATCGAATTTGTTGAGCATGGCTTTAGCCCCTGTGTCGGTTATAGTATGAGTGGATCGCTTGATCATGGCTTATGATTTGGGATCTGGATAATATCAGACCGGATAAGGAAATCAGCCGCAACGAAATGCGTAAAATTTTCGAGTCACCGAACCTCATACAGGTACGCCTGGTCGCCAGTTTTCTCCAGAACGAGGACATTCACGTAAACCTGACCAATCAACACCAGGCGGGCAACCCCGGCGTCCCACACTGGGCGATACCTGTCAACGCCAAGTTATGGGTTCTAAACCCCGCGCAATATGATCAGGCCACCGCCGCGCTGGCGAAGTATTGGGACAAGCAGAGCCAGGAAGCCAGTGAGGAATGGACCTGCGCAAAATGTCGGGAAATGAACCCCGGCAACTTCCTGCACTGCTGGCAATGCGGTCTGGACGTCGAAAGTATGGGGCCGTCTAGTTAGCACCGGTGGAATCGAAATCCACCTTGAAGGCTTTGGCGCAATTGTTTTCGGTATCGTACTGATGGCGCTCGGTGGTGTTGGGGTTACGCCCATAGGTGTGCAGGGACAGGCTAATGCCCTCACCCACATTGTCGACGGTGTGGATGGCGCCAGATCCCATGCAGATAACATCACCGAGGCTGATATCCAACTCGCTTACCGGCGCTACCTCAGCATAATCCGGATCTTCGTGGCTACCGTCATCCTGGCGTTCCCAAAGGGTATTGCGTTCGATGCCTCTCACCCCCGCCACCACCGCCCAGGTGCCATGATCATGGGGCGGGACTTTCAGATCTTTATCACTCCAGGCAACGGCGATCACGGTCAGGCTATGGTCGTCTTCCTCATGCAGCGTGGTGATACCGACACCCAACGTGTCGTCGATGGTGAGCATTTTTTCATTGAACCAGGCGCCATCCCCAGCCAATTTCAGAGCCAGGGGTTTGACCGCCTCCATCATGGCGGTTTCTTCAAGCGCCTGGCCATGTAGATGTTGAAGGTCACTGACAAATTCAGATACGGTGTAGGACATAGTTAGCTCCCCGTTATTGTTATGGTGGTGTCACCAAGATAGCGCATATCACAAATTTTTCCACGACCCGTCGCCGTCGAGGCTATTAGCGCCCCCTCCAAACCGGTGGCCGTTTTTCAAAAAAGGCCGCCACCCCTTCTTTTGCGTCCTCCGACTCATTTATCACTTTGCGGGCTTTAGTGGTCAGCTCCCAACCAAGCTCATCATTGGCCGAAGCCAGCGCATCAATGGCCTGCAATGACTGCTGCACGGCCACGGGTGAATTAGCGATTATCTGCTCGGCCATGGCCAGCGCGCCATCCAGGGCCGCGCCGGGATCCGTTAATTGATTAACCAAGCCCAGGCGTAGCCCCTGCTCCGGGGAAAGTTCTTCACCGGTAAGCATGACCTGCTTGGCCACATTAAGGGGCAATACCCGGCTAGCGCGAAAAATCGCGCCACTAGTGGGCACCAGCCCCCGCTTGACTTCGGGCAGGCCAAAGCGGGCATTGGTGGCCGCCACTACCATATCGCAGGCCATAACCACCTCGAAGCCGCCACCAAAGGCAACACCTTCAACCGCCGCAATCAGGGGTTTGGTGCGTGTGCGTCCAACCACCCCGTAGATGCCACCGCGAGGAGTCGGCGTACCCGAGGTAGCCGCCATATCGGTACCAGCACAGAACATCTCGGGTCCACCAGTAATCACTGCCGCCCACAGATCCTGCTCATCTTCAAGGCGATTCAGAGCCGCATCCAGTGCCAGGGTCATCTCGCCATCGATGGCATTGCGTTTGGCGTGGCGGACCATGGTGATAATCAATATGTTGCCCTGAACCTCGACGCGGGTACGCTCTTCATTCATGCTTTTCTTCCTCCAGCTGGATAATTATTGCCTGCAGTGTAAGAACTCGGCCGTACTTACGCCAGTGTCAGCGAGCGGAATAGCTGCCCTGGGTAGAGATATACCGCCCCAGGCATCGTTTTACTTGACCAGACCGCGACGACAGCGAATTCTGGCCTCCTGCGGTTATTCCGGCGTCCAATTGGCATTGAAGCCGCAAAACGAAGAAATCATCAGTCAATTTGCTTTTAAACCAAGGTGAGCTGGTTACCCAGATAATAAGACTGGTATGTTCGTATTCGATGCCCACCAGGGCCGTGCCAGCGAACATTCGCGGACTCGCGCCCTTATCGGCTTGCCCACGATAAACCAAACCTTGGGTTGTTCAGCTTATGAAGCAGCCCACAGTGGCGCCACGAAGCAAAAAACGCGGTCGGTATTAATGCCCCTACCCGGCTGTTTTTTAAATACCTGTAGCTATGTAAGTACAGATAGAGCTAGATCACCGAAAGCAAATAGGATTTGCTGAACAAGTGACAGTAACTGTATAAGTAGACACCTAACCGAAAAAACCTCGCTCACGCATAAACATGCGCAACCAGGCGAGCCGACCAACCCTTTACCTTATTAATACCTTCAGGCCGCCGGGTTCTGGCTGCATATTCAACAGTACTATTGGGTTTAGCCTGTCAAGTGGCGCTGGCTGAAATTCCCCTGCGCACCTTACAGGCTCAGGTGCAGGCCCTGGCCAAGGCCCGTCACTTCTCAGTGAAAGCGCTGGATAAACTGGGAGACGACCCGAGCAAGCCGACTTCAGGAGGTACACGAGAACAACTCAGATCGTTGTTAGCCGATTACAACCATGTTCTGCTATCCGTTAACGCCGGCGCCATCATCTCGCTCATTATCCGCAGCCGTATCGAGCCTCGCCCCCCGCGACTACGTCGCCGGCCTCGGGAGATTGAAATAAGCACCATTCGCCGGTGTGCTCATCACGCCGTGGAAACCACGATCACCGGACCCACGGGAGAATCACGGACAATGATGCTGGTATGGATACCGATGCATCCACTGTCGTCCTGCCCAGGATCATGAGCAAAACCCTGGGCTTCAGCGAAACCGACCTGCGCGATGGAGGGAGTCAGACGGCCAATGGCAGAGTACGCACAAGGGAGGGTGTGTTGCGACTGACCAAAGTAGGTAGCGCCGAAGTGCGAGGTGTGAAAATGAACTATCTGGAAGACAAGCCGCTGGGCAATAATGCCCTGTTAGGCATGAGTTTTCTGAGAAGTCACCATTGATGATGAAAACGATCGCCTGGTGCTTATTAAGCGGTGAAAACCCGCGTACTTAAATAACGGGAAGAATACCGCGGCTATAAGCGTGCGCGCTCCTAGCCGCGTCCACCAGCTTAGTGACCGGCCACCCAAAATACCGCCGTTGCCACCACCACGGCAATAATCACGGTTGCGGCAATTGCGTCTGCAAGACCATCTTTATCTGCGGCTGATTTATTGTCACTCATAGCTAAAAGCCCTCGCACTGAATTAAAAGGCGGGCATTCTAGCAACTACCATTCGCACTGTCTGCACTTATTCCCTTTTCACAAGAAGATATGAATAAACGGTTTTTCCCCGTATAAGCATTCGTCGCTATCATTCCCTCTGTCGGAATTTGGGCGCTGGGATCCCATTTTGAAACAGCCGGGATCGGCGCGCCAAAACAAGACGCCACGTATTAACATGCTCAAATATCGGCATACACGGGCCCCAAAACCAGCAACAGCGCAACCCATCCATGTAGCCAGC
>DLXZ01000236.1:17376-17643 GCA_003448675.1 Porticoccaceae bacterium
AGCGCAAGGTAAGCCAGTTTAAATGTATATATACGACAATTATGACAAAACGCTCCTAAAAGAGCG
Source organism: Porticoccaceae bacterium (assembly GCA_003448675.1). GTDB lineage: Bacteria > Pseudomonadota > Gammaproteobacteria > Pseudomonadales > Porticoccaceae > HB2-32-21. Next base: position 17,443 of record DLXZ01000236.1, read on the forward strand.
GGTGCAGCAGTTTCGCCGGCAAACCGCCATGTATCTGGACGGGGATCTGTCCGACGAGGAGTTTCTACCACTGCGCTTACAGAATGGCTTATATATACAGCGTCTGGCGCCAATGCTGCGTATCAACATACCCTACGGTATGGTTTCCTCAACACAGCTGAGGAAGCTAGCCCACATCACCCGTACCTATGACAAAGGCTA
>DLXZ01000236.1:17888-18267 GCA_003448675.1 Porticoccaceae bacterium
CTATGACAAAGGCTACGCCCACTTCACCACCCGCCAGAATATCCAGCTGAACTGGCCTCAACTCGAAGAAGTACCAGACATTCTGGCTGAGCTTGCCGAAGTCGAAATGCACGCCATCCAGAGCAGTGGCAATTGTATTCGCAATATAACGTCTGATGAATTTGCCGGCATCAGCAGCGACGAAACCGAAGACCCTCGCCCCTGGTGTGAGTTAGTGCGCCAATGGTCCACTTTGCATCCGGAATTCGCGTTTTTACCACGCAAGTTCAAAATTGCCATCACTGGCTCGCGGGCTGACCGCGCCGCGACTCAGGTCCACGACATTGGTCTCGAAGTAATCAAAAACGAGACTGGCGAAACCGGCTTCAAGGTGCTGGTG
>DLXZ01000042.1 GCA_003448675.1 Porticoccaceae bacterium
GTGTCTACCAATTTCACCACCTGGGCACAGAGATGATTGGCCCCTTTCGGGGGCTGCGCACTTTACTAATCGACCTTCCGATTGTCAATTCCCCGGGGTTAATCCGGTATTTGGACTTGCGAGGGGAAGTGTTCAAGCTCGTGGACATGAGTAGGTGGAGGGTCTAGTCGCGGCTAGTATCGAGGGTTGAATCGAGCTGTTGAACCTGGTCGGGTGTGAGGGGCAGGAAGGCTCCAAACGTACATTTTGGAGCACCGTTCCAGTACCAGGGCCAGCGTCGATACCAGGGCCATGAAAACCATTCGAGCGGATAGAGAGTGTCAAACTTGCATAAGCTGACACTACTCAAACGCTCTATACGTATGGTGTCGCTGCGTTGGAGTCCCGGACACTGTACTGGCAAAATATTGAGCCAGTATTGATTTCTGCGACCTTCGAACACTATGCGACGCTCATCCATTACGCGCACGTGGTGGTACTGGTTAGAGTTTAGGCATCTTTGCGGTGATTTGGGCGGCGATACGGTTTTCAGGATCGCATCGATACGCGCTTCCTTGGCTTGAATTTTTCGTTCGACCTCGGGGGATGTTGAGCACCCTGTAAGAAAAACTACGGCAATGGCCAGGCAAGACGAGAGGCAGCAGCCGGGATTCATTTTCTATATCGCTTTAGGCATTTGGCTTGATAATCGCACAATCGCAGTTCGACAGTGCAATTATAATCAATCTTTTGCTTGGGGCTCATGGTGTTATTGTGCCCCGTTGAAGGCGATGAATGATGTTTTAAGCGGTAATTGCAACAACGTGTTTCAGTGACCGGCGACAGGATCTGGTGGTTTCGCGTCCATCTCCACCAGTAACAGGAATTTCACGGCTGTCTGCTATGATGAGGCGATGAACAAAAAAAGAAATACCGATCCGTACCATGAGCGGGAAGCTACCCGCTACGAAAACCCCATCCCCAGCCGCGAATTCATACTCGATTATCTCGAAAACAGTATCGGCCCGCTTACTCATCCGGAATTGTGCCGCGCTTTCCAGTTAAAAACAGAAGAAGAGATTGACGCCCTGCGGCGTCGCCTCAGGGCTATGGAGCGGGATGGCCAGGCGCACCGCAATCGGCGTGGCGCCTATGGTGCGCTGGATAAGTTGAATCTGGTCAAGGGGCGCGTATCCGGCCACCCCGAAGGCTATGGATTTGTGTTGTCCAAGGGTGCGGAAGGCGACATTTTTCTTTCCGGTCGTCAGATGCGCCAGGTGCTTGATGGCGACGAGGTGCTGGTGCGGGTCGCCGGGCATGATCGTCGCGGGCGCCCTGAAGGTGCGATTGTCGAGGTGGTCGAGCGTCGCACTGAAAGACTGGTCGGGCGCTATTTTTCCGAAAGCGGTATCCATTTCCTGCGCCCGGACAACCCCAGAATCAGTCAGGATATTCTGATCGCTCCCGACGCCGTGGGTGGCGCCCGGCCCGGTCAGTTTGTGTTGGTGGAAATTACCCGGCAACCCTCAAAAAGCGCTCAGCCCGCGGGCCGGGTAGTGCAGGTCCTGGGGGACGCCATGGCGCCCGGCATGGAAATAGAGCTGGCGTTACATAACTTCTCTATTCCCCGTGTTTGGCCTGAGGGGGTCGAGGCCCAGGTGGCGGCCATCGCCGATGAGGTTCCCGATGCTGACAAGGAAAATCGCGTCGACCTGCGTGACCTGCCCCTGGTCACCATCGATGGAGAGGACGCCAAGGATTTTGACGACGCTGTTTATTGTCAGCCCGTGGCCAATAACGGTTGGCGGCTGTTCGTGGCCATTGCCGATGTCTCCCATTATGTGAAACCGGGTAGTGCCCTGGACCTGTCGGCCTATGAACGGGGAAATTCGGTTTATTTTCCTGGTCAGGTAGTGCCCATGCTGCCTGAAAAACTGTCCAATGGCCTGTGTTCCCTAAACCCCGAGGTGGACCGCCTGTGCATGGTTTGCGAGATGCGGATCGACAGGGAGGGTGTGGTCAAGCAGTTCAAATTTTATGAAGGGGTAATGCACTCCCGGGCGCGGCTGACCTATACCCAGGTGGCGGTGATGATTGCCGAGCGGGGGCAGGCCGACAGCCCGGTGCGCAAGCAGTTTCGGCAGATAGTGAACCATATCGATGCCCTGCACGATCTCTATCAGGCTCTGAAGGCGGCGCGGGAGCAGCGGGGAGCGATCGACTTTGATACCGTCGAAACCCGGATACTTTTTGATGCCCAGCGCAAGATTGAGCAGATTGTCCCGGTGGTGCGCACCGATGCCCATCGGCTGATCGAAGAGTGCATGTTGTGTGCCAATGTTTGCGCGGCGACCTTGCTGGGCAAGAGCAAGCTTCCAGTGTTGTATCGGGTCCACGAGGGGCCGCGGGAAGAAAAGCTTGAAGATCTCCGCGCCTTTCTCGGTGAACTGGGTTTGGGTCTGCCCGGGGGTAGCGAGCCCACGGCCAACGATTATCAGGCGGTGCTGGAACAGGCTGCGGACAGGCCGGACGCCGACATCATTCAATCGGTGATGCTGCGCTCCATGACCCAGGCGGTTTATCAGCCGGAGAATGTCGGTCACTTCGGCCTTCATTACGAGGCTTATACCCACTTTACCTCGCCCATCCGCCG
>DLXZ01000017.1:0-228 GCA_003448675.1 Porticoccaceae bacterium
AGCCCAGCGCCATCGACTATTGTTGCATCAAAATCCGCAGCACTGATAAAACTGCGCAACTCTTCAAGCTTTTGCTCTCCCAAGGCCATGGCTTCTGCCCGAATTTTGGCTTCTGCCGTTGACTCCATCGTGGTGGCATGAAACCTGAATAGCGCCAGCAAGCCACCGGCAAGGACGACAAATGCAAATAATGCTTCAAGCAGAGTGAACCCCATTTGCTTTCGACGT
>DLXZ01000017.1:571-4301 GCA_003448675.1 Porticoccaceae bacterium
GGCAAAGCGGAAGCAATCCGATACGAATCTTCTGTATCCCCAAAATCGTCAAGGGTTAAATCGTGAAGCTCGGCATTGGCATTAAACTTATTGAGGTCACCCTCAAAAGCCGTAGTGCCATATACAATACCCCCGCCCCAACCGGGGGAAGGGCAGTTGGTTGTTTCATAATAAACCAGCCCATAAATAATCGTACTGCCATTGATGGGCGGGCACCCGACAGAGCTATCAAAATACAAAACCACCTGATCGGGCAAAGCACCTCCTTCTGGTGAACCGACATTGTCATGCCAGGTATTGCCATTCCAGCCAGGGTGGTAGGTAGTCTGAGCCGCTGACCCCAGATAGTTTGAATCCACGTAAATAAAAGTGTCGGGTTTAAAGCTCGACAACAGGGCGAGCCCCTCCTCTGTCAACCCCCCAAAAAGCGATTGAAAAATCGTACCCGGCGTGGTCATCGTACCAATTGCACCAGGATGATCGTTGGAAAGGTCGAAATGCCCTTGATCGATACAGCTTGCATCACCATTTATCGTCCCAATGGCAATATCCTGATTATAGATATCCGGTGTGCCAGTAACCGCGCCATTGGGAATGCAATCTTCCACAAGCAGCGGCGGGCCATCCACTAGGCTTGCTGTACCGACGGAAGAAAGGAGATATATCACCCTTAGGGTTTTTGTAATGTGGCTATCATTAACAGCAGTTGCGGTTGCTGTAATTTCAACGAAAGCGGGATTAGCATCTTCATCAGTCAACAGCGTGTAAGTCACCGACGGCGTGTACGTATCAACGCCCTTACCTATGGTGCTATCACCAGCGGGGCTTACTTCACCCTGGCTGACAAAGGCCGGCGGGCTGGCCGTCGCACCCTGTTGGCCCACCCCGTCCACAACGTTATCCCACGGTATCGATGCAGTTAGATCAAGATAAGCCTCCTGCAACCAATCCACTCCGAACTCAAGAGCGCCTGACGACGCCGCATAAACTTCCTTGTTCCGTATATCGTTACCGCTGAGTTTCTGTTCGTTAAAAACCGCCTTGTTCAACACCAGCGCACTCAGCCCGCCGATCACGACTAAAATGAGTGTTATCAACAACGTCGCGGCACCAGACTGAAAGCCCTTCATAGTGTGGTTCTCTTCATTCCTACACACACTTACGATAACGGGCTTAACGGGCACACGCTTTTGGCTAAATCTGCAAATATATGGGTAACTGTTCATATCTATCCTCCTTAACACCTAAACAACCAGGTACTTTAGGGTTCCGTATAGTATCGATCGTTTTTGAGCTTTACCTCGTCCCGCAATGAGGCCGTGACCGTGTTATCAGAACTTAGCACGGCGTCCATAGCGACAATGATTTTACGACGCGCAAGACAAACATCGCCCGCGCCACAACCGACCTCATTCACACCGCCTTCCTCTATTTCATAATCAACGCTGTCATCAGGATCGATTTTAAAATAGAAACCATTAGCCTGAATTGAAACTGCCGTATCACTTATCGCCTCCCAGGACCCACCACCGGCACAATCAACACCTGTTCCACTCTCAATCACCGCGCCATTCTGACGAAACCCAAAAAGCTCGCCTGGATCATCTTTAACACCGTCTTCATCTAGATCGTAGCTGTACCCGATGCATCGACATTCATCGGCGATGGTGTCACCGTCGGCGTCAAAACAGTCGCCTAACGTAATCGCCCCAAAGGTATCGATTGCTGCCTCAACAGCATCCCTATCCGCTGAGTCACTCCAATCGGTGACACCCACCTGGTAGGCCGCAACATAACCCGCTTTTTGTAGTTCTCTACGCATAAGGTCGAGATTCTCTCGCATTTGCTGATTGAGGCGTATTGAGCGGCTGTTTTCGAGCCCAGAAAAACTTAAATTACTCAGAACTGTAATGGCCCCGGCTAGAATAATCAGCCCAACAGTAATCCCAACCATTAGCTCTACCAGGCTGAATCCTCCCTGCCGGGATTCCCTGCCAACTTCTTGGTCGCGCAAACGATCTAGCATCCCTCGTACCCCATAGTCTTACTAGCAGCAGCACAAATCCTGACCCGCCCTTTGACGCTGCCTCTTACATCCAGAGACCACGCGCCTGACGTGAACTGCACGGTTCCATTCCCCGCAGTTCCTCTAACCCGGTTGTAGGTCAATGCTCCTCCAAAGGTTTCCTGAGACATTGTTACTCCGTTAAACCCGGAACCATCTACTACTTGCAAGACATTGGTACCAGCGACGGGAACCGAGCACGCATTCGCTGTATCGGGGTCAGTTACAGTGCAATCGCACGCAACCGCACCATCGGTATATCCAACGCACCATGCTCCCGAGTTTATCGTCACTATCATGTCCGAGTCCCTGGTTACGGCCTCCGACCTCGCCTTCGCCATCAAACCATAGACTTCTTCGGCCGCGCGCTTCACTCTGTTTTTATCAAAAAAATCCTGGAATGACGGAACGGCGAAACCCAGCACGACGGCGACGACCGCAACCGTAATCATCATTTCGATGAGCGTGAATCCGCTTTGCCATGTAAGCTTACGTCGCATAGGGCCCTTTCCCTTAATGTCCTTTGCCAGATGACACCAACAGCCATCACGCGGAAGGTTTTATCGGTTTTTAATTTTATAAAGCAACAGCCACATATTGTTAACCGCCTGTCACAGAGCAAACACCGCCGGTCCAATTAATTAAAGGCATAGCAGGCGTCCCCGCTTAGGCAAGCTCCACCACAATCCTGATCCTCATCAAGTCCGCTACCATGAACCAGCTTTTTAGCTCCAGCCTAGCCAAGCTGACTTCAACGAGTTGCGCCACTTCACAATTCTGGCCGGGCAGGCCGCAAAATGACCCACAAGCGCATCAATCCATCTTTTTCAACGATGAAAGGTAACATTTTCGAAGAAAATGCTGAATCGCCAAACAGTTACCCTCTCTCATTATTAGCACCCAGAACCCGCTTAATTTGATGAACCCAAACTAAACGCTCCCGGTCCCAGGACATCCCAGGATGCATCCGCGCAATCAAACCCTGATAAACCTCAAGATTGGGAAAGCCCTCGGCCTGCGCATCCTGTTCTGACATATCTCCCAGACGCTGGCGAAATAACGCACTTATGCGGAACTCGACCCCTTCCAGCTCAAAGGTTTCACCCGGGTAGCCATAGACACCATCCCTGCGTTGCTGGGATTTCTTTCCCTCCAGTACAGCGTCAACCAGTTTTGGTTGACGCACCAGACGATCAATTTCACAGGTTTTTTCAGGGTATTCGGACATATTAACCAAAGCATTTAGCAGAAAAACTAATAAATCAAGATAGCCTCAGGACGAAACCCACGATGGTTTGCGCGAGTTCACTTTAAGGCGGTCTTTAACTACAAAAGGAAATACTACACGGCAGCCTTAACGTCCTGTAGCGGGCTTACGCAGTCATGATACTCCATTTGCATTCTTTGCGCCGACGAGTAGAATTGCCGGCCTTCCCGGGCGAGCCCCGGCAAGGTCTTTTTCGCTTCTTCCACCAGAAATGCTGGCCGGCTTCGGCCCGCATCACGAGCCCGTCCCAGACATTTTTATGAAACCCGCGACCAAACCGGCTAACCCGAACTTTTCCTCCGGCCCCTGCAGCAAGCGACCAGGGTATCAACTGGAAAACCTCGATATTGCCACCCTTGGCAGATCACACCGCTCCGCCATTGGCAAAGCAGCGCTTG
>DLXZ01000039.1:0-614 GCA_003448675.1 Porticoccaceae bacterium
TGATTGCCGCCAGTAGCGGCGGCGCCATTGTCAATATTGCGTCGGTGCTGGGTCTCGCCACCAGCACCGGCCACGGCGTCTATTCGGCGTCCAAGGCCGGTGTCATTCAGTTGACAAAGCACATGGCACTGGAATTGTCGAACAGGCACATTCGCGTCAATGCCATTTGTCCCGGCTACTTTAAAACCGAAATGAACGACGCGTTTTTCGATAGTGATGCCGGCAAGGCCTATATTGACACCTTTCCGGCAAAACGGCTTGGCGAGATGGGGGAGATGGACGCCCCCCTGCTGCTGTTGGCCAGCGAAGCCGGATCATTTATCAACGGCGCGATCCTGCCGGTCGACGGCGGACACCTGGTGATGTCAATATAACTCGAACCGCTCACTAATCGGTCTACATCTTATGGCGATAGAAGACACGCGCCGCGAATACGACTACGGCGAGCTGAGCGAAGCATCGCTCGAGGACTGCCCTTTCGACCAGTTTCAGTTGTGGCTGGATCAGGCCTGTGCATCATCGATCAAAGACCCGACGGCGATGACAGTCTCAACCATCGACAAAACAGGGCGCCCCTGGCACCGGGCGGTTCTGCTCAAGGGCTTCGATCAGCG
>DLXZ01000039.1:837-14613 GCA_003448675.1 Porticoccaceae bacterium
CGATCAGCGCGGCTTCGTTTTTTACACCAATCTGAATAGCCACAAGGCGCGCGATATTGCGAGCAATCCGCAAGTCAGCCTGCACTTTCCCTGGTTTTTTCTCGACCGCCAGGTTGCGGTCAGTGGCATTGCCGAGCAGGTTTCTCGGGATGAAGTGGACAACTACTTTGCAACGCGACCGCGAGACAGTCAGCTCGCCGCGTGGGCATCCGATCAAAGCGCGCCGTTAGCTTCGCGCGCGGAATTGGAAACAAGGTTTGAACGCTTTGACGACCAGTTCATTGATCGCGAGATCCCGGCGCCGGATTTCTGGGGCGGTTTCCGCATCAAGCCGGTCGAATTTCAGTTTTGGCAAGGGGGGCCACGACGCCTGCACGACCGCTTCCGGTACCTGCCGGCAGGTGGCGGCAGCGACGACTGGAAAATTACCCGCCTGGCGCCATAATTAACGCAACGCGGAGCGTGCCCCGGCTGGGTTGACTGTGCCTGAACCACCGCCGACTCGACTTCGTACCGACACTGTGTCATCAGGAATACTCTATGGCTAAACCCGTCTGTGTCGTGGCCGGGGTCGGACCCGGCAACGGCCTCGCAATCAGCCAGCGCTTTGCCCAGGCTGACTACCAGATCGCTATGCTGGCTCGGCAGGAGAGCACGCTTGAACCCCTGCAAGCGCAGGTGGCAAACTCGATGGCACTACCCTGTGATCTCACCGAATCCCGCGACATCGCCGCAACATTTGCCCGAGTCAAGGCCGAGCTCGGCCCTCCGGATGTTCTAATCTACAACGCAGGTTCAGGCCTGTTCGGGGCGCCACTGGACACCCGGCCTGAGGATTTCACCACCGCCTGGCGCGTCAACGCGCTGGGTTTACTATTGTCCGCCCAGCAGGTGGCGCCCGATATGATCTCGCGCGGTGGCGGTAGCATTATCGTCACCGGCGCGACAGCATCTTTACGCGGCGGCGCCAACTTTACGGCATTTGCCTCAGCCAAAGCCGCCCAGCGCAATCTGGCGCAATCACTGTCCCGGTCGCTGGGTCCGCAGGGCGTGCATGTTGCGCTGGTCATCGTCGACGGTATCATCGACACACCGCGTACCCGGGAACTTTTCGGGGACAAACCGGATGCCACCTACCTCAAGCCAGCGGCGATTGCCGACTCTGTTTTCCAGATCAGCGCACAGGATCGCTCGGCCTGGACATTCGAACTCGACCTACGGCCATCCGGCGAAGCGTGGTAAATCAGTGGGCAGAGCCTGACTGAAACACGCGATTACGCCCCATCAAACCGGCATTGGAAATATCATGACCACCTTGCATTTTATACGCCACGGCGAAACTGACTGGAACGCTGAGGGCAGAATACAGGGACAAAAAGAATCGGTGCTTAGTGAACAGGGACGGCGGCAGGCGGCCGACTTACGACAGCGCTTGCGGCACTGTAACTTTGACCGGATATATTCCAGCACCAGTCAGCGCACCAGACAGACTGCGGAAATCGCATTTGGCCATCTCCCGGGGCAGGTAACATTCCTGGATTCACTGCGCGAAATCTATCTGGCCCGCTGGGAGGGTTATCTATATGCCGAAATTGAGGCCAGTGATCCGGAAGCAATTTTCGCCTTCCGCAATACACCACACGAATTCAATGTCGAAGGGGCAGAGACCTTCCACGATTTGCAACAACGCGCGCTCACGGCGGTCGCCAACATCATCGATGAATGCGCGGGCCAGAGCGTGGTGATCGTCAGTCACGGCGCCTGGATCAAATCGGTTATCAGCCATTACGAAGGGCGCCCTTTGAGCCGGTTCTGGGAGCCGCCGCGCATGCACAATTGCTGCCACAGTATTATCCATATCCCGGTTAATGGCGATAAACCACGGATTATTCGCTATGCTGACAACGACCTGGGCTACAACGCACCGGGCACCGAAAACGAGAGACTAAAACCGGCGCCCTAGAAGCTAGAACGGAAAACCGAGAGCAAAAAAGGGGCGCGCAAGCACCCGCAAGGGAATCGGCAAAATAACGAAATAAGGGGAAAACATGACGTCAGACAAACCACAGATACCGCAGCACACCAGGGTATATCAAAATCACCATTTGGACAGTACGCGCTGGGATAACTTCAAGGTACGCGAAGACGACATCCTGGTGTGCACCTCCATGAAAAGCGGCACTACCTGGATGCAGCGTATCGTCGCCCTGCTGATTTTTCAGGATCAGCAGCCCGAGCAATCCTTTCACGACATCTCCGTGTGGCTGGATATGCGTATCGCACCACTGGATGAAACCATGGCGGCCATCGAGGCTCAGACCCACCGCCGCTTTCTGAAAACCCATTCGGCGCTGGATGGTCTGCCTTATTACCCAGAAATGAAATACATCGTTATCGGTCGGGACGTCCGCGATGTCTTTATGTCGCTATGGAACCACGCCTCCAATTACACCAACGAATTCATTAACGTGCTTAACAACACGCCGGGCCGGGTTGGAGAACCCTTTCCTCCCCTCTATAAAGACATCCACGACCTGTGGCATGTGTGGATCAACAAAGGCAGCTTCGACTGGGAAACCGACGGCTACCCCTTCTGGTCCCATCTGCATTTTGTCCAGTCCTGGTGGGAATACCGGCACCTGCCCAATATCTACTTGGTACATTTCAATGACCTGCTCAAAGACCTGGAAGGGGAAATGCGCAAAGTTGCGGACTTTCTGGATATCGAAGTCAGCGAGGAGCTGTGGCCCAGCCTGGTCGAACAGGCAACTTTTGACAGCATGAAAAATAATGCCAAAGCGCTGCTACCCGGGATTGATGGTATTTTTGCTGGCGGCGCCAAATCCTTTATTAACAAAGGCACCAATGGTCGCTGGAAAGGTGTGTTATCCGAGGATGAGTTAAAGGAATGTGATGCCGCGATTGCGCGAGCCCTGAGCCCGGACTGCGCAAATTGGTTGGAACACGGCGGCGTGGAAAACCTCTAAGCGAGGGCTCCCACAGACTAACACTGAATTTAGGAACCGAGCATGGCCACTGAACTCGAGATCAACCTGATTCGCCGCATTGCGGTGGGCGACATCCTGCGCCGTCGCGCCACGGACTGCGGCTATAACGAAGCCATGGTGGAATATATTGGCGACAAACGTCATGGCACCACCTACCAAAGCCTGAATGCGCGGGTTAACCAGCTGACTCACGCCCTGCGCGCCAGCGGCCTCGTACAGGGCGACCGCATCGCCATTCTCGGCGCCAATACCAGCGAATTCGTTACTGCGCTGATGGCCTGTTTTAAAGGCGGTTTTGTCGCCGTACCGGTGAATTACGTACAAAATCCCCACGATGTGGAATACAACATCGAACATTCTGGCGCCCGAGCGATATTTGCCGACGCCCAGCTTCACGGGCTGGTCAGCGAAATCGCCAGCAGTATCGACCGGGATTTTGTTCTGGTCACCCTGTCCGGTGAAACCAGTAACGGCTTTGCCGATTTCGAAACATTTCTGGCTGGCCAGTCAAGCGAGGAAATCGAGGACATCATTATCCACGACGATGACCTCGCCCAGATCATGTATACCAGTGGCACCACGGCCAAGCCCAAAGGTGTCATGCTGTCCCATAAGAATCTGTACATCGCCACGCTTAATACCGTAATCAGTATCGGCGCCAACAAGGATCAACTTGTGACGGCGGCGGTGCTTCCAGCTTTTCATATCACTGCTGAGCTGTTCGTGCTGGTGGCCCTGCACTTCGGCTCCAAAGTGGTGCTGGTCAAGGGTTTTGATCCGGCCGCCATGCTAGAAACCATCGAAGCCGAGAAGCTACAATTTCTTATTCTGCTGCCGCTGATGTGGAAAGCTTTACTGGGGCACCCGCAACTGAACCAACACAACTACAGCAGTATGCAACTGGGGATGTACGGCATGGCGCCTATGGATGCGCCGACGTTGGAAAAGCTCGGGGAAGTCTTCGGCTGCCCCTTTATCACTGGCTCGGGACAAACCGAAATCAACGGCGTAGCCACCATCATGGATGCCCAATGGGCAGCGGTGAAAGAGGGCAACATCTGGGGCGACGGCTCCGCCACCACCGATCAGGCCGTCATGGACGATCAGGGCAATCTGCTACCAGCGGGAGAAATTGGCGAAGTCGTGTGGCGCAGCCCCCAGACCATGCTCGGCTACTACCGCAACAAGGAAGCCACTGACGAGGCCCAGGCTCATGGCTGGCACCACTCCGGCGACATTGGTTTCCTGGACGACGATCGACAGTTTCATTTCGTCGACCGAAAAAAGGACATCGTCAAATCCGGGGGTGAAAACGTTTCCTCAGTTAAAGTGGAGCGCACCATCCTCGCCTATCCCGGTGTTGCCAATGTCGGCGTCATCGGCCTACCTCATACGCACTGGGGCGAGGCGGTCACCGCCGTGGTCGCCCGCGAGGCCAACACCGACCTGGACGAACAGGCCATTATCGAGCACTGCAAACGGGAACTGGGTGGCTTCGAGGTGCCGAAAAAAATCATCATCCTCGACCAGCTGCCCATGACCGCCACCGGCAAGGTGAAAAAGCATTTATTGCGACAGGAATACGCTGAAGCCTTTACTGGCGCTTAATGGCATAGACGCGGCTAGCGCCGCCAGAACATGGGTGTAAACAACACCAGTAAGGTGAAGATTTCCAACCTGCCCAGCAACATGCCGCCGGCCAGCACCCATTTGGCGACGTCGTTGATGCCCGCGTAGTTGGCGGCTACGTCACCCAGGCCGGGACCCAGATTATTCAGCGAGGCGGTGGTGGCCGACCAGGCGGTGACATAGTCCAGCCCCAGAGCCAGCAAAACCAGCACAATGCCGTAGAACACCGCCATGTAGACGCCAAAAAAGGCCCAGATGGCGTCGGTGACGCGGCTGTCGACAATACGGTTGCCAACTTTCAGGGGAATTACCGCGTTGGGATGAATCAGCCTCTGGATAGCCCGCAGGGACTGCTTGCCCAGAATCATCATCCGACCGATCTTGATACCGCCACCGGTTGAGCCCGCGCAAGCGCCAAAAAAGGACAGAAAGATCATCGTATAAGGCAGCACACTGGGCCACTGACTGTAGTCTGTGGTGGCAAAGCCGGTGGTGGTCATTAGCGAAACCAGCTGGAACACGCCGTAGGAAAGGCTATCAGCCAGGTTATATACCTCGGCAAAATACAGATAACCACAAACGATGAAGATGCCGCCCAGTAGCATGGTCAGGTACAGGCGGGTTTCGGCATCCTTGAGATAAGCAAGCGGGTTTTTCCGGTTCCAGGCCAGGAAGTGTAGTCCGAAATTCATACCCGCCAGAATCATAAAAAATATGCAGATAGCATTGATCAGGGCGCTATCGAAGTAACCCATGCTGGCGTCGTGGGTGGAAAAACCGCCGATCGCCACCGTCGAAAAGCTGTGGCCAATGGCATCAAAGGCGCTCATCCCCGCAAACCAGTAGCTGAAGCCACAGGCGAGGGTGAGAACCACATAGATCAGAAACAGAGCCTTGGCGGTCTGGGTTATACGCGGGGTTAATTTGTTATCCTTGACGTGCCCCGCTGCCTCGGTTCGATAAAGCTGCACACCCCCGAGGCCGAGCATGGGCATAATCGCCACCGCAATGACCACGATACCGATACCCCCCAACCATTGCAGTTGCTGGCGGTAATAAAGAATTGACCGAGGCAGCGCATCCAGCCCGCTTATCACCGTGGCCCCGGTGGTGGTCAGGCCGCTGATGGATTCAAACACCGCGTCCGCGACACTCAGCTGCAAAGGATCTACCAGCATCAGAGGTAAGGCGCCGATCAAGCCCAGGGTCAACCAGAACAGGACGGTAACCAGAAAGCCATCGCGAGTACGCAAATCCGCTTGACTACGACTGTTGGGCAACCAGACCAGCATACCGATCGAAAAGGTAATGGCGAAGGCCAGGAAAAAAGCCTGCTGGGTGCTTTCCCCGTATATCATCGCCACCACAATGGGCGGCAGCAGAGTGATGCTGAACAGCATCAACAAGAGACCGAGGATGCGGGCTATAACCGAAAAGTGCATCAGAAAAAAGTAAAACCCACCTGGAACAGTTTTTCCACGTCGCGGGTGTGCTGCTTGTCAATCAAAAATACGATAGCGTGGTCATCCTGCTCGATAACCGTATCATGATGGGTGATGATAACCTTGCCATTGCGTACCAGGGCGCCGATAGTCGCCCCCGGCGGCAACCTGATATCTTCAATCGCCCTGCCCACTACTTTTGAGTTCTTGGTATCGCCATGGGCGACGATTTCCATCGCTTCAGCCACACCCCGGCGCAGGGCGTGCGCTTTCAGCGTGTCGCCACGACGCACGTGGGACAGCAAGCTGCTGGTGGTCGCCTGCTGGGGCGATATGGCGATATCAATCTCCGAGCCCTGCATCAAGTCAGCGTAAACCGGGTTGGTAATCAGCGTCATGACCTTGCGCGCGCCGAGGCGCTTGGCCAATAGCGATGCCATGATATTGACCTCATCATCGTTGGTAACCGCAAGAAACACATCGGTTTTATCGATATTTTCTTCCAGCAGTAATTCACGATTGGCGGCCTGCCCCTGGAGCACCACAGCCTTATTCAGGTTTTCAGCCAGGTATTCACCGCGCTGCACCGAAAACTCTATGACCTTGACGTTATACTCGTTTTCAAGCGCACTGGCGAGGCGTAAACCGATATTGCCGCCGCCGGCAATGATGATACGCCTATACGGCCTCTCATCGCGTTGCAGGAATTTCATCACCTTTCGCGTATCGGCCACGGCGGCGAGAAAAAAAACCTCGTCGCTCTCCTGAATCACAGTTTCCGCTTGCGGAACCAGTGGGCTACCCCTACGCCAGATGGCTGCGGCGCGGGCATCCACATTAGGCATCTGATCGCGGATTTCGACCAGACTTCTACCGACCAGCGGCCCCTTTTCCAGAGCGCGTACAGCCACCAACTGCACTGCCCCTTCGGCAAAGTTGAGTACTTGGAGGGTACCTGGATGGTTAATTAAGTGGCAGATGTATTCCGTAACCACTTGTTCCGGCGTAATCAACACGTCCACCGGCACATTGGTGTCATTAAAGAGCTTGTCGCGGAAAGCGCTGTCAGTGTAGTTGCCAGCCCGCACCCGCGCTATCTTTGTCGGGGTGCGAAACAGGGAATGTGCCACCTGGCAGGCCATCATGTTCAATTCGTCGCTGTTGGTCACTGCCACCAACATATCGGCATCTTCAATACCGGCCGCCACCAACACATCGGGGTGTGAGCCATAGCCGTTGACCGTGCGGATATCGAGGCGTTCCTGCAGCTCCCGCAGACACTCCGTCTGGGGGTCGATGACGGTTATGTCGTTGGCTTCGTTAGCGAGGTTCTCGGCCAGTGTTCCCCCTACCTGTCCCCCCCCGACAATGACGATTTTCATACTGGCTTAACCTGCTAGTCCGCCTCGGACAGGCCTCACGAGGTGACCTGACTCAAGGTGAGTGATATTTTTCGAGAAGGGCGTAATAAAACCCATCATGCCCTCCCACCTGGGGCAACAACTGGCGACCGTAGCCGGTTTTTATGCCGGCTGGGGAAGCCACGGGAACCAGCCGGGCATCCGTGGTGCTTTCCAGAAACGCTGCGACCACCTCATCATTCTCCGCCGGCAGTATGGAACAGGTCGCATACAACAAGCGCCCCCCATGCTTTAGTAGCGGCCACAGCCGCGCAAGCATATCTCGTTGTAGCTTGGCAAGCTTAGCAACATCTCCCACCTGACGCAGTAGTTTGATATCTGGATGGCGGCGGATTACACCGGTGGCGGAACAGGGCGCATCCAGCAGGATGCGATCAAATGCCCGACCATCCCACCACTCGCTGGTCGCAGTCACATCAGCTTCGATCAGGGTGGCGTTAAGCTGAAGACGGTCGAGGTTTTCGCGCACCCGATCGAGACGGCGACGCTCAATATCCACGGCATCAAGCTGATACAAGTCCGGTGTCAATTCCAGCAGGTGGCAGGTTTTCCCACCGGGGGCGCAGCAGGCATCCAGCACGCGTTCACCTGGACGCGCCGCCAGTAATTGGGCAGCCAACTGGGCCGCTTCGTCCTGCACACTCACCAAGCCGCCAGCAAATCCGGGAATGTTGTCAACGGGCCTGGGGTGTTCCAGCTGTACGCCGTAGTCACTATAGGCCGTTGGCGCCGCACCGCCATTGCTGAAGTTCTCGGCCAGATAGGCCTCCCGTGCCTTGCGGGAAATATTCAGCCGCAGGGTCAACGGCGCGCGCTGATTGTTGGCTGCCAATATCAACGCGGCCTGTTCGGGCCAGGCCTGTTCAATGGCCTCCACAAGCCAGAGGGGATGCGCGCTTTGCGCTGCAAGATCACCAGACAAGGCAGTCTCAATTTGCTCACGCTCACGCAGAAACCGACGCAATACGCCGTTAATCAGGCCCCTGGCCCAGGGACGCTTGAGGCTCTTGGCGGCATCGACCGACTCGTTGACCACTGCGTGGTCGGGAATGCGCGTATGGCATAACTGGTAAAGGGCGCAGATCAGCAGGGTATGGACTTCAAGGTCTTTTGCCTTGAGAGGTTTTTGCAACAGTTTGCCAAGCAATGGCTCCAGGGCGGGATAGAAGCGCAGCGCACCGTAGCTAAGCTCGCTGAGTAGAGGACGTTCCTCCGGCGCTACCCGCTCGGCAACCGCCGCCAACGCCTCATTCAGTGACCCCCTCTGGCCGACAACCCTGGCGACCGCTTTGGCCGACGCTTCCCGTGCCCGCATCCCTTATTCACCCAAATGGGCGCCGGGTGCAAACAACGCGGCATGCCCCCGCAAAAGATCCGCAACCGGGACTCGTCGTTTACCCGCGAGCTGTAACTCAGTAAGCAACAGAGCACCCTGACCGCAAGCCACTAAAATGCCCTGCTCATCGCTGACCAACACCGTGCCCGGTAGCGCCTGGTGCTCTCGATCAAGCGCCTGAGTCTGCCAGACGCGCAGGTTTTGTCCCTCGACCCGGGTATGGGCCACCGGCGCGGGATTGAAGGCACGCACCCTTCGCGCCAGCACTTCGGCGGACAGTCTCCAGTCCAGCCAGGCTTCCTGCTTGGTGATTTTGTGGGCATAGGTGGCCAATGATTCGTTCTGAGGTTCGCACGCCGGAGGCTGACCGGTGTCGGCCAGATGGTTGAGCACCGTCATTAAGGCTCTGGGGCCGAGACCGGAGAGTCTTTCCTCAAGCGTACCGGCGGTATCCGTCGTTTCAATGGCGCAGGACGAGTGGTACAGCACGGGCCCAGTATCCAGCCCTGCTTCCATTTCCATGATAGTGACGCCAGATTCACTGTCGCCGGCTTCAATCGCCCTTTGAATAGGCGCCGCGCCGCGCCAACGGGGCAGCAGGGAGGCATGAACATTGATACAGCCCAGCGGTGGGATTGCCAGCACCCGTGGCGGCAGGATCAGACCGTAGGCCACCACCACCATAATGTCGGCCTTCAGGTCAACCAACACCTTTTGTTCGGCCTCGGTTTTGAGGGTCGGCGGTTGATGCACGGGAATATCATGGGCCGTGGCCAGGGTTTTGACCGGGCTGGGCTGGAGTTTTTTTCCCCGACCGGCTGGTCTGTCGGGTTGGGTATAAACACCGACCACCTGGTGGCGAGACTGCCCCAGCAAAACTTCCAGGTGATGGGCGGCAAAGTCCGGTGTGCCGGCGAAAACCAGTTTCAACCCAGCCACGCCGGCCATCCGAACGGGTAGGAGCAGGTCTTCAAGCGGTCGCTGAAAGGGTTTGTTTGTGGATTTTTTCCAGCTTCTTTCGAATGCGCTGGCGTTTCAGGGGCGAGAGATAATCGACAAAAAGCTTACCGTCAAGATGGTCGATTTCGTGCTGAATACAGACCGCCAGCAAGCCAGTGGCTTCCACATCCATCGCTTCACCCTGGCGGTCAAGAGCACGGATTCGAACCCGCTCCGGCCTGGTCACGGCCTCCCGAAAGCCAGGCACTGACAGGCATCCCTCCTCGTAGTCCTGACAAAGCTCGGTCAGGGGCTCCACTTCCGGATTGATAAAAACCAGGGGCTGGTTGCGCATTTCAGAGACATCGATGACCACGATACGTTGGTGAATATCCACCTGGGTCGCCGCCAATCCCACACCATCAGCGGCATACATGGTCTCGAACATATCGTCGATAATCTGGCCGACCTGCTCACCCACCACCTCGACCGGTCGAGCGCGCGTACGCAGGCGCGGATCCGGAAACTCAAGAATGGTTAAAGTTGTCATCTTCTTTGTGATAGATTTCTAGCAAATTTATATAAACCACTGTTAGTATTAGAGGTTGAATGGACTAACTTCTAGCAAAAACCTTGGTAGAGACCAGTATACACCATTGAATTTCGACACAGGACGGATCAAATGAAGAAAGTATTGTTGGCTTTGCTGGGCATTTGGATGGTGATCGCGGCCTTCGCAGCCGAGAGCCCTTTCAACGATGACATTCCCGACAAGTACGTCGTTAAAAAAGGCGACACACTATGGGATATTTCAGCATTCTTTCTCAGTAAGCCGTGGTTGTGGCCAGAGATCTGGCACGTTAACCCACAGATCCGCAACCCGCACCTGATCTACCCAGGCGATGTTATCAGTCTAATTTACATTGATGGTAAACCCTACCTGACTGTTAATCGCGGCAGAGACCTAAAACTGAGCCCGCAAATCAAGGAAATTACCGACCGCCAGCCCATACCGCCAATTCCTCTTGACGCTATCGACAGCTTCCTTTCCCGCTCGCGCGTGGTCGACCCGGGTGTGCTTGAAGCCGCCCCCTACGTCCTTGCCGGTGAAGACAAACACCTCCTGTCAGGCATCGGCGACAACTTTTACGCTCGTGGCGATTTTAGCGACCAAATCAATTTCTTCGGCATATACCGCGACGGCGGCCCCTATGTTGACCCGGTAACCAATGAATTACTGGGCATAAGAGCCAAGGACATTGGCTCTGCCAAGCTCAAATTTATCAACGATGATATCGGCACGCTGGGCGCCACACGCAGCACCGAGGAAATACGCGTCAATGACCGGCTGCTGCCGGACGAAGAACGCAAGATCAACTCCACCTTCCACCCCAGTCAACCACCCGAAGGCACCGAAGGCCTGATCATCGCCGTGGAAGGCGGGGTTAACAATGGTGGCTTCCTGGATGTGGTGGCGCTGAATCTGGGTGATCGCAATAGCGTTGAAGCGGGCGACCTGATGGCAATTTACAAGAAAGGCGAAGTGGTCAAAGACCGGGTTGCCGGCGGAATGGTCACGCTGCCCCCCGAACGTGCCGGCCTGCTAATGATCTTCCGTACCTTTGAAAAAATGAGTTACGGCCTGATTCTGCAATCGAACCGGCCCACTACCGTCAACGACTCGGTGAAAAATCCCTGAGTCTGTATTACTAAACGCGGGCCGCTCGCCCACAAGCGGCCTGACAATGCAGCGTTTCACTCCCCATGGACGGGGACCATGCCAGAAGACGAACTTGAATCCGCCCTCATTTTGCAGTCCCTGCCTGGCGTTGGCAGTGCCGGGATAACCGGGCTTCTTAAACATTTCGGCACCTTTTCCCGGATTCTACGCGCGCATGGCTCCGAACTGCCAATGCGCTATCGACAGGTGCTCCAGCAATACCAGAACACCTCCCTCAAGCATTCAGACCTTGCGCGGCGCATCATTGATGTTTGTACCGATAACGGCACAAAAATCATGACCGTTCTCGACACCGACTATCCAAACTTACTCCGGCAAATAGACAATGCCCCACCTCTACTCTACGTAAAGGGCAACCCCCATCTGCCATCGCTGCCCCAAATCGCCATGGTTGGCAGCCGCCAGCACAGCGCTGCCGGCGCTCAGAACGCCCGGGCCTTTGCCAGCACGCTCGGCGCCAGCGGTTTTGTCATTACCAGCGGTCTGGCGCTGGGCATTGATGGGGAAGCTCACCTTGGCGCTATCGAGTCCGGAAAAACCATCGCCGTGCTCGGCACCGGGATAGACAGGGTTTATCCCAGGCGCCATAACTATCTATATCAGCGGATTCTCGAAAGGGGCGGCGCCATTGTCACGGAGTTTCCACCCGGCACCCCGGCGCGAGCCGGTCATTTCCCCCAGCGCAATCGCATCATCAGCGGCCTCAGCCTGGGCGTGCTGGTGGTGGAAGCCGCCATGCAGAGTGGCTCGTTGATCACGGCCCGTATGGCGCTCGAACAAAACCGCGAGGTTTTCGCGATTCCCGGCTCCATCCACAACCCCCTGGCAAAAGGCTGTCATCGTCTGATCCGCGATGGCGCCACGCTGGTGGAAACAGCCCAGGATATTGTCGACCAACTGGGCGGCATGTTGGCGCTGGCGGGGGAACAGACGGAACGACCTGTTACCGACCATGTAGATGCCGACACCCCTCTCAGCCCAGTTGAGACCCGAGTGCTGGAATACCTCGGCTTTGACCCCACTGACCTGGATACCCTGGCGGTGCGCAGCGAACTGCCCGCCGGGGAACTCACCGCTGTACTTGGGCGACTGGAACTACTCGGGCTGATAGAAAACCGAGCCGGCAACTACTGCCGTCTCTGGTAAACCTCCAATTGGCACCCACTTCTTTCAATCCGCATCCTGATTGACGCGCTGTAGATAGTTGCCTCTAAAATGCTCTTGGGTTAGCCTGCGCCACCGTCCGGTGAGGATGCAGCTCTAAGCTAATCCGAACCGCACAGAGAACCAATCACCTGAGAGAACTGATTCGCTATGGATAAACCCTTTGTCGCCATCCTGATGGGCTCGGACTCGGATCTGCCAGTTATGCAGGCGTGCATCGACGTACTGAAACAACTGGACGTCGATCACGAAGTCAAGGTTTCCTCCGCTCACCGTACGCCGGAAGCCACACACAATTACGTACGCAGCGCCGATGAGCGTGGCTGCCTTGCCTTTATCTGCGCCGCAGGCATGGCTGCTCACCTGGCCGGCGCGGTATCGGCCCAAACCCTGAGACCCGTTATCGGTGTGCCCATCAATGCTTCCCTTGAAGGTCTGGATGCGCTGCTCTCGACAGTCCAGATGCCCGCGGGCATCCCTGTCGCTACGGTCGCCATCGGCAAGGCCGGCGCCAAGAATGCCGCCTACCTGGCCGCTCAGATCGTTGCCACCGCCGACGCCGAGCTGCGCCAGCGCCTGATTGACGAGCGAGCAGCCGCCGCCCAGGCAGTGATGGACAAGGACGCAGCTCTCCAGGCGCAATTGGCAGGCTGACCCAAGTTCCACCAGTGACGCCTTTTCGCATTCGCCTCGCCACCCGCGCGCTGGCGCTGGGTGGCGTCGTTGCCTACCCCACGGAAGCGGTATGGGGCCTGGGCTGCGACCCTGACAATGGGCTCGCGGTGGCGAAAATCCTGACGCTAAAGGGCCGAGATGTCACCAAGGGCGTGATACTGGTTGCCGCAGATATCCACATGCTCGAACCCTACCTGAGCAAAGTCTCCGCCCAGCAGCGGCGCCAGATGCTAGATACCTGGCCCGGCCCGGTTACCTGGCTGATACCCGATAATGGGATGGCTGCCCACTGGATCAGCGGCGGCCAAAGCACCCTTGCCGTTCGGGTCACGGCCCACCCCGTCGCGGCAGCTCTGAGCCGTGCCTATGGCAAACCGATCGTTTCCACTTCCGCCAATCCTCAAGGGCTGCCACCGGCCCT
>DLXZ01000039.1:14810-15586 GCA_003448675.1 Porticoccaceae bacterium
CCGGCTGCCACCGGCCCTGAACTTGACTCGGGTCAAGGCTTACTTTGGCGATAAAATCGATGCTTATGCACCCGGCAAAACGAGCGGCGCCAACAGGCCCAGTGAAATCCGGAATCTGACCACCGGCCAGATCATGCGGCCCGGTTGAGCGCAAACACCAGCAGGCAAAGGCGGCAACATGATTGATAAAGACGCGGTAAAAACCTATCTACTAGGACTCCAGAGCAGCATATGCACGGAACTGGAAACGTTTGAATCCAGCGCGCGCTTTCAGGAAGACCGGTGGCGACGAGAGGAAGGCGGCGGCGGACAAAGCCGGGTTATCGAAAACGGTGAGGTGTTTGAAAAAGGCGGCGTTAATTTTTCCCACGTTCATGGCGCCACTTTGCCCGCATCGGCCACGGCCGCGCGACCCGAGCTAGCCGGACGCTCCTTCGAAGCCATGGGCGTCTCCCTGGTGATTCACCCCCTCAATCCCTATGTGCCCACATCCCACGCCAACGTGCGCATGTTCATCGCCGAGAAACCCGGCGAGGAACCGGTGTGGTGGTTTGGCGGCGGCTATGACCTGACCCCCTACTACGGCAATATGGACGATTGCCAGGAATGGCATCGCGAAGCCCAGCGGGCCTGCTCCGGCTTTGGCGCGGATATCTATCCCCGCTTCAAACACTGGTGCGACGACTATTTTTTCCTTCGCCATCGGGACGAAGCACGGGGAATTGGCGGCCTGTTTTTCGATGATTACAATGAACAGCGAACAGGGTGCCGCGATC
>DLXZ01000088.1 GCA_003448675.1 Porticoccaceae bacterium
GAAGCCATGGAACACCCGCACCTGCGCGAGCGGGGCACCGTACGCACGGTAACTGAGCGCGAGTTCGGTACTTTTGATATGCCGGGTATGCCACTGCGGTTTTCCGCCTACGCCAATGACCTGGATCTGCAGGCGCCGTACTTGGGTGAGCATAACCGCGATGTACTATCGAACTTTTTATCCTATGACGAGGCGAGAATTGAAGAGCTGGAACAAGCGGGAGTTCTGGTGGCCGAGTCGCTGCCCGGTCAGCAAACCGGCACCGCTTAGCTGCTATCTAGCGAGACGGCTTGCTATGGTATAAGGACTCTCTGGGTGTCGAAAAATTAATCTTTGCGAACGTCGCTGGTGAGTCCTTTGGTGAACATATTGGCCATCTCGTTGCCGACTTCCCTGGTGGTCATCCCTCCGCCAATTTGATACCAGCGTGTCATCCAGTTGATAGCGCCAAATATGGTAAACGCCGCAATTTTGGAATCGCAGGCCCTGATCGAACCGTCGGTTATGCCATCTTCAATCATCTGCCGCATGGTGGCATCGAGCTGGATGTAAAAGGGTTCGATCTGAGACAGATATTTCTCGGATAGGGGCTCCGGTCCCGGTTGCGACAGGCAGCGGCCAAACTCGTCATCAAATACGTTGGTAAAAACGTGAATAAAGCGGCTGACCTTGTCGAGACCGGATTCTCCCGTGCGCTGAATCTCCTCGATCTGTTCCAGTAACCGAGTGATCGCCGTCAGCAGACATTGAAAGAGAATGTCCTCCTTATTATCGATGTAGTAGTACAAGGTCGGCTTGGTGACCTGGAGTTCTTCGGCCAGATCATTCAGCGACGTTTGCCGAAATCCGTTTTGGTTAAACAGGCGAGCCGCTGTCTTCAAAATGGCCAGTCGTTTTAATTCGTGTTGAACGGCCTTGCTTTGTATGGCTTTGCCCCAGCGGGATCGCGTGGATTTGTTCATGGTGCGTGGGATCGGTTGGATTGCACATCCAGTTTATCCCATCCGGCGACTTTTCGCACTTATGAGTAACAGTTCTTACCCAGAGGTAGCATCGCGCCGCCTCTTTCGCTGAACAGGAAGGGAATACGCGGCCATAAAGGATTGTGACCAGGTTATCCTTATCGCAAATGCCGGCGTGATTACGGTGATGTTTCTCCGATGTAAAATTGTTCCCTGTGACACGTTTACTTGCCAGTAACTATTGCCCTTGAGTTAGTCGCGCAGCGGGGATACATTGTGCGGATTTGCCGACGATCGCTGGCAGGTGCCTGCAGACAAGCAACACAGGTAATGACAGAAAACACACATAATAGTAGTAGCGATACCTTCACCCCTTACACCGTGGATGTAGAGTTATGGCAGCTTAAGTTTTTTGCCAAGGCCGTTGGCGAGACAAATCCGATTTATTACGATGAAGAGGCGGCAAAATCGGCAGGCTATCGTTCGATTATGGCACCTCCCACTTAT
Source organism: Porticoccaceae bacterium (assembly GCA_003448675.1). Classification (GTDB taxonomy): domain Bacteria; phylum Pseudomonadota; class Gammaproteobacteria; order Pseudomonadales; family Porticoccaceae; genus HB2-32-21. The sequence continues at coordinate 1,470 of DLXZ01000088.1, forward strand.
GCGGTGACTTTGAGTTCCGCTGTCCCCGACCCCTTTGTCAGGCCCAGGGCTATGGGTATGGATCTGACAAAGCTGTTGCACACCCGGCAACGTTTTGACTATTTTGAGCCGATATTTGGCCGCGATCGCATCACTTTTGCGCCTAAAATCGTTGATGCGTACGAAAAGGCCCGGGGCAGGTTTCGCTTTATGGTCGAGGAAACGCTGGTGACTAACCAGTTCGGTGTCAGGGTGGCGCTATTAAAACAAACACTGGTCGAGCAACGAACATGACCTTCGCGGCCGCGGTGGACAAGTATGAAAGTAACAGGGAGCGAGCCGGGTGCCCGGCCCGAAACGGACGGTCGATATGCCGTACATCGCGTTTCCCGATATAGCGGTTGGGGATATTCTCCCGCCGCTCACCAAGGGTCCGCTGACGCGGGCGACCCTGGCCTATTTTTGCGGTGCTTCCAACGACCACAATCCAGTGCATGTGGACAGTGATTATGCTCGCGCCGTTGGCAAGGATGATGTGTTTGCCCACGGCATGCTGAGCATGGCCTACCTGGGTCAGATGTTGACTGGATGGGTGCCCCAGCGAGCTATTGCGAGCTTTGAAGTGAAATTTGCCGCCATCGTACACGTGGGTGATGTGATCACCTGTGAGGGTGAGGTGGTGGAAAAAATTCCCACGGAAGCCGGTATCGATTTCCGCCTGAAGCTGCGCGCTTTGGACCAGGACGGAGAGGTTAAACTCAGTGGCGAGGCCGTGGTCCGCCAGTCCTCGTCTTTATGAATATTCGGCAGGTCACCGCCTGCGTCAATTGTCAGTATAAAACGGAGACCCCATGACCCCCTATCAATCGCAATGGATGGACGAAAACCTGGAGGTTTTCCGTCGCTCAGTCAGCCAGTTTGTCGAAACTGAAATGCTTCCCTATGACGAAAAATGGCGTGAACAACAGCACCTGGACAAGGATCTATGGCGCAAGGCGGGAGCTCAGGGTTTTTTATGCACCGACATTCCGGATCAGTACGGTGGCGGCGGGGCTGATTTTCGCTATGAGGCGGTATTTTACGAGGAGCAGTGGCGCCGCGGACTCAGTGGCATGGGGCAGGGGGTTCACAGTATTAGCGCCCACTACATTCTTAATCATGGCACCGAAGAGCAGAAGCATCGCTGGCTGCCAAAAATGGCCAGCGGCGAGATGATTGGCGCCATCGCCATGACCGAGCCGGGTACCGGTTCCGATTTGCAGGGCATCGTCACCCGCGCCGTCAAGGATGGTGACCACTATGTGGTAAACGGCTCCAAGATTTTTATCACCAACGGTTATCTGTGCGAGTTGCTGGTGCTGGTGGTCAGAACCGATCCCAATGCCGGCAGCAAGGGTTTGTCCCTGCTGGTGCTGGAGACCGAGGGGCTGGAGGGTTTTCGAGTTGGCCGCAAGCTGAAAAAGCTGGGTCAGAAAGCCCAGGACACCTGCGAACTGTTTTTCGAGGATGTGCGGGTTCATGAAAGTCAGTTGCTGGGTGGGGTAGAAGGCCAGGGTTTTATCCAGCTGATGAGTGATTTGCCCTATGAACGCTCCACGGTTGGTGTGCAGGCGATCGCCAGCATGGAGGGTACGCTGGAGGAGACGGTCAGGTACGTCAAGGAGCGTCATGCCTTTGGCAAGGCCCTGATCGAACAACAAAATACCCGTTTCAAACTGGCGGAGCTGTATGCTCAGGTGCGTGCGGCGCGCATTTTTATGGATCGCTGCATCGAGGACGTGGTTAGCGGGCGCCTGGATAATGTCACCGCTTCCATGAGCAAATGGTGGCTCACCGAGTTGCAACAGAAAGTTGTCGATGAGTGTCTACAATTACATGGCGGCTACGGATATATGGATGAGTACCTGGTGTGTCGGATGTATGCTGATGCCCGGGTCGCGCGCATCTATGCCGGCACCAGTGAAATCATGCTTGAGGTTATCGCCAGAGATTTATAGAAGTGGGGGCTGGTTGCGGTCGGCGGTCGACTCATGGATCTCCCGATCTTTGCCCGGCAGGCGATAACAGTGCGTCGCGTCGGCGACCGTTCGTTTGTTTTAGGCTACCTTTCGGATGATCCACCTGTTTGCGATGTTGCGTGTTATTCCGGCCAGTCTCTATACTCGAAGAAGGACTGGTGAAATCGCAAACGGGGTGCTTTCGGTTTCATATATTTCGACTTGTAACAGCCACGGAGGACATTGATACTGGTGACGATGGTCAAAGCTAAAAATACCTGGCAGCTGATCGCGATAGCAGTATGTTATCTGGCTGTCGCCATCGCCTTCCTCGGCTGGGTAGGCGGGGGGGTCTCCGCGCTTCCCGGAATTTCCATCGCACAGCATACCTATACCCTGGGTCTATTGGCGCTTGCCTGGTGGTTGAGTAGCGTTTGGGTCGTGTATCGCGCCCAGGCTGCGGACACACTGGCTGTGAAAGCCAGAAATGCGCTACTCGAGCGTTCACTTGAGCTGTCGGCAGCGCTGGTGATTCAGGTGGGTAAGGATGGATCGATAATCGCCATTGATGGCACATTCGAGGAGGCAGACGGTCTTGTTGCCGCCGATTTTATTGGCCGGCATTTCGATGCCTTTGCCGGGGTTAATCCGGATTTCCACAAGCTGCTGATAAAGGCGGCGCGGGGCGAGCAGTTCGAGGCCAGCAGCCGCATTGGTTCGCGCTTCTATCGACACAAATTCTTCCCCGAAATATCCATTCTTGGCGGCGATACGGCGTTTGAGTGCCTGTCCGCAGATATCAGCAATGAGAATGAGCTACGTGAACAGCTTAATTTGGCCAGCCAGGTATTTGACAGCATCAGTGAGGCCGTGGTCATTTTCGACCGAAAGCGAGTGGTAACCTATGTTAATCAGGCCTTTACAGAGATCACTTTATACAAGTCGGAACAGGTGATCGGCACCCGTAAACGCTTCGATATTATTGATCAACCCACGTTCAGGTTTCATCGGGATTTATTGGCAAGCCTGAAAGACAAGGGTAAGTGGGAAGGCGAAATATCACTGCGTCGAGACAACGGCGAGCTCTACTCGGCCATGGTCTCGGTGGTGGTGCTGAAACAGCGGGATGAAGTTAGCCATTACCTCTTGCTGTTTTCCGATCTTAGCAATTTCGAGCGGACCCACGAGGAGCTCAAATACCTGGCCGATCATGACAATCTGACCGACTTGCCTAATCGGCGGCTGTTTCTCGATCGTCTGGATCAGGCGGTAAAACGCGGCCAGCGCAGTAGCACTCAGCTGGCGGTGTTCTTTATTGATCTCGATAGGTTTAAGCTGGTTAACGATACACATGGCCATCAAGTGGGTGACGAAATACTTAAGGCGGTGGGTAAACGCCTGCTTTCGGCGATGCGCCACAGTGACACCGTGGCGCGGCTCGCTGGAGATGAATTCACGGTGATCACCGAGAACATCTCCGACTCGGTCGAAATCACCTCCATAGCCGAAAAAATCATGGGCTGTTTCAAGGCGCCGTTCACTACCGCCGTGGGTGAGCTGGATTTGTCCGCCTCCGTCGGTATCGGTGTGTACCCGGAAGATGGTGAGGACCTGACCAGTGTTCTCAACTGTGCCGACAAGGCTATGTATAAGGCCAAGTCCGGAGGGCGAAACGGCTACTATCGGCTGGCCGCGGGCCAAATTCAGCACCTGCCGAGCACCATGTTTTTTCCTTCGGAGCTGCGATTGGCGCTGAAACGTGGTCAGATGGAACTAATGTATCAACCGC
>DLXZ01000135.1 GCA_003448675.1 Porticoccaceae bacterium
GTGGTGCTGTTGACCGGGGGCTGTTTTCAGAATGCACTGTTGCTCGACTGCGCCGCAGAAGGGTTGGAACGCGCCGGCTTCAGTGTGTACACGCACGCTCAGGTGCCGCCGAACGACGGTGGATTGGCGTTGGGCCAGGTCATGGCGGCGGCGCAAGCGCCATAAGAGAGGAGGGTAACCAGTCATGTGCCTTGCGGTACCGGGACAGATCATCAGTATCGAAGGGGAGGACGCCTTCACTCGCAGCGCTCAGGTACGCTTCGGTGACGCGGTGCGCGAAGCCAGTCTGGCTTTCCTGCCGGAAGCCAGCGAGGGGGACTATGTGCTGGTCCATGCCGGCGTTGCCATCAGCATATTGTGTGAAGAAGCGGCGGCGCGCACCCTCGGCTATCTGGAGAAGATCCAGTGAAATACGTCGATGAATACCGCGACCCGAAGGCTGCGCAACAATATGTCAAAGCGATTCACAATGCCGTGACGCGGCCCTGGACCATCATGGAGGTGTGCGGTGGCCAGACCCACGCGATCGCCCGCTTTGGCATCCAGGATTTGTTGCCGGATCAAGTTGAACTCGTGCATGGACCCGGCTGTCCGGTGTGCGTGACACCGTTGGAGATGATCGACAAGGCGCTTGCCATCGCCGCGCGCCAGGAGGTGATATTTTGCTCCTTCGGTGACATGCTGCGGGTGCCCGGGTCGCGCTGCGATCTTTCGAACATACGCGCGCAGGGCGGTGATGTGCGCGCCATCTATACACCCCTCGACGCTCTCAAGATTGCCGAGGAGTATCCTGACAAACAGGTGGTCTTTTTTGCGGTCGGCTTTGAAACCACTGCGCCCGCCAACGCCATGGCCGTGCATCTGGCGAAAATCCGGGGGCTCGACAATTTCTCCGTTCTCGTTTCCCACGTTCTGGTGCCGCCGGCAATCGAGGCAATTGTGTCGGCGCCGGACAATCGCGTTCAGGGTTTTCTCGCCGCCGGGCACGTCTGTACCGTGATGGGGACCCAGGCTTATTTGCCGCTGGCTGAGAAGTACGGTGTGCCCATCGTCGTTACCGGGTTCGAGCCGCTGGATATTCTCGAGGGCATCTATCGATGTGTCCGGCAACTGGAGGACGGGCGCGCGGAGCTCGAAAATCAATATCATCGCGCCGTCCGCGACGATGGCAATATTACGGCGCGGGCGCTGCTGGCAAGGGTTTTCCGCGTGGTGCGTCGCCAATGGCGGGGCATCGGGGAAATCGCCGACAGCGGCTGGGGACTGACACCGGAATACGCCGAATTCGACGCCGAAAAACGCTTTGGCATTGCCGATATTGTGGTGGCGGAGCCCGAACAGTGCATTAGTGGCCTGGTGTTGCGGGGGCTGAAAAAGCCCATCGAGTGTCCGGCTTTCGGCAAACAATGCACGCCGGAGCGCCCCCTCGGTGCGACGATGGTTTCCGGCGAGGGCGCTTGCGCGGCGTATTACCGTTATCGTAGAGAGGGGGCCGCATGAGCGATGCAAAAACCTTTGACCTGAGTTGCGGCCTGCCTATTGAAAATCATGCTCGCATTAAGCTCGCCCATGGGGGTGGTGGGCGCGCGATGGCGCGACTCATCGAGGAAGTATTCATAGCGGCTTTTGACAACCCGCTGCTGCGGGAGGGGCACGACGGTGCGGTGCTCGATTTGCCGCGGGGACGCAGTGTGCTCACGACCGACAGTTTCGTGGTGCGGCCCCTGTTCTTTCCCGGTGGCGATATCGGCTCGCTGGCAATCAACGGTACCGTCAACGATCTGGCGATGTGTGGCGCGAAACCCCTGTATCTGACAGCATCTTTTATTCTTGAGGAAGGTCTGGAAACCGAAATCCTGCGGCGGGTAGTGCGGTCGATGCGTACCGCCGCCGACGCTGCCGGGGTAGCCATCGTCACTGGCGATACCAAAGTGGTAGAGCGGGGTCGCGGTGATGGCATCTACATCAACACCGCTGGCGTCGGTTGTATCGAGCGCGACATGTCCGTCGCACCGCAACGCATCGCCGCGGGGGACGCGATTCTGCTCAACGGCGATATCGGGCGTCACGGCATGGCAGTGATGGGTGCGCGCGAGGCGCTGGCTTTTACCACGCCCATTGAAAGCGACTGCGCGTCCCTTTGGCATACCGTCGATGCGCTGTTGTCGGCAAATATCGACGTGCATTGTCTGCGCGACGCGACGCGCGGCGGACTCAGCGCCGTGCTCAACGAGCTGGCACAGGCCAGCGGCCTGCAATTCGACATTGTCGAGGGCGATATTCCCGTGTCGGCGCGCGTGCGCGGTGCCTGCGAGGTGCTGGGCCTGGATGCGATGCAGGTTGCCTGCGAAGGCCGCTTCGTTGCCCTGGTGCCGGAAAGTGCAGCAGAGCGGGCGCTGGCCATTATGAAGTCACGGGACGATGCCGCGAGAATAATCGGCCGCGCTACAGCCGGCGAACCTGGACTGGTGACCCTGCACACCCTCATTGGTGGGCGCCGCATACTCGATATGCCGGCGGGAGAGTTGTTACCAAGGATTTGTTGAAGTGCAATTGGATGAATTTAAGGCCATGAATCGCTCGCTGCGTGTTTTCCCCGAGCCAGCCAAGCACATTCTAATATATTTTATGGCTCCGTTTGTTGGCGCCCTGTCTCGGCGATATTCTCAGGAAGCTTACACGCAAGAAACAAGGTAACGCTATTGACGCTGTCCGCTGCCGTGGCGACGATGCCGTAGTCCAATGAACGGTACTAAGTTAAGTTTCGATTTATCACGGGATGGAAGCCTATTCTTGTGCGGTAATGATTGAGTCACCAGGTCCTGTAAGTTGGGGCTGCGGCTAATGTTGCACACAGGGCCATGAATCCGCTGTTTACACCGGACCCAACACCCACGTCGGTTACCATTTTGATGGGCGCTAGTCGATCCGCCAGGTACTTGCCCGCTTTGCCACGGAGGAGAGTAGTTTAGTCCCCTTGGTGGCTTCCCCCTGGCTTGACATGCTCCATCGATAAATTCACCATCGCTGTAGAACCAGCGCCTGCTGGCGACATGAGCTGAATCCTTTGTTACAACCTTTTGGTATGTTTAGCTTGAATAGCGTGCCGGATCGGCAATTACACAGCTCTCACTTTTAGCGGATAATAAGCAATGCTCAAGAATTAGGGATCCAGCGGGATGAATCGTTACGATCCTGAGCTCGGACGAGCAACACAGCTCCTCGTTAAGTACTCCCTCGTTGCTTCTTTTGTCGTGGTGATTGCGACGCCAGTTTTCGTTGTAAACAACATTGCCAGTGGGCGTTATTTGGTCAGTGTCGTGACGATCTTGGTGTTACTGGTAAGTGGTGCAAACGCCTGGTACTGCATAAAAGGGCGTTATCACCTGACCCTGGTTTTGTTCGGGCTGGTGCCCGCGATGCTTGTTTTTCTGGTAGTTACCTTTCGCGGTTTAGGGGTTGTAGGCGCGCTTTGGAGCTATCCGGTTGTTTTATTGTTTTACATGATGCTTCCGGGACGGTATGCATTAATAGCGAATGTTGCGCTGTTTGTGGTGGTTAATTACGAGGCGTGGTCGCTGTTCGAGCCCGCGGTTGCGATTCGCTTCACCCTGACACTCGCAATAATTAGCATATTTGCGGCTGTGTTTATCCGACAGATGCGGCAACAACAATTTAAGCTGGAACGGCAGGCAATCACGGACTCTTTAACCGGGCTCTTCAATCGCGTTCATCTGAACAGCGCCATGGACAAAGCTATCCAGCAAGCCCGTCGAACCGGGTTGCCCATGAGTCTGTTAATGGTCGATATTGATCACTTCAAGCGGGTAAACGACCTCTATGGTCACCAGGTTGGCGACAAGGTATTGAGAGCCATTGGAGAATATTTTCTGGGTCGGCTTCGTTTGACCGATATGCCATTTCGCATCGGTGGCGAGGAGTTTATGGTGCTTGCTTTCAACGTTGATGAAGCAGCCGCTACTCAGCTTGGTGAAGAAATGCGCAGGGAGATCGCATCACTCCAGTCGCTTGTTGAGCACCCCGTCACAGTCAGCATAGGGGTTGCGGCCCTGGGGTCCGATGATGACATGGATCAGTGGATGAAAAACGCGGATCACAATCTTTATGTTGCTAAGGCAAATGGCCGCAATCGGGTTGTCGCGGGCACCACGGAGGGGAGGGTGCTATAGAGGGGAATGCTTCGGTGGAGAACGTTTGCTGGGAAGGCAACCTGCCGAGCTAATTTCATGCATCCGCGGCATTATTCCTGCGTAACTAGGGCGACACCGCTTAAGCGAGATGACTTGTTTGAATCCTCGCACTTGTCGCTTCAACCGTGGAAGTGGTGCCTGAAAAATGGTGATGGTTGTACCCAATAGCCGGTAGTTAAAGCGAAAGCCACGCAGGCCAGGGAATTACCATGCTGGTTTTACGAGGCGACGTACTTTGGCTAAGGACTTCACCAGTCACCGTCCTTATGGGCGAATTGATATGGCTAAATGCAGGGTTGCGTTGGCAACTCACGCGTTCTGCTTCGCCGTAACTGTCTAAGCCTTCCATGTAAGCCCCTTAGCTCGATTAACTAGGTTTTTTACGTCGCTGTAGTCAATGATCTAGACAGGCAGAAGGCGATGGTGAGCTAGATACAGTAGTACCGCGAATTGGTGAGCGGATATTTGGTGATGTGGTATTTCGTGCTACCGTTGCGACGTTTCAAGGATAGTTGCCAGCCGGTGGTCTATATGGCTGGCCTAGCTTGAATTAGGAGTCATTCATATGCGCATACTAATTTTGCTGGTCGTGCTGGGTATTGTGTTCTTTTTGGTTAAGCAGCAGCTGGAGGTGAACACGCCGCCCGCTAGCGCGGATAGCCAGGCCGGGCCAGTGCCCTATGGCAGTGAGCTGGAAAAGACGCGTGCGGTGGAGGATTTTATGCGTGAACAGGCCGATGAGCGACTCAGGCAGGCTGATGAATTAACGCGTTAGGGAACGCAGAAAAGGTGCCCGATAAATACTCGTAGTTTGGTGGTGCGCTAAGGATATAAGCGGTGAAAAACGGTAAAAACGTTTGGCTATTGATGGTCTGTCAGGCGCTGACCATGTCCATTCCTTCGTTTATGGTGTTTCTGGCCAGCATTATCGGCCAGACCCTGGCGCCGGATCCTGGTTACGCCACCTTGCCCGTGGGTGCTTTTTTACTTGGCTCCGCCCTGGGAACCCTACCAGTGATTCTGGCCATGCGCCGTTGGGGCCGCAAGGCGATATTTATCATGTGTTCCTTGATAGCCGGTATCGGTGGATTGCTGGCGATAGCGGCCCTGATGAAATCGCATTTCCCCCTTTTTGTTGCCGCTGGCATGGTGTTGGGCTTTGGCCTCGCCGCTGGTCAGCAATACCGGTTTGCGGCGATGGAGAGTGTAGATGCCCCGGATATGCCCAAAGCCGCTTCACGCGTATTAATCGGCGGCATTATCGCGGCTTTTCTGGGTCCGGAGATTGCTATTCGCGGGGAATCTTTGTTAGGTACGCCATACGTAGGTTCGTTCGCTCTGTTACTGGTGGTAATCGCCATGGCGACACTGGTGCTTTTGTTCTTCGTCGAGCCTCAATCCGCTAACCAGAGCGCGCAAGGTGAGGCGCGGCCCTGGGGCAATATTCTGTCCCAGCCGGTTATCTGGGTGGCGGTGTTGTCCGGTCTCACCGCATTCGCGGTGATGAGTACGGTGATGACGGCCACACCTCTGCATATGCATTTCGAAAATGGTCACAGTCTGGTGGATACCAAGTGGGTGATTCAGTCCCACATTGTTGCCATGTTTTTACCCTCGCTGGTGGTGCCGATGATTGTTAGCCGCATTGGCGAGGTGGGTCTGATTGGATTGGGTGTTGGGGCGTTCGTAGCCTCATTGGCGGTGATTTTTTCCGACTACGAGTTTATTAATTACTGGCTCTCGCTGGTGTTGCTGGGCCTGGGCTGGAATTTTCTGTTTATCGGCGGGACAACCCTGTTGCCTCAGGGTTATCGGGATAGCGAACGCTTTAAAGTGCAGGCCTTTAATGATTTTACGATTTTTGGCGTGCAATCCACTGGCGCCTTGATGGCTGGTTGGCTGCTGGCGCGCTTCGGTTGGCAGTATTTGCTGTTGGGCATGTTGCCCATACTGGCGATGTTGGTGCTGACTGTGGTGTATTGGCGAACCGCTAGAGCTTCCGTTGTTAGCGCCTGAGATTTATATCAGCATTAAAAAAACCCCGTTAGAACGGGGTTTTTTATGCGTGTTACAAAACACGGTTGTGTCTAGCCGATCATGCTGTAACCACCGCTGACGCTGAGCACTTGTCCGGTGATAAAGCCAGCGGCTTTCTGAGAGGATAAAAATACCACGGCGTTGGCAATGTCGCCGGGCTTGCCGATGCGCTTGAGCGGCAGGGATTTGGCGATGGCGGCGAATTGGTCCTCGGTGAACATGGCGTCCTTGACCGCCCACATGCTGTTTTCACTGGTCTCGTCGGTGCTATCGGGTACGGTAACGCCGGGGCACACGCAGTTACACCGAATATTGCTGCGGCCGTTTTCCTTGGCCACGGTTTTCATAAAGCTGTTAGTGGCGGCCTTGAGGCCACCGTACACCGCCTCTCGGGGCTCGCCCTGGCGGCTGGCGTCGGAGCTGATGGAGACGATGGAACCGCCGTCGCCAGGAATCATGTAATCCAGCGCGGTTTTGGTGCAGTTGAGATTGCCCACGTAGTTAATTTTGATGAGCTTATCCCATAAGTCCGGCGTGGTTTGGGTGAAGAACATCAGTTTGTCCCAACCAACATTGTTAACCAGACAATTGACGCCGCCGTAGGCGTCGGAGGCCTGTTTAAACAGGTTTTCCACGCTACTCAGATCCGTCACATCGGTTTTTATGACTTGCGCATCGGGCGCGCCCTGTTGTTTGGCCAGGGCGGCGACGCGCTCACCGGCCTCGGTGTCCAGGTCGGCGATGGTGATATTGGCGCCTTCCTCGGCGAATTTAAGCACGATAGCGCGACCGATATTGGAGGCGCCCCCGGTGACGATGACGGATTTGTTGTTCAGATCCAGGTCCATTGCTGATTACCTCTTGTATATTCTGTGTGTTCCGTGTCGCTCTGATGCGACGGTTTTGGCCCGTATTATTTGACGTATTTTCGGAATTCCGGTGGCCGTTTTTCATTCAGGGCATTGACGCCTTCCCGGGACTCGTCAGTGTCGTAATACAGTTTCAGGGCTTGCAGACCGAGGCTGCCGATGCCGCGAATATTCTCGGTAGCGGCGACAAAGGAGCGCTTGGCGATGGCGATGGCGGTGGGGCTGCGTTGGGCCAGCTCCGCGCACCAGGCGGCGATTTCCTCGTCCAGTTTGTCGTCGGGCACGACGGCGTTAATCAGGCCCATCTCCAGGGCTTCCTGGGCGCTGTAGCGTCGGCACATGTACCAGATTTCCCGGGCTTTCTTTTCACCTACCACGTGGGCGAGGTAGGCGGTGCCGAAACCGGGGTCCACCGAGCCCATTTTCGGACCGACCTGGCCGAACTGGGCACTTTCAGAAGCGATGGTCATATCGCACAACGTGGCCAGTACGTTGCCGCCACCAATGGCATAGCCCTGAACCCGGGCGATGACTGGCTTGGGCACATCGCGAATAATGGTGTGCAGTTCTTCCACCGGCAGGCCAATGGTGCCGCGGCCGTCGTACTGACCATCGTGGGAGGATTGGTCGCCGCCGGTACAGAACGCTTTGTCGCCGGCGCCGCCAAAAACGATGGCGGCAATGTCGTTGTCCCAACCGGCTTTTTGGAAGGCGTGGATCAGCTCCTCACAGGTGGTGCCGCGAAAGGCGTTATAAACTTCCGGTCGGTTAATGGTGATATAGGCGGTTGCGTCTTTGACTTCGTAAATAATGTCCTGGTAGTCCATCGTCTTGTTTGTCTCCGGGTCGTGGGTGGATGTGCCTGGCCGTGTCTCGCTCGCTGGCACTGGCTTGTTTGCCGTCTTGGGAATAATTACTTGAATTGGGGTTCGCGCTTTTCCAGAAAAGCGGTGGTGCCTTCCCGCACGTCGTCGCTCATCAGCGCCGGGCAGGCCAGGTCCATTTCCAGTTGCAGACTGGCGTCGAGGTTTAGCTCCAGACCCCGGTTAACCAGGGTTTTCATGGTCGCAAGGCCTGCGGCACTGCGTTTGGTCAGGCCCTCGCAGTAATCGATAGCCGCTTGTTGCAGCTCTTCGTCGGCGACTACGTAGTTGACCAGCCCCCAGTCCAGGGCTTCCCGCGCCTTGATCCAGCGGGCGCTGAAAAACAGGTCCATGGCCCGGCGGCGTCCAATCAAACGGCTCAGGCGCTGGCTACCGCCCCAGCCGGGTACCAGGCCGAACTGGGCGTGCTGATCGCCACACTGGGCGCTTTCGCCAGCAAAAACCACGTCGGCGGACATCATCAGTTCCAGACCGCCGGCCAGGGCCAGGCCCTGTTGCGCGAGGACTACCGGCAGCGCGGAATTTTCCAGTCGACGCAGGGTGTCGAGGCCGGTGGCTAGAAACGTTTTGGTGGCGTTTTCGTCTTGGGTAAAACCGGAAACTTCCTGGAGGTCGGCGCCGGTACAGAAATGCTTGCCGTTGGCGTTGATCAGCAAGCATCGGGTATCGGCGTCGTTTTCAAATTCATCCAGCGCTGCGTTGATGCCCTGGTGAACCGCCATGGACAGACAGTTGAATTGCGCGGGTCGGTTGAGGGTGATGATGCCCACCCGGTTTTTCTTTTCACTCAGTACAACCGCTTCTGACATGTTTTCTGTTCCCCTGGTTTGTGATGGGTTGAGAGTGTGGCGCAACCCGCTTGTTTAGTCGACCTTGCCAACATACGTTCTGGCAATCACCATTTTCATAATGTGGGCGGTGCCATCGCCAATTTGCATGCCCAGCACATCCCTCAGACGCTGGGCGAAGGGCAGTTCCTCGCTGTAGCCGCCATGGCCGTGGATGAGCAGGCATTGCTGGGTAATATCAAAGGCCAGTTTCGGCGCCCACCATTTGGCCATGGCGGCCTCCTTGGTGTGGTCAAGCCCCTTGGATTTTAACCACAGGGCTTTCAGACAGACCATGCGGGCGCCTTCCAACTGGGTTTCCGCCTCGGCCAGCGGGAAGGTAATGCCCTGGTTGGCGGCCAGCGGTTTACCAAAGGTTTCCCGTTCCTGAATAAACTGCCAGGTCTCGTCCAGGCATTTGCGCGCTACCGCCAGGCATTGCAGGCCGATCAGGGCGCGGCTGAAGTCGAAACCCTGCATAACCTGGATAAAGCCCTTGCCCTCCTCGCCG
>DLXZ01000195.1:0-3660 GCA_003448675.1 Porticoccaceae bacterium
CAACGGCATCACCGTTTCCAATGCCATCTGGGAGCAAATGAAAACCCATGTGCCGAAGCAGAGCGACGGCAAGCCTGTACATCCCATCAAGGCAGACTATCTGAAACCAGTAGTAGAGAAATATCGCGACGAAGGCAAACCCTTTAACATGGGTATGGTCTTTCCGGTATCCACCCACAACTATGAGCTGCGTTATTGGTTGGCAGCCGGTGGTATTCACCCCGGCTACTACGCGCCCAGCAAGGGTGACATCAGCGGCCAGCTGGAAGCCGATGTCCTGCTGTCGGTAACCCCACCTCCACAAATGCCGGCCACGATGGAAGCCGGCACCATCTACGGTTATTGCGTGGGTGAACCCTGGAACCAACAGGCAGTATTTAAAGGCATTGGTGTGCCCGTGATTACGGATTACGAAATCTGGAAAGACAACCCGGAGAAAGTCTTCGGCATCACCAAGGAATTCGCCGAAAAATATCCTAACACCACTGCCCGCCTGGTCAAGGCTCTGATTCGCGCCGCCTACTGGCTCGATGAAAACAACAATGCCAACCGTCCCGAAGCGGTGAAATACCTGAGCCAGTCTAACTACGTGGGCGCGGACTACGACGTCATTGCCAACAGCATGACCGGGACCTTCGAGTACGAAAAAGGCGACAAACGTTCGGTACCGGACTTCAACGTATTCTTCCGCTACCACGCCACCTACCCCTATTACAGCGACGCCGTTTGGTATCTCACGCAAATGCGCCGCTGGGGTCAGATCGCCGAGCAAAAGAGCGATAAGTGGTATATGGACACTGCAAAATCTGTCTATCGCCCGGACATCTACGCCGTCGCCGCCAAGTCACTGATCGAAGATGGCACCTTTAAGGCTTCCGACTTCCCGGACTTCGCCACGGAAACCGGCTTCAAGCCGCCCCAGCCGGAATTCATCGATGACATCACCTACGACGGCACTAAACCCAATGCCTATCTGGATCAGTTTCCGATCGGCCTGAAGGGTGATGCCACCGTTAAATAAACCACAATGATTAAATAACTCAGGCGCCCGCGCCCCGGCGCGGGCATTCTTCTTGGAGGGAGAAATATGAGTCAGGCAGCGAGTACATCAAGCGGTCCGGACGATACCGATACCACGGCGAAAGCCGCCGCAGAAAACCCGTCACCTCAGACAATGGCAACAGACGAAAAAGTAGTACCCATGAACAAGCAAACATCAGTTGGCAGTTCCTCTGAAGCGCCTACGGAAAAGACATCCCCCACCTCAACCCCCGCGACAGCGCAATCAGCTCCAGGGCCCACGGGTGTTCCTTTGTATGTGCGCATTAACAAATTTCTCACACTGGTCGGCCTCACCTGGTTTGTTCCACTGGTTAGCATGGCCGGCGGCGAAAACCCAAAGGCTCAGTTCCGCGAGTTGTTTCGCATTATCGGCGTGCCAGTGTTGTTCTTTCTGGTTTTTCTAGCCTTCTGGGACTGGGGTGCGGCGAAAATTCAAACCAGTCTCGGCGCGGTGCCCGGCCCGACCGCGGTCTGGAGTGAGGCACGAGGACTGCTGGAGGAACACGACCGCGAACGGGAAAAAGAAGTCGCTTTCTATGAACGCCAGGAAGTGCGTAACGCCAAAAAACTGGAAAAAAACCCGGATGCGGAAATTAAAATTCGTCCCTACACCGGCAAACCCACATACCTCGATCAGATTGTCACCAGCCTCTACACGGTATTTACCGGTTTTGTACTGGCCACCCTGCTAGCCGTGCCCGTAGGCATCATTTGCGGCATGAGCGCTACCATTAACACCGCCATCAACCCCCTGATTCAGATATTTAAACCGGTCTCGCCCCTCGCCTGGTTACCCATTGTGACCATGGTGGTCAGTGCGGTTTATGTCACCAGTGATGACAGCTGGTTTGAAAAATCCTTCCTTACCTCGGCAATTACCGTCACCCTTTGTTCCCTGTGGCCAACCCTTATTAATACATCCGTCGGTGTTTCCTCCATCGACAAGGATCTGATCAACGTGGGCAAGGTACTGAAGCTGAAGAAAAGCACGCAGATCACCAAGATCATACTGCCCTCCTCCCTACCATTGATTTTTACCGGCCTACGTCTGTCACTTGGTGTCGGCTGGATGGTATTGATCGCCGCCGAAATGCTGGCCCAGAACCCCGGCCTCGGTAAATTTGTCTGGGACGAATTTCAAAACGGCAGCTCCCACTCCCTCGGTCGCATCATGGTCGCGGTATTCACCATTGGCGTCATTGGCTTCCTACTCGATCGCGTAATGCTAACCCTGCAAAACATCTTTTCCTTTGGCGAGAACAAGGTTTAAACCAGGAAGAAAGAGGAGCAATAACATATGACCATTCTCGCACTGGATAATGTCTGCAAAAGCTATGGTGAAGGCGCGTCACGGACTTCGGTTCTCAAAGACATCAATCTGCAAATTGAGGAAGGGGAGTTTATCGCCATTGTCGGCTTTTCCGGCAGTGGCAAAACCACCTTGATCTCTACCATCGCCGGACTTGTGGCCCCGGATGCCGGCAGTGTCACCAAGCAGGGCCAGGTCATCACCGAGCCCGGACCGGACCGAGGCGTGGTGTTTCAAAGCTATTCACTGATGCCCTGGTTGACCGTGCAGGGCAATGTAGCCCTGGCAGTGGACCAGGTATTCAAAGACTGGCCAAAAGCCAGGCGCGCCGCCCACACCCTGAAATATGTGGAGATGGTTGGCCTTGGTCCCGCCGCCCACAAACGACCGGCGGAGCTATCTGGCGGCATGCGCCAGCGGGTCGCCGTGGCTCGCGCTCTGGCCGCCAGCCCCGATATTATGCTGCTGGACGAACCGCTAAGTGCCCTGGATGCCCTGACCCGTGCCAATTTGCAGGACGAGATTTTGCGGATCTGGGAGCAGGATAAAAAAACCGTAATTCTTATCACTAACGACGTTGACGAAGGCCTGCTGATGGCTGACCGGGTCATACCACTTAAACCCGGCCCCGACGCCACTTTCGGCCCGGAATTTGTCGTCGATCTGCCCCGCCCCCGGGATCGCACCATGATGAACCACGATGAGCGCTTCAAAGCCCTGCGTGCGGAAATCACCCAATACCTGATGGACATCGGCATCGAGGCCAGTAGTGGAGAAACCACACTCACCCTGCCGCCTGTGCGACCCAACACCAGCACCGACTGGAAAAACGACACCACCGCGCTGAAACCCATTAAGGACGATATCGGTCGCGAACGCTATCTGGAGTTCACTCAACTCGACAAGATCTACCCGACGCCGAAAGGCCCCGTTGCGGTAGTTGAAGACTTCAATCTGAAAATGAAAAAGGGTGAATTTATTTCGCTCATCGGCCACTCCGGTTGTGGCAAATCCACCGTACTGTCGATGTGTGCCGGTCTCAACGAAATCAGTAACGGCGGCATTATTCTCGATGGCAAGGAAGTTGACAGCGCCGGTCCAGATCGGGCCGTGGTATTCCAGGCGCCCAGCCTGTTCCCCTGGCTCACCGCTTTTGAAAACGTCTCCCTCGGTGTGGACAGCGTCTACCCTCATGCCCAACAGAGCGAACGGGATGACATCGTCGAATATTACCTAACCCGCGTTGGCCTGGGTGATGCCATCCACAAAAAGGCCGCCGACATGTCCAA
>DLXZ01000195.1:3958-14678 GCA_003448675.1 Porticoccaceae bacterium
GAGCCCTTCGGCATGCTCGACTCCCTGACCCGCTGGGAGCTCCAGGAAGTGTTGATGGAAGTCTGGGAGCGTACCAAGCTCACCGCCGTCATGGTCACCCACGATGTGGACGAAGCGATTCTCCTCGCCGATCGGGTGGTAATGATGACCAACGGCCCCCAGGCCAAAGTCGGGAAAATCATAGACGTCGATCTACCCCGCCCTCGCACGCGCAAGGCCCTGCTGGAACATCCGGATTACTACGATTACCGAGAGAGCCTGATTTCCTTTCTCGCCGAGTGTGACCAACATTAATCGGTAACGGTTCTAGTTCGTTTTCCCTCCACCCCGCGGCTCGATGTTTGAGTCGCGGGGTTTCTTTATTGGCTCCATTAGAAGCGATGAATTGGGCGAAGTACGGATCCGAGATTACTGAGGGAGAGCCGCGCCAGCATCTGGTCTATCCCAAACCAGGCTCTGGCACATCTGTTTTGTCCGCATTTTTGGCGGCGGCCACCGCAGCGGCGAAGGATTCATCATTATCATCCGCATTCAAACCATGCTGTTTAGGCGCGTTTGCTGGAGTGAATGACAGCCGCGTAAAGAGCGGAAAGTGATCGGACCCAATGGCTGGCAAACGCTGGATACTACGCACCGTAAAGTGATTGCTATGGAACAGGTGGTCAAGCGGCCACCTCAGGAAAGGATAATCCACATGGAAGGTATTAAACATGCCGCGCCCAACCCGAGGATCAAGGAGACCACTCAGTTTTCTGAATAACCGCGTGGTACGCGACCAGGCGACATCATTCAAATCGCCCGCGACAATGATCGGTTGGTCGCTATCGGCAACACTTCGGGCGACAATGATCAACTCAGCGTCGCGCTCTGCCGATTTCGGGTTTTCCGTCGGGCTTGGCGGCGCGGGGTGCAGAAAATGGACTCGCACTCGAGTGCCATCGGGCATCTCCAGAATGGCGTGTATCGATGGGACGCCGTCTTCAACCAGGAAGGAGATTTCTTTTTCATGCAGAGGTAGTCGCGAATATACGTGCATACCATACAGATTGTCCTGGGGACACTTGATGGTTTCGGGCATGCTGACTTCGAGCCCGCTTAGCTGATTCTCCCACCACTCATCGGATTCAAGCGTAACAAGCACATCAGGCTGATGTTTCTCCACCAGCGACATGAGTTTCCGAACCTCATGGTTTGGTGTTAAAACATTGGCGGTAAGGATGCTGATTTGCCGGTTCGGTTCAATATCTCCCGATGCGTTGACTTCAACCCTCCACAGCCTCGTATAAGGTAATATCCACCATAATTGCCACGCACAACACAATACCGTGGCGGCGACAATGGACCACCCGTCGGGCTCGGCGAGGTCAAGAAATATCAGTTGTAGCAGGAGCAAAAAGGCCCCAAGGCTTGCCAATTGTAATCTCGGAAAATCCAAGCCTCTGACCAGCCAATGAGAATGACGTGAAAAGGGTAAAAGAGTCGCGACCACTAGCCCGCTGGTGGCGAGATAAATCAGAATATCCAATCACAACTCCTCTTTGATTTTCTTCAGCGGTTCAAGTGTCCCCTCGACATACCCTCTGCCCGCGACACCCTCCTGTCCAGGCACACTCACAATGCATCAGCGGGCGCCTCTGCGCAAAGGCGTTGGATCGGAGGATTTCACAGCGCTGAGGTTAACCTATTTTGTCATGGGAGTTAGACTTTGGTGGAAAGCACATGGTGAAAAACAAGTCACCATGGGTAGTAACGCTGGCTTAAAATATGGAGTGAATCATCGCGTGGTAACTATCTGCTGCGCGATCCGATCGATGACTGGAAGTGACATAGACTGGGACGGACGATAAAGAAAAAGGCTGTGGCGGTACCACAGCCTTTGAGGCTAAAGCCGTATTATGACGCTGGATCAGGCCGCTTTGGCTTTCCCATTCGCCGGCTCATCGGCTTCATGTTCGAGCACCTTGCTATCCGAATCCGTCTGAGTTATCGCGATGGTTTTCGGCTTCATCGCCTCCGGCACTTCACGCACCAGATTGATCGTCAATAAGCCGCTATTGAGCGCAGCGTCGACCACTTCCACATGATCGGCAAGATTAAACTTGCGTTCAAAAGTCCGATCAGAAATGCCCTGGTGCAAGAATTTGCGGTCGCTTTGAGTGGATTTTTGCCCGCATACGCTGAGTACGCCTTTTTCCACCTTGATATCGAGTTCATGCCTTTCAAATCCCGCTACTGCGAGGGTGATCGCGTAGCGGTCATTATCGAGCACCTCGATGTTGTAGGGCGGATAGCCCGCCGCGACCGGTTCAGCCGACAGCGCGTTGTCAATCAGCGAAGCCAGCCGGTCAAAGCCAATGCTGCTGCGATACAGCGGAGAAAGGTCTATTGAGCTCATCATTTATCCTCCTAATGTAAGAAGCGATATCTACAATTTCAACAGGATCTGGGGATAGCCCGCGGGAGCCACCTCCGTCACATCTCACTAGGTAGGGATGGCGCGCATTTTTTCAAGGTCTGCATCAATGATTTCAAGGCAGCAAATATATGCAAAACTATTTTAAAAACATCCCAATTTATACATTTTGACCAGCATCGAGTCGTACGATGCTGCCGGTTTGACGGCAATGGCCTGATTACGGACATTAGACTAGACTCGCCCCTGGCAAACTTTTGGAGCAGTAGATTGGAACAATTCGTCACCGCGGCCGGACACCGGCTTAACACTCTGCTTCTTGGCAAAGTGACCTCGGACCAACCCACATTGGTATTTGTCCATGGCGGACTTGATTGCATCGGCATGTGGCGTAGCTTTCCCGAGCAACTGCATCGCGCAACAGGTTATCCCTGCCTAGTTTATGATCGTTGGGGCCACGGCAAGTCGGAGGCGCTAACCTTACCCCGCGATGGCGACCCCCGTGAAGACGAAGCCGGACAGCCACTGGCCGACTTATTCGATTATTTTGGTATCGACAAAGTCGTACTCATCGGCCACAGTTTTGGGGGCGCTATTTCCCTGATTGCTGCGGGTTTGCATGATTCACGCATCGTTGGCGTGGTTTCCATCGTGCCGCAGCTAATCTTTCACAATGCCTCCAGAGATGGCCTAAAAGCTGCTGTCGCGGCCTATGACAACGGCAAACTGCGGGACAAGCTCATCCCCTTTCACGGGGATAAAACCGATACTTTGTTTCGCAACTGGTCGGGAATGGCCGATAGACCCACGACGCCGACAAAACCCTACGAGCAGTACCTGCAGGCAGTGCAATGCCCTGTTCTGGCGATTTTCGGCGAGTTGGATAATTATGGTTATCACCCTAACCTTGAATTCGTTAAAGAAAACGTTCACAGCGAACTCGGTATCCTGGAGATTAACGACGCGGCACACTATCCGCACCTGGAAACCCCGAAAGTCGTTATTACATCCATTTCCGAATTTCTCGGCACCCAGTGTCAGTCAATCTAATGGAGAGCGAGTGCTGCCGCAAAGGCGTAGGGTCACATCCTATTCGTCACTCGCTACACTTCCTGTCTTGCTGAGAGGAATGTTGGCAACTAGAATGTCAGAATGAAAAAGGGACTTCCCGCAGCCATTAAGCTTATACCCATCCTGTTCGCCTTGCTGGCCGGGCAGGCGGGAGCGCTGGTTCATGACGTCGAGCACCCCTTCCATGAATACACCGCAGTCTGTGATGCTTTTCTGGCGCTGGATAAAACAGACCACACACCTCTAACCAGCACCAATGAATTTGTTTTCCCGGGCGAGCATCCGCTTGCCCGCTTTGACGCCACCAACAGGATCACCTCCGGGCCGGTAAGCGCTTATCAGCCCCGCGCTCCGCCCTTCTCTCCCTAGCCCCAAAATTAGACCGACGCGCGGCCAGATGTCGCGTGTCTACCTATTCTATTTTCGGTTATGGGAGTATGTTCCATGCGTATGCAAATTGTTGCAGCCACAGTGGTGGCTGCGTTATCTATCTCCGCGCCCACGCACGCAGAAATCAGCGAGTCAGATAATCAGGAAATCAAACTTTTAAAACAGCAATTAGACAGTTTGAAGCACGACTATGAGTCACGTATTCAGGCGCTTGAAGCACGGATTGAAGCGACAGCTATCAATGCTCAGGAGGCCCGGTCACAAGCGCAACAGGTTTCCCAGGAGTTGGCACAAAAGCCAGCACGGCCTGAGCAAGGCAAAGTATCCTCCAACAGCTTTAACCCGGCGATCAGTCTGATCCTGGACGGGCGCTCAACCAGTATCGACGAAACTGAATTATCGCTACCCGGCTTCCAGCTAGGTGGCGAGGCAGGGTTACCCGAAGACGGTTTTGCCACCGGCCACAACGAGTTGGTCATGTCGGCCAATATTGACGATACGTTTTATGGTGAACTCAGCACTGCGATTGTCCGCGAAGCCGGTGAGACGGAGGTTGAACTGGAAGAGGCGTTTATAGAAACCCTCGCCCTGGGCCACGGCCTCACGCTTAAAGCGGGTCAGTTTTATTCCGGCATTGGCTATTTAAACGACGTCCATGACCATGCCCACGATTTCGCCGATCGCCCTCTCGTGTATGAAGCGCTGTTAGGCGGCCATCTGCTGGATACCGGGGTGCAGGTCAGCTGGCTGGCACCAACCGATACCTATTTGCGCTTTGGTGCGGAATTTCTTTCCGGTAGCGAATACCCCAGTGGCGATAATGGCAGTAATGCCGAAGGCTTTAGCCTTTTCGCGAAAACCGGTGGAGATATCAACGCCAGCTCAAGCTGGCAGCTTGGCGCCAGTTACTACACCGCTGAATTCGATGTCCGCGAAGCAGGGGGTCACCACCACCATGGTGGCGAAGAGGAATCTGGCGCTGACAATGAATTGCTCAATGGAGAAGTCGAGTTGTATGGCGTGGACTTTGTTTACAAATGGGCGCCCCAGGGAAACCCCCGCGAACGCAACTTCATCTTTCAAGCCGAGTATTTTTTCCGCGATGAAGACGGCGATGCCGAGTTCGTTGAAGGCGCTGACTTTGCGGAGGCCTACTACGACGGCGAACAGTACGGTTACTACGCGCAGGCCATTTATCAATTCATGCCCCGCTGGCGAATCGGTGCCCGCTACGACTATCTCAACGCCGATAACGACATCAGCGACTATGTGGATGGTGGTATTCCTCTGGATGAATTCCTCGAGGAATCCGGTCTCGGAGATGAGGGTAATCCGGATCGATACACCCTGATGCTGGACTACTCGCCCAGCCATTTCAGCCGTATCCGTCTTCAGTACAGTCAACTCGATACTGGTCACGAGGGCGCGGATGACAACGACATATTGATGCTGCAATACCTGATGTCCCTCGGCTCCCACGGCGCACATAAATACTAGGAGTAATGCGAATGTCTCTTAAAAATGTACGTTGGGTAATCCCTGTTGTCAGTGTTTTACTGATGGCAACCATGTTTGCCAACCCGGCCCATGGCTCGTTGCGGGTTTTTGCCTGCGAACCGGAATGGGCGGCGCTGGCCGAACAGCTTGGCGGTGATCAGGTGCGAGTGTTCACCGCCACCACGGCGTTTCAGGATCCCCATCACATCGAAGCCAGGCCGTCTTTGATCGCCAAAGCCCGACGCGCCGGCGTACTTATTTGCACCGGCGCCGAGCTGGAAATCGGCTGGTTGCCGCTGTTACTACGACAATCGGGTAACGCCGATATTCAGCCCGGGCAGCCCGGACATTTCCTTGCCGCGGAACAAGTCGAACGTTTGGAGGTGCTTGAGAATGTCGACCGCAGCGCCGGTGATGTTCACGCGGCGGGCAATCCACACGTCCACCTTGACCCTTATCGACTGCTGCGCATTGCCCGGGCCTTTGCCGAGCGTTTAAGTGAGGTGGACCCCGATCAGGCCAATGTTTACCGATCCAATTTCGCCACCTTTAAACAGCGTTGGCAGGAGGCAATACAAGGTTGGGAGTCGATGGCTACAGCGCTTAAGGGTAGTCGCGTGGTGGTTCACCACAGCAACTTTAGCTACCTGCTGGATTGGCTTGACATGGAAGTCGTGGCTGACCTGGAACCGAAGCCGGGTTTGCCACCCACCACCGCCCATCTCGTGCGTGTGCAGGCAACCGTAAAGGCGGAGAAACCAGCAGCCATCCTGCTGTCCACTTATCACAACGACAAGCCCGCCCGCTGGCTGGCGGACCGCAGCGACCTGCCTCTGGTGCGGCTTCCCTTTACCATCGGGGGCAACGACGACGCGAAGGATTTGTTTAGCCTGTATCAGACAACGGTTTCTCTTCTACTGGAAGCGCAATCCCAGACTGGACAGATCAATGACTGATAGTCTACTGCCCTACCTGAACATCCTCTGGCCCGCTTTTCTGGCGGGCCTGTTGGTGCTCAGTACGCACGTACCACTGGGCCACGAAGTACTCAGGCGCGGTATTATTTTTCTCGACCTCGCCATCGCTCAGGTGGCGGCTTTCGGCCTGGTGGTGGCCGGTTCTCTCGGCTTCGAAATGCACGGTGGTGAGGATGCGATCATGGCTCAGGCCATCGCCATCCTTGCCGCCGTGACCGGTGCCATGGCTTTGTATCGCCTGCGTGGTTTAAGCCCGGTCATCCAGGAAGCATTGATCGGCGCGTTGTTTGTGCTGGCATCCACCGGCAGCATACTCCTGCTGTCGGATTCCGCCCACGGCGGTGAACAACTCAAGGCTCTACTGGTCGGCCAGATACTCTGGGTAAAACCCGTCGACCTACTACCCATCGGGGTCATCTACGCCCTGATTCTCTTTTGCTGGTTTGGTCTTCGCAAATCACTTGGCGAATGGATGTTTTACCCGCTGTTTGCCGTGGCCATCACCCTATCGACACAACTGGTGGGGGTCTACCTGGTTTTTGCCAGCCTGATTATTCCCGCCCTGACCGCCAACGGACTAAGACGCCCATTGCGTGCGGCCTATGCCCTGGGCGCCATGGCCTACCTGCTTGGCTTGCTCTTGTCGGTGATCTTTGATGTGCCATCCGGGGCGATGGTAGTCTGGTGTATGGCACTTGCCGGTGGCTCATTGTTCCTGCTGCGCTGGTTGAACAAACGCGGTAATGTATGAGACTGTGCGAGGCATCGGGATAAAAACTCCAGCTGGGATAAAGTTTTTAGCATGCTGATAACCTTCAGGGTTAGTGGTGTTTAACCAATTTCTTCACGAGCATTTCACGATAAAAACCGGCTAAACTGTTTATAGAGCGCTGGATAAATGCTTGCCACAGCCATGGCAATCAACTCCCAATAGTTTTGATAGCAACCTCACTTGCCCAATGTTCAATCGCATTTCGAAACATCCAATACTATTAGCTTCACTATTAAGCTTCAGTATCAATTTAACTACCTCTACTGGAGTCAATGCCGAGCAAATAGCGACCCATCACGGTGCGGATGGTTACGTAAACCCCTACGCTGAGAAAAGAAAAACACGGTTTTTCAAGGCGCTCTGGTCCTGGTTGTTTACCGATGAATGGAAGGATTACGACCCTGAAAACGATCACGTGCCGCTTGCAGAACCCATACTCGCACCTGAAGCCAGCAGCAATGCCACCGTAACCTGGGTGGGTCATTCCACGGTGCTGATACAACACCAGGGCGTCAATGTACTCACTGATCCCATGTTTAGTGATCGCGCCTCCCCCTTTTCCTTCGCTGGCCCCAGGCGCTTTACCGAACCGGCGCTGGCAATTAGCGAACTACCGGAAATTCACGCGGTGGTGATTTCCCACGACCACTACGATCATCTGGACACCCGGTCGATTAAAACCCTGGGCAACAAACCCCTTTATTTTGTGCCATTGGGGCTAAAAAGCTGGTTTATTGCCAAAGGTATCGCCTCTGACCGTGTGATCGAAATGGACTGGTGGAATGAGCGGCAAATAGAGCTTGATGGTACACCCCTGACTATCACGGCTACACCCTCGCAGCATTTCTCCGGACGCGGCCTCACTAATCGCGATGAAACCCTCTGGGCTGCCTGGAGCATCGCCTGGAATGATTTTCAGGTCTGGTTTGCCGGCGACACGGGTTATAACGAGGTTCAGTTCAAGGAAATCGGTAAGAAACTTGGGAAAGTTGATCTGGCGATCATCCCCATTGGCGCCTATGAACCGGCGGCAATGATGGCCACGGTCCACGTCGACCCAGGCGAAGCGATCCAGATACACCAAGATATTGGGGCAAAGGCTTCCATGGCTATTCACTGGGGAACGTTTGTACTCTCCGCTGAAGGGGTCATGACTCCGCTGAAAGCGCTAGAACGGGCGCGAGAAGCAGCCGGTATAAGTGAAATGGAATTTGCCACCTTTGCCATTGGCGAGACTCGGCACTACCAGGCCAGATAACAAACTGTCATTGCTCAGGCACTGGCGGCGGCCGGCAATTCAAACTCAAAACAGGTACCTTTGTTTACCTCGCTGGTGACGGTGATTTGGCAGGCGTGTAAATCCAGAATGCGTTTGACAATGGCGAGTCCCAGGCCGGTGGAATTTTTGTGCCCCAGACCGGCTGCCGTAATATTCCCCGGTGCCTTGCTCTGGCTTTTCGTGGCCTTGTTTACCGTGTAGTAGCGCTCGAATACGCTGTCCAACTGATCTGTGGGAATGCCACAACCGGTATCGGCTACCGAAACCGCGACGTGCTTTTCCCTGGCGCTGACGCTCAGACGTATTCGGCCACCATCAGGCGTCCAGTCGAGGGCATTGCGGAGCAGGTTTTCCAGAACACGCTCGACCAGGGCAATATCAGCCCGCACCTGCAATCTCTCCAGGCCTGGCTCTATGGTGATGGTGATATTCCGGTTACTGGCTTCCAGTTCAAACTCCTGGCTGACATCCTGTAATAACTCCGCCAGGGGAAACACCTCGGCATGGAGGGCTATGGTATTGGCTTCAAGACGGGACAGTTCAAACAAATCGCCAATCAGGGATTCAAGCCGCCGCGTGTGGTTGCGTACAGTTTTCAGGAAATGTTCCCGTTGCGCGCCGCTGAGTTCACCATTTTTTATTAACAATGTATCGACGTAGCCGAGCATGGATGAAAGCGGCGTGCGCAGATCGTGGGAGACATTGCTGATTAACTCCCGCCGCAAGCGGTCGGTTTCTTTCAGGCCGTCTATCAATTCCGAAATTTTCATGGCCATTGTCTGAATGGCCACCACCAGGCGGGTAATCTCGTCCTGTTCGCCGGGCTTGGAGCTATTCACCGCCAAACTGGCAAGAACCGCGCTTTGCTCGGCAGAAAAATCGCTATCGGTATAGCCCTGGACGGTATCGGTAAGACCGGTTAAGCGCCGTGTCAGCAACCCGAAAACAAGCAGGCCCGCTAAAAACGTAGCGGCGGCCAGGGCCACAATGGCACTGACGCTTACGGTTCCCGCGTAGCTGGAGCGAATACTGTCGGCCAGCTCATCATATTTACTGCCGCCGAGAATCACGTAAAGATAACCTTCGAGACGCCCATCCTTTGATACCGGATGGGCTGAAAAGACCTTATTGCGCGCGGGGTTTCGCGGATCAAGACCGCGGACAGGCATCTTACGCGTGCCCTCAATCAAGGCCTTTATGGGTGCCAGATCAACGTATTGGACGTTTACCGCGTCCGGCGGCAAACCGTGCCCGAGAATACGCCCGTCCTCCGCAAGCAGATACACCTCGACACTTGGGTTAATGATCATCGCCCGCTCGGCAAGGCGTTCCAGTTCTGCTGTGTTGATTTCACCATTGCTAATCAGCTCGGCCTGATCGGTGACATACATGGCGATGGGCGCGTTCAGTCGTTGGGTCAGTTCTTCGTGGTACTGGCGCGTACTCCAGCGCTCAATGACCAGAAAGCCACCACCGATAGTCAACAATAGCAGTAATAGCGCCAGTGACAGCCTGGCAAACAAGGATGAAAACAAGCGCCGCATCATGACCAGCCCGAGCCTGCTATCGGCGCCATTTAATTGAGCGCTAAACCGCGGCTAGCGACGGCGCGGCCAGTTTATAGCCCACACCCCACACCGTGACGATGTATTGGGGCTCGCCCTCGTCGCTCTCGATTTTGGCGCGCAGGCGGTTGATATGGGAGTTGACCGTATGCTCGTAGCCTTCGTGACCGTAACCCCAGACGTTATCGAGCAATTGTGTGCGATTAAACACCCGCCCGGGATGGCGTGCAAAATGGAGCAACAGGTCGAATTCACGGGCGGTCAAATCCACCGGGCGCCCATTGATGCTCACTTCCCGGCTGGCCAGGTCGATATGGATACCGCCGACCTCGATGTTCTCCTGATCCGCTCCAGCTACCGGCTGGATGATCTCCACCCGCCGCAAAATGGCTTTCACCCGCGCCACCAGTTCCGCGACGCTAAAGGGTTTGCTCACATAATCATCGGCGCCCAACTCAAGGCCAAGCACTCGATCCAGCTCCGTGGTTTTGGAGGTCAACATCAACACGGGCACATAATTGGCGCTTTGCCGCAGGGCACGACAAATACTCAGGCCATCGACTCCAGGCAAACGGATATCGAGGATAACCAAGTCCCAATCGCCAGCTGTCGCTTCACGCATACCCTTGTGGCCGTCGTTTACCGTTGTAACAGTAAAACCCACGTCACGCAGATGCAGGGCCACCAGATCGGCAATATCCTGCTCGTCCTCAACCACTAGCACCCTGTAATTCCTTGCCGCGGCTTCCATAATCC
>DLXZ01000195.1:14933-20697 GCA_003448675.1 Porticoccaceae bacterium
CACAGCCCGGAACGCCGCTACTTAGATGTCGTCACGGCCAGGACCCAACAAGGGACACAGAAAATACGCGTCCTCCTCATCCATTTCACCATTCTCATTTCCATCCACCCACCATCGGCCACCCAGATAACCGACGTCACCGGGACCATATTCCGTTGCCAGACCGCTGGGGCCTTCTCCGGGGAATAACTGCTGGAAACGCCCTTTGGCGGGCAGGTCGGCCAGCACAATAGAATCGTAAAATTTGTCCTGGGCTATCACATAGACAACCGGACCCGTACTTCGACCGGTTTCCCGCTCCTTGGCCAAGGCGGTTTGATGGAAGGCAATAGCACCGATCATTGCGGTTAATACAAACAGACTTTTCACTTTCATGGCGAAACTCCTTTTGAGCTTTGTAATGGCCCAAAAAGAATAAGAGGTAGTGTTCACGCCCCTATCCCCGAAAGATCACTTTTTTGTCACAGCAACAATATGCTTTACACCGAGTATTAAGCGCAGCAGCACGGCTTTGATAGCGAAAGGCATACCCTTGGGATAGGCAGGTAAAGGCAGGGTGGACGCCGCTGGGTTAAAGTGGGCGCTGATTCGAGCCTAGGCAATCACCAACACCTGGAACACCACGACCTGTACCAGACCGATCATAAAACCCAGCAGCGCACCAAACCAGGTGATGTGTCGAAACTGTTTGCGGGAAAAGCCCATTACCAATGCTTCCAGAGTCGCGACATCAAGGTTGTCGATTTTTTCTTTTATGCGCGCCTTAATGTCATCGCTGTTCTCACCCAGCTCTTCGGCCAGCTTGCCCAGCTCATCAAGCATCTGGGCGCTGGCCATGGTGCTGGCCATGCCGAGCATAGCCTCATTAACATTTAGCAGACCACCGACCTGGGCGATCATGTCTTTTATTTTGCTGGATATTTTGTCCTTAACCTGATCATTTAAAAACAGCTTGCCGAGATCTTCACCATTAAAAACGTGAGCGACGAAGGTATCGGCAATGGCTTCGGCAATATGGTGACGCTCCCGGGGAATCAGCCCCGGCGTAAAAGGCACGCGTAGCGAACCGATATAGCGCGCACCATAGGGCCGAAATAGCATACGTATTGCTACATCATTGGTCACCGCACCGATAAGGGCGCCGATAATGGGGGGAAGAATAAAGGCTAGCCAGTTTTCCATCGTCTATATTGCCAGGTAGTCATTAGCGACTTAAGCGAGCAGCGATCCGTTTACCCAACTCGGCCCCCTGCCCTCGCCCATAGCCGCCTTTTTCGATAAAAATCGCGACGACCGTCGCTTCAGTTCGCGGGTTTACGGTAAAGATGCACAAAGCGGCTGGTTTTACCCTGAATCGCCGGCTCAAATACTGAACTTAATAAATCGTCATTGGGGTTATTCAGAAAATCGGCCGCTTTCTCAAATATAAAACCCGCTGCTTCGAGCCCCTGCCTCACCAACGCTGGGTCTATGCGGTGCACATTGTTACCGCTTTCCGGCGGTGCACCAGTCCTGGCGCGATGATCCACCACCAGCAGGGTAGCATTCGGTTTTAAAGCGCGATAAATATTGGCGAGAAACTTATCTTTATCAATGGCGGGCCAGCCTTCCGCCTGGTAGTAAATATCGTGGTAGGCTAGCACCAGGAACGCCGCATCGGCCACATCAGCGCCAACATCGAGGTCATTGGCCTCCTGAACCACCTGCTGGACGTTGGCCAGGCGTTGTTCTCCGTAACGAACCTTGAGTTCGTCACCGACATAACTCATGTAGGTACTGTTGTTGTGGGCAATGACCTTGCCTTCATCACCCACAAAGCGGCTTAGTATTTCCGTGTAGTAACCGCCACCGGAAAACAGATCCACCACCGTCTGCCCAGCTTTAATGCCGGAGAACTCAAACACCTGGCCAGGCTTTCGCCCCTCATCGCGCGCCCGATCGGCCTCGCTGCGATCCGTATGGGCAAGTGCGGCGTTAATTTCCGGAGCCAGAGTTTGCGCCAGACTTAGCGAACACAAGCCTGACAACAAAGTAAACAACAAAATCACCCTGTTGGCTTTCATGCTTTTTCCTCTATTTTTATAGTGTTTAGTTTACTTTTCTCGATTTTAGCATCCGGCTAACGCAAGACTAAAAACCCTATAGACCGGACGCAGTAACACCCAGATCTTTAATCAGACCATCGCCGATAGAGTAAATCCAGCCGTGAACCGATAACGTCTGTCCAGCGCGCCAGGCTTGCTGGACGATGGTAGTGCTGCATACATTCATCACCTGTTCCATCACATTGCGCTCGCATAGCCGGTTGAGTTTTTCCTCGTCACTGGCGCATTGTTCAATTTCGTCGGCGTGATAACGCTGCACATCGCGAATATGACGCAACCAGTTGTCGATAAGACCGTGCTCCTGGTTTTCCAGCGCGGCTTTTACACCGCCGCAACCGTAGTGGCCACAGACGATTATATGTTTGACCTTAAGCACTTCCACCGCGTACTGAACCACGGACAGGCAATTAAGGTCGGTATGCACCACCACGTTGGCAATGTTGCGATGGACGAATATCTCCCCTGGTGCCAGACTGACAATCTGGGTCGCGGGAACACGGCTATCCGAACAACCAATCCACAGGTACTCAGGGCTTTGCTGGCGTGAAAGCTGGTTGAAAAAATCCGGTTCTTCACGGCTAACGGATTGCGCCCATTGGCGGTTATTGTCCAAGAGATGCTGCAGGCTACTCAAAACTAATGACTCCCGATGACGGATTAGGTTGAACCAGTGATTTCAACGCCCTGCCCTTGCCCGACCAATACGTTATCGAGGCGAGCATGAAGCGAGCGAGACCCGGGCAATTATACCGCTTGTAATGTTTTCAGTTGAACACTAGTGGGGGAGTTTAAGAACACTATTGACCGCTAGCCAATCGCCTTGCGAACGTCCGCTATGCCAAACCGGAGAGCCACATCAAAATACCAGCTTCGCGACAAGCAGGACGTTTAGGAAAAGCGCTGTTACCGCCAGGCCACGCCAGAAAGCAAGCGGGTTACGCACCAGCAGGGGTTCATGCTTTTCCCTCAAAAACTCGGGATTGGGATTACTCAGATCGTGAACAAACTCCGAAAGTTCACCGTAACGGCGCTCTGGGTTCTTGCGCAGGGCTTTTTCCAGCGCGCCATCCACCCATATCGGCAGATCGGGAACCCAACGACGCGCCGGTGTATAACCAAGCGTATGGATAGAGCTCTCGTCGTACTTTTCCCCGAAAGGTAATTTGCCGGTCAGCATTTCATAGCTGATCACACCCAGGGAAAAGATATCGGAGCGCGGCGAACAGGGGTGACCCAGCAGGTATTCCGGCGCCGTATAATTCTTGGTGCCGAGCAGGGTCAGGCGCTCCAGTGGGCTTGAAATTTCCTCCACGCCGGCAATTTTGGTGGAACCGAAGTCGATAATCTTCACCGTGCCCTGGTTGTCAATCATGACATTTTCCGGTTTCAGGTCCTGATGAATCATTTCCAGTTTGTGAAAAGCCAGCAGACCGCGGGACAGCTGTTGAATGATCTCTCTCGTCTCGTTGAGGTCGGACTCGGGATGATCATGCATCCATGAACGCAAGGTGATACCTTCTATGTACTCGGAAACGTAATACAGAAAGCGCCGGGGACGCTGTTGCTCTATCACTTTCAATACATGATTGCTGCTCAGACGATTGCCCACCCACTCTTCATGCATGAATAAATCGAGATAGGTGGGATCGTCCTCAAAATTGACCGAAGGCGTTTTAAGCACCACCTGCGAGCCGGTATCCGTATCCTCGGCCAGGTAGACCTGAGTGCGCTTGCTGGCGTGAATTTCTCGTAGCACCCGATAGCCGTCCAGTATCATCCCGGCGCTCAAGGGTGGTGGAAATGGCAACTCAGTAAGTTTTTGGTAAAAAGCCTCATCCCCCAGCCCCGGCAAGTCATCGATGCGCAGAATCTGACAACTGACGTTGTCGTCGCTGCCGTTTTCCAGGGCCAGGCGGGTGATTTCCCGTGCAGCTCTATCGAGGTTATCTCGATGGCTATCAATCAGCTGGCGCATCACTTCATCGGAGACGAACTCGTAAACCCCGTCGGTGGTCTGAAGAAAAATATCGCCGATCTGGACCGGCAATTTTCGATAATCGATATCGAGGCGTAGATCGATACCCAAAGCGCGGGTCAGATAGTTCTTCTCCCCCGACACCCAGACTCTGTGATCCTGGGTTAACAGTTCGAATTCCCGGTCATTGAGACGGTAAATGCGCGTATCGCCAATATGGAACAGGTGGGCCGTTGAGGATTTGATCACCAGGGCGCTAAGGGTGGTCGCCAATCCACGGTGACTGTTATGAGTGACCTGCTGACCCTGTCCGTAAAGCCAGCGGTTGGTGGCCAGCAGCACTTTTTCGACCGAACTTTTAACCGTCCAGGAATCTGGCGTGCAGTAATAGTCGCTAAGCAGGCTCTTGGCGCTGGTTTCGCTCGCTACCTTGCCCTGTGCGCAGCCACTGACGCCATCGGCAATGACCGCGACGATGCCCTTGTACTGAATCGCCGTGTCTTCGGGAACCAGAACACCAAAACTGTCCTGATTCTCCTCCTTAACACCGCGATCCGAATATTGGCCAACGGTAATCAAATCCTGAACTCCCATGGCGGCAGTGTAGCGTCAAGACAACAGTGGACCTAGCTCACTTCAATCAGTTCGACTGTTCCATCCGGTAGTACTTCGGCGATATGTCCATCCGGCTCATCCATAAAGATGGCTACCAAGACCCAGACAAACACGGCGCAGCCGCCGATCACCATAAAAAACACCTGAGGCGAGACGAAAGACAACACGGTAAGGAAGCACACCGCACCGACATTGCCGTAGGCGCCAGTCATGCCAGCGATTTGCCCGGTCATACGACGTTTGATCAGTGGCACCATGGCGAACACCGCGCCCTCCCCAGCCTGGACAAAGAAAGAACAGAACATCGTGGCTATAACGGCTGCGGGTATCCACCAGCTGCTATCAACCCGTGACAACAGGAAATAACCCGCCATCAACCCACACAGTAGAACCAACATGGTGCCCTTGCGACTGAACTTATCACTGATCACCCCACCCATGGGACGCGCCACCAGGTTCATAAAGGCATAGCCCGCCGCCAACATCCCCGCCTGGGCCTGGGTGATGCCGGATTCGGAGAAGGTGTCAAAAAAGAACAACGGTAACATAGACACCACCGCCAGCTCGGAACCAAAGGTCACGAAATAAGCCACATTCAAGACCGCTACCTGCTTAAAGCGATAACGATGAATCTCGGGCACTGTCTCGGTAAACACATGCTTGTTGACCTGCCACATATGCCAGAACTGGTAGACAAACATGGCTATCAGCGCGCAATACACCAAATTAGCCCCGAACCCATCGAGCAAGGCAAGGTTACTCGGCCCCAGCTTCCAGGTTAAAACCGCTAGCGCTGCATACATGGGGATATTCATGAATGCATATAAATAGAAATCGCCCTTGCTGGTCACCTCCATGGCGCCGGTTTTTTTTGGCTTGAAATACGTTGAGCCCTTGGGCGTATTGCTCACCGAAAAGTAATAAACCACCGAATAAACCAAAGCCAGACAACCCGTGGCCGCCACTGCCCAGCGCCATCCATCATCGCCGCCAAACCAGGCGGCGATCAGTGGCACGGTCATGGCCGCGGCGGCGGAGCCAAAGTTACCCCAGCCGCCGTAAATGCCTT
>DLXZ01000148.1:0-238 GCA_003448675.1 Porticoccaceae bacterium
GCTTACAGGTCTTTGGTGACAGGGCGTTGACATGTGCGGATGTAAAAACCGGTCAGCGAGCGCTGGATGTTGGCTGCGGTTGCGGGCCAACCACCCTTGAACTGGCGCGACGGGTCGGACCCGAGGGCAGGGTCAAGGGTCTGGATATTTCCACCACTCTTACGTCCAGGGCGGAAAATAACGCACGGGCCGCTGGTTTAAGCAATGTGGAATTTGAGTGCGCCGATGCCCAGACAAC
>DLXZ01000148.1:489-995 GCA_003448675.1 Porticoccaceae bacterium
TTTTCCCGCTTCGGTGTGATGTTTTTTGATGAGCCCGCGCAAGCTTTTGGCAATCTCAGGGCTACTCTCAAACCCGGTGGTCGTCTGGTTTTTGCCGCGTGGGCCAGCCGCGAGCAAAATCCCTGGGTAACAGAACCCCTGCAATGTGTGGCAAAGCATATCGACTTGCCTCAACCGCCACCGGCCAATGCGCCTGGCCCTTTTTCACTGGGTGATCCGGAGCACGTCAAAACGATATTGAATGAAGCTGGCTTCAACGATATCACTATTGAAGTCTTTAGCTCGCCGCTGGTTCTTGGCGAGGATATTCCCGAAGCGGTGCACTTTCTGATGAATATGTCGCCCTCGGGTGGTGCGATCGGCGCTGCANNACCCCGACCCGGATACTCTGGGGCGCATTGCAGCGGATCTGGCCCGAATGCTGGAAACTCAACAGACTCCGAATTCGGTTGCCATGGAGGCGAGCGCGTTAATAGTAGAAACCGGAAACAGGAAACAGGAAACAG
>DLXZ01000148.1:1207-3824 GCA_003448675.1 Porticoccaceae bacterium
AAACAGGAAACAGGAAACAGGAGCCTAGGATAATAAAGTAACCGGGGTTGGAGTAGTCCGATTGATCCTTGGTCTTTGTAGACGCAAGCCCCTGATATTGAACCGCATATATCCAAGGTATGGCGCAATGCATCCCGCGGCGGCCTTTCCAAACCGCAACATTCGAGGATTGTGCCGCCGCCGAATCCTTGCAATAGTTTGGACTGTTCGTCAATTCAATACCGTGTCGGCATTACGCTTAAAACGCGCCAGGTAATGAGTTCTAACGCCCGTAGTAAAAACCCGACAGCAAAACGTAAATTAAAGCAATGCTAGAGACCTGCAAAGTAAACCCGGGCGCAAATCGCAGTCATTTATGGTTATGCCAACGCTTGAGCCATGGCCTATGGTTTGCTTGTTTATTTGGCAGCGGCAAGCGATTAATTGCTTGAAGCACGCACTTGGACAGGTACACCAGAGGATAGAATAAGGCGAGGTCCCTGGGCGGTGGTTATCAGAGCAGACCTGGTTAAAAATCAATCAACCCAGTGCGAAATAGCTGTGAAGGAAGTGGGAAAAATGAGAATTCCTAGTATGAATAAAGCAAATAAAACATGAAGTTGAAGCATATTTATGATAGTTTTTATGACATGTAAGCTCTTGTGACAACGTCCACAGTGGTATCTACAAGGCGAAGCAGGCATTTTTTTTGATGGTCAGGAACCGTTGCCCGGGTGCAAAAGCGTCTCGGTCTGTATTTTCGTTAGTAGCCATAGTTCTGGTTACGGTCGGTACGGTCTGGGCCACACCCAGTAATGCTTTGCCTGTGGCTGTTTCCACGGCTATGCACGAAACGACCAAAATACAAAGCAGCGACGTACAGACCACGGAAATCAGGAATCGGCACTACAACAAGAGCAAAAAGCAACAGGGCGTTACATACCGAGAGAACCAAGGTGAGCAGGGCAGCGATGTACCGGACGGCGCTGTCGGCATACCGACAGCGGAAAATATCAACCTGAGCGAGCCACTCGAATC
The DNA here is from genome assembly GCA_003448675.1 of Porticoccaceae bacterium. GTDB lineage: Bacteria > Pseudomonadota > Gammaproteobacteria > Pseudomonadales > Porticoccaceae > HB2-32-21. The sequence continues at coordinate 2,225 of DLXZ01000148.1, forward strand.
GGCGCCCCCCGCGCCGGGCAGCCAGCAGCCTGCTGTCCTCAGTGTGCCGGAGCAAGCCGTAAAAGCAAGCAGGGATCACGCCGACAAGGCGCGCTTGAGTCAGGCGCCGTTGATTATTCTGGGTACGGAAGTCCCGCCGGGCACGGCCACCCGCCTGAGCTGGGAACCGGATCAATCCTTTGAAGGCATTGCCGCACCCACACCGGTGCTGGTCGTCAATGGTCAGACTGCTGGGCCAACGTTGTGCCTTACCGCCGCTATCCACGGCGATGAATTGAACGGCATAGAAATTGTTAGGCGAGTTTTATACGAGGCTGAGCCGGATAAACTCAGTGGCGCTTTGATTGGTGTCCCAATCGTCAACTTGCACGGTTTTCATCGAACCTCCCGGTATCTGCCGGATCGACGAGACCTGAATCGTTTTTTTCCGGGTAACCCGACGGGTAGTTCCGCTTCGCGTATCGCCTATTCGTTTTTTAATCAAATTATCCGTCGTTGCGATGCCCTGGTGGATTTACACACCGGTTCCTTTCGTCGAACCAATTTGCCCCAGCTGCGAGCCGATCTTCGAGAGCCGACCATAGTGGAATTATCCGAGAGCTTTGGAGCTACTGTAGTGCTTCACAGCGAAGGCGCGGAAGGAACACTCCGCAGGGCAGCTGCAAATATCGGCATTCCCGCGGTTACCCTGGAAGCGGGCGGCCCCATGCGCTTACAGAAAAATGCCGTTGAACATGGCGTTAAAGGCATTGAGACTTTGCTCAACAAAATGCAGATGTATTCGCGTTTTACGTTATGGGGGGATCCCGAACCGGTTTTTTACCGCTCTCAATGGATTCGCGCTAATGGTGGGGGTCTGTTGTTCAGTGAGGTCGAGCTGGGTGAACGGGTCAATGTGGGTGAGTTGCTGGGGACCGTGACTGATCCCATCACCAATGTACGCAGCGAAATACGCTCACCCTATAAGGGTAGAATCCTCGGGCGGGCACTGGATCAGGTGGTCCTGCCTGGATTTGCGGCTTTTCGTATCGGGATAGAAACAAGCGAGGAAGACATGCGCCAGGGAATACCATACGATAACGAAGATGGCGCGGATATCGAGGTGAGCGCCCTCGGTGTTGGCGACGTTCCCGCTGCCGCGCCTGGTAAGAATTATTCGAGCGCCCGGACCTCCAGGCTGTCGTCCAGCGAAGCGCCATCGAGTGACGACATCGAGGAATCCTCGGAGTAACTAGGGCTTGGCCCGGTTGGTCCGCCAGTTAGTTCCTGCTTCTGGCTCTCGGGACAGCCGGCCACCTGGAAGGCCATGGGGTAACCGCCGATCAGCACTTCAAAAGTGTACGGTTAGGAAACCACCCCGAGGATGTTTTTTCTTCCTGGCAAACTTGACCAAGCCCTTGAAGATCAGTGTCTTGAAGCGTCAAGTCAAGAAGTGGGATGAGGCCTCGCAAATAACCATTTGTCCGCGAAATGCCAGCTTTGGTCATATACAAGCGCAGTTGGGGCAAGATTTTAGACCACTGGTCTTTTTGCGCTTTGCCCCCCGGAGGTTTCTAAATATAAATGCCGACTTCGAAGAAAGCAGGACTCGCTTCGATCC
>DLXZ01000148.1:4021-11053 GCA_003448675.1 Porticoccaceae bacterium
GGACTCGCTTCGATCCCGTGGCCGTGTGATGATGTATTACACGCTGATTTTGTTGGATACAGGTTAATTTTTTAAGGAATATCGGTGGAACGTCGAGCCCATACGCGAAAAGTTGTCGATGCTGCGATAACAGTTTATCTTTATTTTGCCGGAACACGCATCGGTCATGCCCAGGCCCATGACTTGAGTGCAGGGGGTGTGTTTCTGGTAACCAACAGCTTGGAATTACCTATCGATACGCCGCTTGATTTAGTGTTTACCATTGCTGCACCCGCATCCAGCGTTGTTAAACTGTATCGAATATCCGCAATTGTGACTCATGTATTTAAAGATGGTGCCGGTGTGCGTTTTTGTAGCAGTCGTGACGCTTGCCAGCGTGCTAAAAAGCGCCCAGGACAACTCATTTAGCAAGCCTTACGAGCTTCAAGCTTGAAAAACGCGATTCGTTCTGAAAGCCCTGAACACAGCACCTTAGTATTCAGCAGCCCTTATTTGCTGGTAGGGCTTTCTAGCTTTTTAGTCAAGCCATAAAAATGGCTCTGGCTCTATCCCGTGGCGGATGACCGCCAATTCGCGTTCCTGTCTGGAATACGCATTTACCATTGAGTAGAATCGCCTCGGATTTTAACTCCCAAGCGGGGCCTTTGCTGCCGCTGGGCAATTCGTCAGAGGAAAGACCTTGTCAAAATCAGTCGCCATTGCCGCAGTTTCTGAAATTAAGCCTGCTCGTTATCCCGACCTCGATGGTTATGATCTCTATTTGGAGGTGGTGCGTCAGTTTCTCGCTGATTGGTCGCTAAAGCCCAGTGATATTCAGGGAGTGTTGGCTTGCCCTTCGGGGATGGCCGGTGGTGGAGCTGCCGATATCTTTGTGCACGAACAACTCTATGAAGAACTGGGCATTCATCCGCTTTATGCCGATACCATGAACGCCGGGGGTTCAACCTACGGTTTGATGGTGCAGCGTGCGGCATTGGCTATACGTCAAGGGTTGACGGATAGTGTTTTGTGCATTGGCGCGGGTAAGTTCCCAAAAGTGGCCACAGGCGGCGCCGAAGCCATGGCGCGGATGGTCAGCCACGAAATTTATGAATTCCCCTACGGTACTTTTATTCCCGCCATCTATGCCCAGGTGGCCAGCAGGCACATGCATGAATACGGTAGCACACCTGAACAACTGGCCGAGGTGGCCGTGTCCTCTCGCGAGTGGGCGCTAAAAAATCCCGATGCCGCGAGTTATGGTGGTGAGCCACTGACAGTCAATAAAGTGCGGGAGTCCCGTCCCATCGCCACGCCTTTTCATTTATATGATTGCTCTATTCCTTTGGAAGGTGGGGCGGCCTTGCTTGTTACCTCTGAAAAAGTAGCCAAGCGCCTGAATCCCCAACCTGCCTGGCTGCTGGGTATGGGCGAATACCACAATCATCGCAATATCCATCAGGCGGGTAGTTTGACCGACGTTGGCTGCGCAAAAGCCGGCGAATTAGCCTATAAATCAGCAGGATTGACACCATCCGACATGGACTTCGCACAAATTTACGATGCCTTTTCGGTTAACCCTTTGGTGTTTATGGAGGAGCTCGGCCTGTGCCCCAGGGGCAAGGGTGGCGAGTTTTTTGAGTCCGGAGCAAGTCGTCCCGGTGGCGATTTTCCCGTCAATACCTATGGTGGACTGCTGAGCTTTGGCCATACAGGCGATGCCTCGGGGATGTCCATGATCGTTGAAGGCGCCCGGCAGATTATGGGTATTAGCGGCGAGCGCCAACTAACCAAAGCCAACGTGGGCGTCGTGCACTCCTATGGCGGTATGATGAGTGAACATTCCACGCTGATACTTGGTCGCCAGTCCTAGGAAGCCACACCTGTACCTGCTCTTTATACATTGTTATTTAATCGAGAATTGCCATGAACCAAACCCCAGCACCGGACAAGCCGCAACCCAGAATCACCGCCTGCGCCGAACCTTATTGGCGGAGCTGCCTGGAGGATAAACTCTCGCTACCTTATTGCAAGGAGTGCGACGCCTGTTTCTACTACCCGAGGCTTTGGTGCCCGACCTGTTTTAACCAGGACCTGGAATGGCGGATACTTAGCGGGCGCGGTAAGGTCTACAGCTTTTCAGTGATTCATCAGTCTCCCCTGGCTTCCTATCAGCAGGACCTGCCCTATGTGCTGGCGGTGATCGAGCTGGAAGAAGGACCCCGAATGATGACTAACGTCATTAATTGTGACGTCAACACCGTGCATGTGGAGATGCCGGTTACCGTTACCTTTGAGCAACGGGGGGACATGAAAATCCCGCAATTTGAACCACGGCAGTAAGGCCTGTTACGCCGTTTAAGCAACTGGATAAATATCTATGACAGAAGAATTTAACGTGCCGTTTCCCCTTGAATACGGCTCCTATGAAGATGCACTGAAGATGGTTGGCAAGCCCGATAATCGCGTGGTTGCGGAATTTTCCGTCAACTGGGAGATGATAAAGATTTATTGCTCCATGGAAGAAGACGCCAACCCCAGCTACTGGGACGAGGACTACGCACGCAAACAATGGGGTGGCATTGTTGCGCCGCCAGGGCTGTTACTGAGCTGGGCCATGTCCCTGCAATGGCATCCCGATAAGGAGCGTCAGCACTATTTTATCGCCATGAAAATTCCGCTGCCGGGAGACACGCTTATCAACGTGGGCACCACCACGGAATTTCATCGTCACCTGTTTCTGGGCGATCGCCTGTCGGTTGAAGACCAACTGGTCAGTGTTTCCGAGGAAAAAACCACACGTCTTGGCGTCGGCCACTTTCTAACCACCCAGGCTAACTTTTTTAATCAGAAGGACGAACTGATTGCCGTGCAAACCAATCAGTTGTTTCGCTATTACGTGCCGGAGGCCAAGTGATGAGCCGAGAAATTAAATTCAAGTATTGGGATGAAATTACCGAAGGCGATACGATCACTCGTGTGGAAATGGATGTGCCCTTTGAGCGGGTGGTACTCGATGCTGCGTCGACCCAGGATTATTTTCCCGGCCACCATAATCCGGATTACGCCCGCCATCAGGGCCAAAAAAACATTTATCTCAACACCATGGCCATTGAAGGTTTTATTGATCGTGTGGTGACTGACTGGGCAGGCCCACACACCTTTATTCGTAAGCGTCAAATGCAAATGCGAGCTTCTATATATGCCGGTGATGTAATGTCTGGGGAAGGCAGGGTGGAAAAACGCTATCAGGAGAATGATCGCAACTTGCTTGACCTGAGTGTGCTTATATCCAATCAAGATGGCCCCTGCGTTCCCGCTAGCCTGACCATCGAACTACCGCTAAAAGCAAGCGTCGCCTGACAACTATTTCTAATTTAAGCAGGGGTTAACCATGGCATTGGGAAACTTTACTTCCTGGTTTGACCAGCCACTCTCGTCTCAGTATTACAACGAAGACCACGAAAGCTGGCGCTACGCACTGCGCCAGTTTATCGACAGGGAAGTTGCTCCCTTTGTCGATGAATGGGAGGAGGCTGGCACCTTCCCTCGTGAGTTATACAAAAAAGCCGCGGACGTGGGCTTGTCAAAGCTCGGTTACCCAGAAGAATACGGTGGTGTCGACAAGCCCGATCTGTTTTTCGATATTGTCACTTCCCTGGAGCTGGCGCGGGTTGGCGGCGGTGGTGTGCATCCCAGCCTTAATAGCCACAGCATCGGTTTACCCCCCATCGTGGCTCTGGGTAGCGAAACCATGAAGGCCCGAATTGTGCCCGAGGTGGTCAATGGTGAAAAAATTTCCGCCCTGGCCATTACCGAACCTTCTGGCGGTTCGGACGTGGCCAACCTGAAAACTACAGCGCGGCGGGATGGCGATCATTATGTAGTCAACGGCTCCAAAACCTTTATCACCAGTGGCATTCGTGCCGACTACTACACCGTAGCGGTGCGCACGGGTGGCGAGGGCATGTCTGGTATTTCCCTGTTGCTGGTGGAAAAAGGCATGCCCGGGTTCACCCAGACCCTGCTGGATAAAATGGGCTGGTGGAGCTCGGATACCGCGACCCTATATTTCGATAATTGTAGGGTGCCGGTGGAAAACCTGGTGGGTCCGGAAAACAAGGGTTTTGCCGGTATCATGCGCAACTTCAACGCCGAGCGATTGAATATCGCGGCCATGGCCAACGGGCTCGCCATGGTGTGCATGGATGAAGCCGTGTCCTGGGCGCGAGAGCGCATGACCTTTGGCCACCGCTTGATGGAACATCAGGTGATTCGTCATAAAATCGCCGAGATGGCCAAGCGCATACTCGCGACCCAGGCTTTGCTGGAAAAGGTCACCTGGCAAATGCAACAGGGCGAGGTGCCGGTGGCAGAGCTGAGTTTGTTGAAAGTGCAATCCACCGAGACGATGGAGTATTGTGCCCGTGAAGCCGTGCAAATCTTTGGCGGCATGGGGTTTATGCGTGGCAACAAAGTGGAGCGTATTTATCGGGAAGTGCGTGTCTATGCTATCGGTGGTGGTTCAGAAGAAATTATGCGTGATCTCGCCGCGCGACAACTGGCGCTATAGATATTCCACTACCCGACAAATAAAACCCCTCGGCTTGATGATGACTCTCGCTGACGCTGTCGGCGAGTACTTTCTCCGTAATTACAATCAAAAGGAAGGGGAATTATGAATGTCATTAAGCCTGTCACTATTTTATATCTGATTTTTTTTGTGACCCTGCTTTTCTGGGCGGCGATGGCCGACCCTAAATTGGCTGGTTTCATCCAATCTCTCAACGAACCCTGGTCAGTGGTCGTGCTAATGGACTTCGTTTTCGGCGGTCTGTTGCTGTCCTGGATGATTTACTTTGTTGAGGGCTCAGCCAAAGCGGCACTGCCGTGGGCTATTGCTTTGTTTATTATCGGCAACATTATCGGGGCTGTTTATATACTGCTGAGAATCAAGCGAATTGAGGAGCGACTGTCTCCTCAAGCAATTTGACGAAAGTGAAGCTGTGAATCTAGGGCACACACTGATTACCGATGCCATCGGTGGGCTCGGTGCGGCCTACGACCCACCCCGGGACTGGGGCAGCTATGCGGCGGCCAAGGCTGGGGTAGTTATACCCGCTCCTTGGCCATTTGGCACCCTGCATTACCGTTAATTGCATCATTCCGGGCCTGGACATGCATGAGGGGCTGCGTGGTGCGATTCCGGACAAGTTTTTTGAAAACCTGGAAAAAGATGTTCCCATGAAGCGTGCAGGCAAACCCGAGGAAATTGCCGAGGCAGCGGCATTTTTTCTGTCCGCAGGGGCTTCCTACGTGATCAGGCAAACCATGCATGTCACTGGTGGCCTGTCTATGTCCGGTTAGCTAACTGGTCAGAAACTGGATAATTTTGTTGTTTACTCTTTCCGGCTGCTCTAGGTGCATAAAGTGGCCGGTTCGATCAATGACGACTTTCTCCAACTTATTGGTAAACAGGTGGTCCATATTCTCGAAGGTTTCCAAACGGCCAGGGCGGTCGCGGGTGCCATGAAAGGCCAGGCAGGGCAGGGTAGTGGGCGCGGCGATCTTCTCGCTCAATTCGGCAAGCGCCGGGTCCTTGCCTGCCGGGTTAAAGGTATGACGGTAATAATTAACCGCGGCTTCGACCGTACCCTCCTGACGGAAGGTTTCCTTAACGCCTTCCATTACCTCCCGAGGGATCTCAAATTCCGGTGAAGCATCCCGCCACCATTTGAGCAGGAAATCGAAATCGTTATGGGCAATAGCTTGCTCGGCTCCAGGCATCTGGAAAAAATAAGCATGCCAGCCTCCCTTGATGACGTCGTAATTTAATCCCAGCTCACCTAAAAGGGCGCCGGGATGGGCGATGGCGATGGTGACGATTTTTTCTATTTTCTCCGGCGCGAAAGCAGCGACGGCATAGGTGGCAAAGGCGCCCCAGTCGTGGCCGATTACCGCTGCTGCATGCCCACCACCCAGTTCATCAATCAGTGCACTGGCATCCAGGCCAAGCAGGGCGGCATCGTAACGACCATCCGGCGAGACCCCCGTGGGTGCGTAGCCTCGCATATAGGGTGCTACCACATGGTAGCCGGCATCCACCAGGTGGGGGATCAGGGCGCTATAGGTGTGGGGATTATCGGGAAAGCCGTGCAGACAAAGCATCAAAGGCCCGCTGCCAGCTTCAAGATAGTGGAAATCAATATTGTTTGCTCTAACCCTGCCTTTACTTACTTCGGTCATAAATACACGTTCCCATAGCAGTTTATAGTTGTTGGATATATAGCCCGAGATGCTAGCATAATGAAAAATGTCGGGTTTGCTGGGTAATCAGATAACTGAAGCCGACACAGACAGGCACAAAAGTTTATCAATCAAATATTCTTATCCTGTAGCGGAGACACTAAAAATGACAGTTAAACACGTGCTCGACGGCATTAAAGTGCTCGACTTCACCCAGTACCTGGCCGGCCCGACCACTACGCGGCTGATGGCTGAAATGGGCGCCGACATTATTAAAGTGGAGTGGGCACCTCACGGTGATCCGGTGCGCGGTGTCGGTTATCTGAAAAACAAACGCAGCGCCTATTACATTCAACAGAATCGCGGCAAGCAGAGCTTATGCCTGGATTTCAGCAAGCCGGAAGCAAAGGACATTATTCTCGAACTGGTGCCCCATGTGGATATCATCATGGAGAACTTCTCACCGGGCGTGATTGGTCGTCTCGGCCTTGATTGGGAGACTGTTCATGCCACCAATCCCGAGGTGATTATGTGTTCACTATCCGCCTTCGGTCAGACCGGTCCACTGGCGCGGCTGTCCGGCTTCGATTACATCGCCCAGGCCTATTCCGGCGTCACCAGCATGATTGGTGAAAGGGATGGGGCGGCCTATTTGCCCATGCTGGGGCTGGGGGATGTGAATACCGGGGTTCATGCCCTGGCCGCCATCAATGCCGCCCTGTTCCATCGGGAACGGGGGCACGGTGGCCAGCACCTGGATATTTCACTGCTGGACGCCTACTTCCACTGTCACGAAGTGAATGTGCA
>DLXZ01000148.1:11276-11684 GCA_003448675.1 Porticoccaceae bacterium
ACTGTCACGAAGTGAATGTGCAGATGTATAGCGCCAGCGATGGCCACATCGAACCGACCCGTTCCGGGCAGCATCACTTTGCCGTGGCACCACTGGGGCTTTTCCAGGGAAAAACCAGTCAGATCGTGATTATCGCCATGGGGACCCAGTGGGTGAATCTATGCAAGGCGCTGGGGCAGCCGGATCTGGCCACCGATCCACGCTTTGAAAATCTCACCGAGCGGGTTAAAAACCGCTTTGAACTGGTGAAAATCATAGAAGAGTGGCTGGCCGGTATGCCCAGTGATGAGGAGTCCGTGCGAGTGCTTGAGGAGCACCGGGTTCCAGTGGCGCCGATGTTAACAGTACCCCAGGCGATGAATCACCCCCATCTGAAAGAACGAAAAACCGTCAGGACAGTGAATGACC
>DLXZ01000142.1:0-4511 GCA_003448675.1 Porticoccaceae bacterium
ATCAAAAGAATCATTCTCTATATCACCTGTCTCGCTATCACTGTAACCCGCTGACGGCAAAACAGCGAGTTTACAATTAAAACTCAACTAGTTAGCCAAACCTCTTAACCCTGGCCTTAACTGTGATAGCGCGAATAAAACCTATATCAGTATATTTTTGTCTCATGATCACTTTTTGCGATCCCTTTATTTTCAATCAGTTACCGGCGCCCCAAGTGATCGCGAGAATAATTCCACTGATGCAGGGTTTTTCGGAACTGATTTATGCGCCATCACCCAGGGGTTTAAACACCAGTATCAGCTTGGGTAGCAGGGTCAGGGAACCCAACAGCGCGGCGCTCATCGCCAATGCCGTCAACAGGCCAAAATAGACCGAAGGCATAAAGTTGGAAAAGGCGAGGATTGAGAAGCCGATGATAATGGTAATGGCGGTATAGAAGAGCGCCAGGCCGATACTGGCGTGGGCCCGGTGCATGGCGGCGATGTAGTTCTGGTCGACGGCGAATTCGCGCTTGAAGCGGGTTAAATAGTGAATAGCGTGATCCACCCCGATGCCGACGGTAATGGCGGCGATGGTGATGGTCATCATATCCAGCGGAATGCCGGCCAGCCCCATACTACCCAGGACAATACTAGCGGCCAGCATGTTGGGCAGGATGGCGATAAATGAAATACTCAGGGATCGAAACAACACCAGAAACATCAGCATGATGCCGAGAAAAACCGCTCCCAGGGTCATGATCTGCGAGCGGAACAGGCTTTGTAGCATATTGTTGTAAAGCACCTGCAGGCCAGACAGGCGGAACTGCTCGGGCTCCATGCCCATTTCATTGATCAGGAAACTTTCAATCTCCGCCAGCAGTTCCTTGCGGTTCAGACTGCCATCCCCTTCAACGGTGCGCATGGTGATACGCGCCTCGTTGGCTTCATCGTTCAGGTAGGGCCGCAACATAAAGTCGCTTAGCTCGGGGGACAGACTGCGGCGCATAAAGGTGAGCTCGAGGTCATTCAAGCGGCGGCCGGTGAGGTCATTAGCCACGTGAAACGCGGTCACCAGGGAATCAATGCGCCCGATTTCCGGCAGCTCGTCCAGGTAGGCGTGAATTTTTTCCAGATCTTCAAGCCCGGCCCGGCTAAACCAGTAACTGTTTTGTTGCTGATTGGGATCGGGCTCGGCAAAGGGATCGTCCTCTGCAAACGGGTCGCTGTCTGCAAAGGGGTCCTCTTCCGCGAAGGGGTCGCCATTACCATAAGGATCGGCTTCGGCAACCGATTCGGCAAAGGGATCATTCCCATCACCGTATTCATCGCCATCCTCCCAGCTGATCTCCTTTTCACCTTCGACCTGGCCCAACACGGTGGGCAATTGGGAAAAGTCAGGCGCCGTGATAACGATATCCAGCGGCGTGGTACCGCCCAGGCGAGAGTCGATCACCGACAGGCCCTGGTAGATCTCGGTGTGGGGTTTGAAGTAGTCGATAAACCGGTTCTCCACCTTAAGCAGGGTGATGCCGTACAGCGCGACAGCACCCAGTACTACGGCGGCGACGAGAATCAGGTTGCCATGGCGCTCGGTTAAGCGGGAGAACACCGCTGTCAATTTTGCGGAGTTATCCTCCTTAATACTGCCCCTTCCCTTGCCCAGCATAATCATCCCCGCCGGTATCACCATAAAGGCCAGCACCAGCGCCAGGGACAGCCCGATGGTCATCATCCAGCCGAAATCAATCACCGGGCGAATATTACTTACCACCAACGAGGCGAAGGCGACCACCGTGGTCAGCACCGTATACAAACAGGGCCGGGCCATGGATATCACCGTCTCACGCACCAGATGGCCCTGCTCGTGCTCTCCGTTAAGCCGCTGCAGCTCCCGGTAACGCACGACCAGATGAATCGTCAGTGCCAGCGTGGTAATTAGTAGCAGGGCGACAAAATTCGAGGAGATAACGGTCAGGCGCCAGTCAATCCAGCTCAGCCAGCCGAGCATCATCAGCAGGGTCAGCCCACAGACCGACAACGGTAAAAGCACCCAGCGCAATTGGCGGAAAATCACGGTTAATGTAGCGATGATAAACAGCGTGATACCGATACCGAATATCTGCAGATCACTGCGGATAAAGTCGATCATGTCGGCAGTGATCATGCTTGGGCCGCCCAAAAACACCTCCGCACGATCCCGGTATTTATCCATTAGCGTGCGCACCTGCTCCACCCGCTGCCGGTCGACGGCCGCCCGCTCGGTGCGGTAGTCAAGAAATTCCTTACTGACCCGTTGGAGTTCCTGGCGTTCCTCGTCGCTGAGCCCCTCAGTATCGCGCTTCAGGCGCAGGGCGTCCCGATGACGCACCAGATCGACATATTTTGCATCCTGGCCCATGGTTGCCAGTACCGCCGTGGTACGTGCGTCGGGGCTGAGTATCAGCTTGCGATAGACCGGGCTGGTGAGAAACTCCTGTTTGGCGGCATCGCGATCAACCCCCGGGGTAAGCAGGGTGCGTTGCTCTTCCTGCAACTCCTCGACGGTGACCTTGGGGCTGTACAACAAAGGCACGGAAACCATGGAGTTCACCGACACTACCCCGTCGACCGAGGCCAGATCCTGATGCAGGGCATTTAGCGTCGTAATCGACTCATCGGAAAACAGATCATTATTTTTCGGGGTAAACATCACCACCAGAAAATCACCACTGCCGTAGCGCTTGTTGACCTCCCGAAAGTAGTCAAGGTCGGTGTCGTGTTCGAGGGTCAGGGCATCCGCCGAGGCGTCCAGCTTGAAATTGGGCAGGCCCAGGGCCAGAAAAAGGGCCACCGCGACTACCAGCCCCACCACCAGACGCGGCCGGGCCAGTACCGTGCGATCAAAAGCGCCAAGTAAATAATCAACCATGGATGTTCCCCATTGCTTCGCTGGCCGTGCCAGCGGGTATTTTCCGCATCTCGTGTGCGACTATCGGGCGGTGTGCCCGAAATTCAAAAGGCCGCATTATGCCAAAGGCATATAAGACTTGCTTTCGCCTGCGTATCAAAAATGGCGCCTGTTTATTTGTCGATATGGCCCAGGTCGCGCGCCGGCGCAATTCTGTCCCGCACCCTCTGCTTGAGGGTTTTGATCTCGGGAAAGCCGCCATCGCGCTTACGATCCCAGATCGTCTGTCCAGCAACTGTCACCTCGAACCGGCCGCTTTCCAACGCGGGCACCAGGGCCACCTCCCTCAGGTCATTGCCAAAGGTGTGTAATAATTCCTGAGCCATCCAGGCCGATCGGGGCAACCAGTGGCAGGCCGGGCAGTAATGAATTTCCACGCGTGCTTTATGCGTTGTCGAAGTATCGTTCATGGCGTCAATCTCTCAAGTCGGCGTGGCCCGATTGTAGCGGATAGGGTAGCGCCGCTAGCATACCGAAACCGCACCCACAGGAAGACAACGTATGACTCAGTACCAGGGCGTCATCCTCGACCGCGACTCCCTCCACCCCGATGATCTGGATCTTGGCCCGATATTCGATGTCGAGGCCATTGACTGGCGGGTTCATGCCGCCACCCCGGCTGATAAAGTCCCCGAGCGCATTACGGAAGCAGACATCGTACTGACCAACAAGGTTCCACTTCGGGCGGCAATTATCGAATCGGCGAAACAACTGAAATATATCGGCATCCTCGCCACCGGCACCAACGTGGTGGACCTTGCAGTGGCTCACCAGCGCGGCATCATCACCACCAACATCACCAATTACGGCACCCCTTCGGTGGCCCAGCATACCGTTGCGCTGATTCTGGCCCTGAGCACCCGCCTGCTGGACTACGCCCAGGCTAGCCGGAATGGGCGCTGGTCCGCCAGCTCCGAGTTCTGCCTGCTGGACTATCCCACACGGGAGCTGACCGGACTGACGCTGGGCATTATCGGCTACGGCACCCTGGGCAAAGCGGTAGCTGATATTGGCAAAGCTTTCGGTATGAATATCATGGTTGCGGCGCTCCCTGGGCACAAGTCTGGGGTCACTCCCGAGGTGCGCGTACCACTGGATGAATTCCTGACTCGAGCCGATGTTGTCAGTATTCATTGCCCATTGACGGATAACACCCGCCACCTGATCGGCAGACGTGAACTGGGCCTGATGAAGCGGGATGCCTTACTGATCAATTGCGCACGTGGCGGCATTGTCGAGGAGGAGGCTCTGGCCAGCGCGCTGAAAACGGGCGAAATCGCCGGCGCGGCTCTGGATGTGCTGAGTGAAGAACCACCACCAGAAGATCATGTGCTGCTGGCGACAGATATTCCCAACCTTGTTATTACCCCCCACTGCGCCTGGGGCGCCAGGGAATCCCGACAACGGCTGGTTAACCAGGCCGGGGAGCATCTACGCGACTGGCTGGCTTTGGCTGAATAGACTACACGGGATTTTGGAGTTCATGAACAAGCCCGAACAGTCCAGCAAATTGCTTGGCGTTCTACTCGACAGGTACTGAAGGTATATGTATTCTGCGCGCCGCACCCCTGCGGTTATATGA
>DLXZ01000142.1:4790-6396 GCA_003448675.1 Porticoccaceae bacterium
TCGTCCGGGGAGGTGGAACTGCCCGCGTTTCCAGATGTTGCCTTACAGATAAAAAATGTCCTGGAAGACCCCGATGTGTCCGCCAGCCAGGTGGCGACTGTAGTCAGCGCCGATCCGGTTTTTTCCGCGAGGCTTCTAAATATTGCTAACTCAGCCGCGCTTAGCAGTGGCAATACTGTTTCGGATATACCCAGCGCTATCACGCGCATCGGTTTTAAAATGGCCCACAACGTAGCCATTTCGATAGCGGTTAATCAAATAATGAATAGCAGTATCGACAAAAGCCTCCAACCACGATTTCAGGATCTCTGGCGCCACAGTGTCAATGTCGCTGCCTACGCGTATGTTATTGCACGTAAGATTGCCAAAATAAACCCAGACAAGGCGCTGCTGGCAGGGCTGATGCACGACGTTGGCAAAATATATATTCTCAGCCGCGTGAGTGAGAATCATCCCGAATTGGTTGCCGATCAATCGGCCCTGGATGCCGTGCTGGCCGACTGGCACTGCGGCGTGGGTAGCGCCATTCTCAATAACTGGGATATGGATGAAGAACTATGCATGGTCGCGGACGAACACGAGACCTTCAACAGGGACATACTGGGAAAAGCAGACCTGACGGATGTGGTGCTGGTGGCAAACCTGCTTGCCAATGATACTAACCCTGGCACCGAAGGTGATTCGCTCAACGATAACGACTGGCTTTCGTTGGGATCATTTCAACGACTTAAAATTGATAGCGCTACGCTCACTGAAATCCGAGAAGGTTTCAAAGAGGAGATTGATTCGATCATTTCGGCGCTGGCGGCTTGAACGTTAGATCGGGGACTGGCGCCCACCCTGGCGTCAGCACCACTCCCTAGCAACCACTCAACTGATCACCGACTTTTAACTTGCCTCCAACCAGGATATCCGCCCGCAGGCCACCTCGCTGCGCCAAGGCCTCGGCAACACCCGGCACGGTAATCTTCTCCAGATAGGCGCAGGGGTCACAAAGACGTACTCCCCGCAATTGCACCTCGCCAATACTGAACGCCCCGCCAACCAGTTCATTTAACGACACGCCGGCAACCACCAGATTACGGCGCAGACTCGCCGCCAGAACACCGAAATCACGCTCTATTCGCGCCGCAACCGAGGCTTCCACCAGGGTCAGTTGTCGGCCATCGCCGGGCCAGTGGGACCACGTACCCCGCCCGCGGCAGTAACGATCTCCTTCCAGCCCCTGCCCGGCAAGTGCCATCACCGAAGATACGGAACGGAGCGAATCGCCCGCCTTCTCGCAAATATAGATGGCTTCCAGCCTTGCCTGTATCCCAGTGTTCACAAAAACACCTCCACTAAATTACACGCAACAATAAAACAAATACCCATCACACGCCCGCCAGAACACTGTTTTGTTGTTTCGTACTCTGGGTTAAGGTCTGCGGGGGCAACCAAGGAGCGCTTTCATGTCCATAAGCCGGGTTCTGATACAAACGCTGGTGATCAGCTTTGCAGTTTTTTCCCTACACACCGACGCCAGTGAAACCGAAGCCATTCCACCTGAATTAAGTGAATGGATTCCGTGGGTGCTCAGGGATCAGCCAGATTACCACTGCCCCCG
>DLXZ01000142.1:6507-7666 GCA_003448675.1 Porticoccaceae bacterium
ATTGACCAGAAGGGCGCACGCTTCACTCAGCCCTGGTCATTGGATGGTCGCGGCTGGATCATCCTGCCCGGCGACCACAAACACTGGCCCCGGGACGTGAGCATCAATGGGGAACCCGCCCGGATGCTCGAACGAAACGGCAAACCGGCCCTGCTACTGGAACGGGGCGATTTTCACATCAGCGGCGAAATCAGCTGGTCAAAAATACCCCAGTCCCTGCCGGTCGCACCAGCCACGGCGCTGATTACACTGAAGCGCAATGGCGCCGATATTCCCGTCCATGTGGATCGCCAGGGCAAACTCTGGCTCAGGGAGCGTGGACGCGGGGAAACTGAAGCGCAAAAAAACAATACACTGAAAGTCGAGGTGTTTCGGCTACTCAGCGACGATATCCCCCTGCGCCTCGACACAGAACTGCGCCTGGCGGTGTCGGGCAAGCCACGGGAAATCGTTCTCGGTCAGGCTCTGCCAGATAATGCCGAAGTGACCAGCTTCCACAGCCCGCTGCCGGCGCGGGTGGAAGCCGACGGCCGTCTGCGTATTCAGGCCCGCGCCGGGCAGTGGCAAATCCGGATCGGGGCGCGTTTTCAGGACCAGGCCCAGCACTTCAATATGAACAAGCTGGACAAACACTGGCCGGGGCAGGAGATCTGGAGTTTTCGCGCCAACCCACAACTGCGCGGAGTAAAAGTCAGTGGCGCGCCTTCGGTGGACCCTTCCCAGATTGACCTGCCACCCCAGTTTGGTGGCCTGCCTACCTATCTGATGTCACCCTCCACCACCCTGCAACTGGAACAGCAGTACCGGGGCGATGCTACCCCCGCCGCCAACCAACTCAGCCTCAACCGAGAGCTATGGCTCGACTTCGACGGCGGTGGCGCCACCACCAAAGACCGCATCGAGGGCCAGTTCACCCATCGGTGGCGGCTATATTCCTCACCCGATCTGAAGCTGGGCCGGGTGCTCGCCAATGGTCAGCCCCAGGTGCTTACCCGACTGCCTGACGAGGCGGGAGCCGGAATCGAGATCCGCCACCCCCATGTCAATATTGAAGCCATCAGCCGCATTGACGGCCTGGAGACAATCAGCGCCACCGGCTGGCAACACGATTTCGACAAGGTCAACCTGAACCTCAACCTGCCACCCGGCTGGCAGTTAC
>DLXZ01000142.1:7895-8500 GCA_003448675.1 Porticoccaceae bacterium
TCCGGACTATGTCAACAAGTCCTGGCTGTCCCGCTGGGATCTGTGGGATCTGTTTATCTGCCTGCTGGTGGTGGGCGGCCTGTTCCGCGTCCTCGGCTGGCAGTGGGGAGTGGTTGGCGCGCTGACTTTGGCGCTGGCTTATCACGAACGCAACTTTCCCCTGATCGGTTGGGTCATTCTGGTCGCCGCCCTGCCGGCACTGAAAGTCCTGCCCGAAGGCGCTTTTAAGAAGCTCATTAATGCCATCGCCCATCTTGCGCTGGCCGGCGTTACCGCCGTGGTGATCGCCTTCGCCATCGACCAGGTGCGTAAGGGGATCTATCCCCAACTGGAGCAGACACGCAGCATTTATGCCTATAGCGATATATATAGCGCCAGCCGGTCACTCTCGAAAACACAACGTAGTCCGGCCATACGGGAAAAAGCCGAGCTGCAAATGATGGATATGGCGGCTTCGGAGCCGGAACCACCGCGCTACCGACCCGGCGACAATATCCAGACCGGGCCCGGAGAACCCTCCTGGCAATGGCGACAAGTTCGCATGGGCTGGAGCGGGCCGGTAAAAGCGGACATGCCCCTGGATTTGTACCTGTCACCACCCTGGC
>DLXZ01000140.1:0-4452 GCA_003448675.1 Porticoccaceae bacterium
TGGTTGATCTGGATGACCTTCATATAATCCGCTTCGGACATTTGCTCAAAGGGCTTGACGCCGGCGATAGCGGCATTATTGATCAGCACATTGACCTTGCCGAAAGCGTCAACGGTTTCCCTCACTGCCCTTTCCCAGGCATCGGCATCACTGACATCCAGGTGAATAAACCGGGCGGCGTCACCGATATCAGCGGCGACTTTTTCGCCCTCGGCATCAAGCACATCGCAAATCACCACTTCAGCACCGCGCTCGGCGAATAAACGCGCCTCGGCCTCGCCCTGACCGCGGGCGGCGCCGGTAATTAGAGCAACTTTTCCTTCCAGACTAGACATAGGATTCCCCTTATCGATTAATAAGCTAGTAATTATGGAGGCCGGATTCTGGCACCAGCACAAGTGTGGCGTCCAGTCTGACATCCCATCGGTTTAGACCAGGCCCGCGGCCGAGGCTAAATTGGAGAGGGAACCGCGTAAAGTCACGAGTTTTAACCGCCGCTTGCTTAGTCGTGGAAAAAAACCTCTAATTGGCTAAGGCAAAAAATAATGATTATTAGCGAGCGAGAGCAATAATTACCGCCGCTGACACTGATACGCGTCTTATATCAATCCGCCCCAAATAGGGAGCTACTACCAGGCCATACAGTGCTTTGCCTGGAATCACCAGACGCAATACGGATTCTTATATATAAATCACCGTAGCCAGGGAGTGACGTTATGAGCACAAATGAAATTAGCATTGGAATCGATGTCGGCGGCACACACACCGATCTGTGTGCAGTGCAAGGGGCCAGTATTGTCAGGGCCAAGGCCCTGACCACACACGATGACTACTCCGTGGGTATCTTCAATGCTCTCGGCAATGTTGCCAAATTGATCGACATCCCAGTGGAGGAGTTGCTATCAAAACACTGCCGAGCTTTCGTTAATGGCAATACCATTGTCACCAATGCCCTGACCGAACTCAAAGGCGCCAAAGTCGGCGTGCTGGTCACCGGCGGTTTTTCCGACATCCTGCGGGTAGGCCGCGGCGCACGGATGAATGTCCGCGACGACCACCTGCAGCGCAACCTGCCCCGGCTGGTGCCCCAGGAATTTGTCGCCGAAATCGATGAACGTATTGACCGGGACGGCGACATCATTGTCGCCATGGATCACTTACAGGTGGAAAAAGAGGTGCGCCGGCTGGTAACCCTGGGCGCCGAGTGTATCGCCGTGTGCTTTTTGTGGAGCACCGCCAATGGCAAACACGAGCAGGAGGCCGAGGAGATTATCAAACGTGTGGCGCCGGATGTTTTTGTCACCCGTTCGGTGGCGGTGGCCTCGGTTTTCCGGGAGTTCGAGCGCTGGCAAACCGCTATCCTGAACTGCTATGTACAACCGCCGGTAAAAGGCTTTGTCGAAACCGTGGCAAAGGGCCTGCGCAGCCAGGGCTACGAGCGTGCCCTGGAGTTTTTTAACGGCCTCGGTGGCGTCCTCACCGAGGAAGTGGTCAAGCAGGTGCCCATCCAGCTCTACAGCTCCGGGCCGGCCGGTGGCGCGGTGGGCTCCGCGGCCCTGGCCAGGCGCTATGGCCTGGATGAAGTCCTGTGCGGCGACATGGGCGGCACCAGTTTCGATTCCATCCTCATTCATAGGCAGCAACCCAAGGTAGTCCAACGCTGCACCATTGGCCGCTTCGAAACCGCCCTCAGCCTGCTCGATATCGATTCCATCGGCGCCGGCGGCGGCAGCATTATCCACCTGGATGCCCGTGGCATTCCCCAGGTTGGCCCCCAAAGCGCCGGCTCCATGCCTGGCCCTGTGTGTTCAGGTCGTGGCGGCACCGAGCCGACAGTCACCGATTGCATGGCCGTGATGGGTTTTATCGACCCGGATAATTATCTGGGCGGCCAGTACGAACTGGACATCGAAGCGGCCAAAAACGCCCTCGAAAAAAAAGTCGGCAACGCCCTGGGCTGGGACGCCACGCGCACCGCGGCGGGCGCCTATGCCCTGGTGGTGGCCAATATGGCAAACGCCCTGCGCGAGCTCTCGGTCAGCCGTGGCCGAGACCCTCGCAAGTGCACGTTTATCGCTTACGGTGGCGCACTGCCAGTGTTTAGCGCCTCCATGTGCCAGAAGCTCGGCATCACCGACCTGATCATTCCCGGACAGAGCTCGGCGTTTTCCGCCTATGGGCTACTGGAAGCCGACTACATCCGCCGAGAATCCGCCACCATCGGCTGGCTGGTGGGCAGCGAAGACGGTTACGGTCACATGATCGCCACCCGCGACCGACTGGAAGGACTGGTGCGTAAGGACCTTCAGGAGGCCGGCTTCGGCGATAAAGAAATGCAGATCACCTTTGGTGGCGATTTCCGCTACGTGGGCCAATTGGCGGAAATGTATATGCCCATGGGCAAGGACGAGGTCGCCACGGAACTGGGCGTGGCCATTCGCCCGCAATTTGATCGGGCCTATGAAGAAGAATTCGGCCCCGGCACCGCCTGGACCGAGTCCGAGCTGATGCTGGTCAACTATGTGGTCACCGGTGTCGGCGTGCGGGAAAAACCGGATATCCAGCCCATGAAGACCGAAGCCGTCGACCTCGCTGGCGCCACGCTGTCCACCCGCCGCTTGTATCTGCCCGATGCCAATGAATGGGCGCAAACCCCGATTTATGACGCCTTTAAGCTGACGCCCGGCGCCGAGTTCGACGGCCCTGGCATTATCGACTGCCGCGATACCACTATCTACATCCCCCGTCACGCCAAAGCCAGACGCGATGAGTTCAATAACTTTCGGGTCAGCATCCGTGCTGACTGAACCAGATCGCCATCGGGGATAGCCCCAAAACGAGGCAGGAGAATAATCATGAGTCATCACACTACAACAGACACGAAACCTTCAGCGACAAACCCAAACGCCGGCGGCGACTACGACCCCATCACCGCCGAGGTCATTCGCTCGGCCTTTGACAACATCACCACGGAAATGAGCCTGGTGCTACTGCGCACCTCCGGCTCGCCGGTGTTGACCGAATCGAAGGATTTTTCCACGGTACTGTTCGACGCAGACCTCAACCAGATCGGCAGCTCCGGCTATATTTTGCTGCACATGGCCTCTTCCCGCCGGGGGGTCGAAGCGGTCGCCCGTGCCAGGGTGCCGGACGATATCCAGCCCGGCGATGCCTTTATCTGTAATGATCCCCACACCAGTGGCGCCCTGCACCAGGGTGACGTGGGCATTGTTATGCCCATTTTTTATCAGGATGAGCTAGTGGGCTGGACCTTTTCCAACGCCCATCTGATGGACATTGGCGGCTCGGCCATCTCCGGCTTTGCCCCGGAAGCCCGTGACACTTATTCCGAGGCCCTGCGCTTTCCCGGCACCCGGGTGGCCCACAAGGCCGTGCTCGATGAGGAATGGGTCGGCTTTATGCGTAACAACGTGCGAGTGCCCCTGTCGTTTATCAGCGACCTGCGTAGTCTGGTGGCCGCCTGCAACGTCGGCGGTGAACGCTTCGGCAAACTGATCGAGGAATACGGGCGAGATACCCTGAAAAAATATATCGATTACAACATCGATCTCACTGAAAAAGCCCTGCGCGAACGGATTGCCAGCCTCCCCGACGGCAGCTACGCCACCTACGACTATGTCGAATACGACGGTTTTGGCGATGATCGCCTGAACCCGGTATTTTGCAATATGACGGTCGCGGGCGATCAGCTCAAATTCCGGTTTTCCGGCTGCCCCCAGGTGGCGGCCTTTATCAACGCTGGCCCCTCGGCCTCCGAAGGCAGTCTGATCGCGCCCATCATGTGCCAGCTGGCGCCGGATATAGCTTTTAATGAGGGCTTCTGGAACTGTCTGGAAATCGACCTTGGCGAGGCCGGATCCATCGTCAACCCTATCGTGCCAGCGCCGGTAACCAGTGGCCATGCTTCCGCCGGCATGCGTGTTGGGCGCATGGTGCAGGAAGCCATCACCGCCGCCTGCGCCGCCTCGGATAACGAAGACCTGCGTAGCCGGGTATCGGGGCAATCTTCCGGCGCGGTGACTCTGGGTATCTGGTTTGGTACGGATAACAAGGGCAACCCGTCCATGTTTATGCCCTTCGGCATGGCAGTGGGCATCGGCGGCGCTGGACAAACCGTCGGCGATGGCCAGGACTGCTATGGCATGCAATCCACCCTGGCCATTAAGTGGGCTGACGTCGAGGTACAGGAGTTGGACTCACCGGTGCTGATGCTCTGGCGCAAAACCAAAGCCAATGCTGGCGGCGCTGGCGTCAGCCGAGGCGGTTTGGCTATTGATGAAGCTTTTATGCTGCACGGTGCCGACAACTTCGTTGGCATGAACTTTCAAAGTGGCGCCGAAATCCCAGCCCGCGGTGTCGCCGGAGGACTCCCCGGCGGGTCCGGCAAAGCCTGGTTGATTCGCAACAGCCAGGCCGAGCAACTGCTCAGCG
>DLXZ01000140.1:4605-23422 GCA_003448675.1 Porticoccaceae bacterium
GGCCGAGCAACTGCTCAGCGAAGGTAAGTTGCCGAAAACCCCAGAGCTTCTCGGTGGCGTGCTGGACGAATCGCTGCGCGGCTGCCAGACCCATATCCCTTTCACCAAAGGCGATGTCTTCCGAGGCATAGGTGGTGGCGGTGGTGGGTTGGGCGACCCCTTTCTGCGCGACCCGGCGTTGGTCGAGCAAGACCTGATCGACGGTGCAATTTCCCGGGATGCCGCCAAGCAGCTTTACGGTGCCGTATTGACTGGCGCAAACGGAACGGAGGTGGATGTTACCGCCACCTGGGCCAACCGCAATGCCCTGCGTTCAGCCCTGGTAGTCGGCGCGAAGGTCGCCCTGGATCAGCTACCATCGGAGACCGCGCTGGCTGATGTCCGCATGGCCAGTGGCGCCTGGGTCTGCGCCCACTGCAATACCAGCCTAAGCACCAATGGCGTGGGTTGGGTCGAGAAAACCGAAAGTAACATAAGGGATCTGGCCACGCTATATGAAGCCGCCGACACCGCTATCCGCCGGCGCAACGCCAACGCGGTCACCCTCGTGGAGCATTATTGCCCCACTTGTGCCGTGTGCCTGAAGGTCCACGTTAGGGTCGAAAGCGAAGCCACCCCCGTCTATCACCTGCAAGGCTGATTCATACCGCCCAGGAACAACTGAATAAAGCGAGTAATCAAATGAGAAATTCAGACTGCGTGATCGTTGAAGATGTCGAACGCGTACGCACCATCACCCTTAACCGGCCGGAAGCGCTGAACGCCTTCAACGACAGGCTCTATGACGGCGCTGGCGATGCTCTGGTAGACGCCATCGACAACGACAACGTGGCCGTGGTGGTAATCACCGGTAAGGGGCGGGCTTTCACCGCCGGCCAGGATCTGTCCGAGATGGCGGAGCCTCCCAAACACAATGACGGCCAACCCCACGGCTTTCCCCATTTTCTTGATACCCTTGCCCGCTTCCCCAAGCCGGTTATCGCGGCGGTTAACGGCATGGGCGTGGGAATTGGCCTCACCATGCTGCCCCATTGCGACTTTGTTTTTATCAGCGAGGAGGCGCGATTGCGCGCGCCTTTTGCCACTTTGGGCGTCACTGTGGAAGCGGCAAACTCCTACCTCTTACCACTGCTGGTGGGCTGGACCAACGCGGCCCACATCCTCTATACCGCCGAGTGGTTCGACGCTGATCAATGCGTGGAAATGGGTCTGGCCTGGAAAAAAACCGCTGCTGAAGAGTTAATGCCCGAGGTTAACAAGCTGGCTAAACACATTGCCGCCATGCCCATCGTTTCACTGGTCCACACCAAAAATCTGGTACTGGCGCCGCGCCTGGCGGAAATCGAAGCAGCGCGCAAACGAGAAATCGCGGCCTTTGCCGAGCTGGTCGGCGCACCGGCTAACCGTGAAGCGATTCAGGCCTTCAAGGAAAAGCGCCCGGCGGACTTCACGAATTTGCCCGAAAAATAAAATCCTGTCTGCTTAACCTGATGGAGGGTTCATGATGAAAAATATTAAATTTGGCACTTTTCTGCCAACCGGCAATTTCGAGGAAGCCAGAACCGCAGCCTTGCAGGCGGAAAAAGACGGTTTTTATAGTGTTTCCACCAACGACCACTTTTTTTCGCCCCTGGGTTCCCACGACAGTCCACAACTGGAATGCTTTACCAGTCTTACCGCGATAGCGGCGCTTACCTCTTCCATCCGTCTGGTGCCTTCAGTGGTCGCGGCTTCTTTTCGCAGCCCGGCACTGCTCGCCAAAATCACGTCGACCCTGGACCAGGTCAGCAATGGCCGTTTTATTCTCGGTATCGGTGCGGGCTGGTTCGATCAGGAATACCATGCCCACGGTTACCCTTTTCCATCGACGCCGGAACGTCTGGAACAACTGGAAGAGACCGTGCAGATCGTCAAGGCCATGTGGTGTGATGATACACCGACGTTCAAGGGAAAATATTTTTCAATTGATAAGGCATTCAACCATCCCCGCCCGGTTCAGCGGCCCCATCCACCCGTCATGCTGGGGGGCTCCGGCGCCGGGTTGCTAAAAATCGCAGCCCGACATGGAGATATCCTCAACATGATCCCGCCCACGTCCAACGGCAAGGACTTCGTCAACGATCCGGTGGCTACTGTCAAATTCACTAAAGCGGTGCTGGCGAAAAAGATCACGCAGCTTAAACAATTTGCCGACCAGGCTAACCGCAATCCGGAAAACATTGAACTCAGTGGCTTCACGCTTGTTGCACTGTCCGACAAGCCAGCAGACCCCTCGTTGGAAGGCATCGCTAAACAACTGGGTTTTTCCGATCTTGTCGCGGCACAAAACTCGCCGGTAACGCTTATGGGTACGCCGGAGCAGGTCATTGAGGAATTCCAGTCTCGCATTGATGCCACCGGCATGACGTATCACATCGTGTTACCGATGAGCCCGGATTCCTATAATGCTTTCGTCAGTCAGGTTATGCCGCGATTCATGAACTGATACATTGAAGCCAGATCAAACCTTCTATCGAATAAAACAGGAGCAAATCATGGAACTCAACCAGGTGATGCGCACCACTTTTGCCTGCCGCGAATACACTGGCGAAGCCATCCCGGATAAAGTCCTGTGCGACATTCTCGACAACGCCCGCTTTGCACCAAGTGGCGGTAATCGACAGGGCAATCGAGTAATTATTGTCAGAGATCCCGGCACGAGAAAAGCCCTCGCTACTCTGGGTGAGCCCGCTGCAAAAAGGTATCTCGCGCAAATCGAAGCGGGCGAAAACCCCTGGAATACCGTGACGCCAAGCAAGGTAACCGACGAACAGATAGCGAGAATTAATGTACCTGCCATGTTTACCGAACCCTACCTTAAAGCCGACGTAGTACTGGTTTTTTTGCTGGACTTAAATGTGGTGGCATCGATGGATCAGCATCTGGACAGGGTTGGGGTCATTAGCGGCGCCTCGATCTACCCCTTCGTGTGGAACGTTCTACTGAGCGCGCGCAACGCTGGTTTCGGCGGCACTATCACCACGCTGGCCGCTTCGCGGGAACCGGAAGTACAAAAACTATTGAATATACCCGAGCACTATGCTGTCTGCGCGATTGTGCCCCTGGGCAAACCTGTCAAACAACTACGTCAGTTAAAAAGAAAAACGATCGAGGAAATCGCCACGCTGGAACGTTTTGACGGCAAAAGATTCATACCTTGACAGAGCTCTAATCATATAGCGGCAGTCTACCCATAGACGCATTAGAGCATCGCGAAATTTGCGATACTGAGGACTTTAATGTTCTTCCGGTTTCACTCAGCTTGTGCTTTTCATTTTCGCTTAAGCCCGATTGCCTTTACGCCAATCCCGAAATCTATCGAGAATCGTGTTGTGTTTGAGGTCAGTGTATTCACCGGCATCGAGAAATATTTTGCTGCATTGGGGGCAGGCTTCCATCCAGATATGGGTCTGCACAGGATCAGAGATTTTATCCATTTTCACATTACATGACGGACAATCAATCTCATCGACTTTATCGTATCGGGCTCCGGTAGATGCATAACCAACATCCAGAACCGCTTCGGCGAGCCACACTTCCTTGCCTTCATCTATCATCTCGGGACTGCAAAAGATGCCATAGCATCCGGTGCAACGATCCAGCTCGATGTTCTTGAAGATCTGGGTTTCCATGGGTCTAGTGCACTTGGGGCATTCCACGTTAGTGATCCTCTTGCCGGTGAATTTTTCTCGCTAGCGGCGGGTAAACTTACACACGCTTGTCCGCCCATGTCAATCCAGCGTCCGCAACAGAACAGACTATTTACTGCTCTTGAACCAGCGCTTGTACTTTGATTTAGCCATGGGCAAATCCGGTAAAGCCTCCCTACACGATCTTTTATATCAGCTCGATATTGTCCCCAACTTTAATCATTCCCTCGACAATTACCGCGGCATAGACTCCAGCCCGACGTTCGTGATGACTAGTCACGCATTTGAGCAAGGCGGGATCGGATTCCGCAGTATCCGGATCAAAGGTAATCATTTCACAGCGTGGATCGCGCTCCACCAGCACCACGGTAACCCGGTCGCCCAGCTTGAGTTGACGCCCGATAAGTTCATCCTCGTAAAATCCCTTTCGCTCGAACCAGTCGACCTCAAGGTTGGCTCGAAAGCGCCGGGGATCGACCGGTTTTTGAGTTTCCTCGGATAACTGATGCACGGTTTGATTCGATATCAACGACAGCGGCCGGCCATCGGTCAATGCACGATCGGACCGGCACAGACTAAGCGCCTGACCACCACCGGCTAACTGCTCCGCAAGTCTGGAATCGTCGATGGCAAACACTTCGCCGGCCGGCGTTTCCACATCCACGGCCAGCTCGTTTTCACCGCCATATACCGGTGTTACGCCGATGCTATAGGCCTCGGCCTCCGGCCAGCTCCGTGGCTGATAGGCCTGATCGGGAAAGCGAAAGCGCGGTGTATAGAGCAGCATTTCCCGCTTGTTGCGACCGGTGAAATAAGGGAAAAATGACGGCGCGTCCGGGGTTTTAAAAGCATAAATTCGATCCCCGTACACACCGGCATAGCCAACGAAAGCGCTTTCCAGTGACTGGCCACGCATACTTTTCACCGGGTAGCGGGAAATCGACTCTAGCTTACCGATGATATTCATGGGAAAAACTGTAAAATTGATGGACGCGCATTTTGACAATTTCGCTCCACGGCGGCAAACAGTAATACAATAGGGACAGGCGGCGCCAACACCGGTAGCGCACCGCCCAGTAAGCGGGAGTCAAAGGCCAGTTGAAACTCAAAATCCTCACCTACAATATTCACCGGGCCATCGGCCTGGACCGACGCTTCCAGCCCCAACGCATCGCTGAAATTCTGCACCACCACAACGCTGATATCGTGTTGCTGCAGGAGGTTGACGACGGCGTACCCCGATCCCGCGAACAGGACATGGCCAAGGAGCTGGCCGAGATGCTTAACTATCCCCATTACGCCGCTGGCCATAATGTCAGCCTGCGCAAGGGGCGTTACGGCAACGCCACCTTAAGTCGTTTCCCGATAGCGCGCGAGCGAAATATCGACCTCACCATTGGCGATCTCAAACGGCGCGGCTGCCAGCACACGGCAATCGACATCAGTAGCGGTAGCCGCGCTGCCCACAGACTGGAGGTCTTTAATCTCCACCTCGGACTCTCGCCTTTGGAACGACAGCGTCAGTCTGGCCTGCTGTTGCGCTCCAGGGAATTTACCGATGTTGACTCCCATACCGCCTGCATCGTCGGTGGCGACTTTAACGACTGGTTATCCCGCCTGCGGGCGCTGTATGTTGAGGGTATGGGACTGCGTTGCGCCAGTGACCGCGAGACTCGTTTCCGAACCCGCCCGATCAAAACCTACCCCTCGTTTTCTCCCCGCGGCGGCCTGGACCGCATTTATTATCGGGGTCGGCTGCGCTTAATCTCTGCCCAGGTTTCCCGCTTGCAATTGACGCGGGTAGCCAGCGACCACCTGCCGGTCATTGCTGATTTTGAAATACTGAGCGGTTAGGGAAACGGAATCCACAATGGCTTCTGACCTGTTAGCACTGGAACCGACTATCCGCCTGGGGTTTTTTTTCGGCGTTTTTAGCCTGATGGCGGCCTGGGAATTACTCGCCCCACGCCGTGCCCTGACGCTGCCGCGCCATTTTCGCTGGCCGGGCAACATCGGCATCGTCTTTTTAAACACCCTTGTGTTGCGTTTACTGATGCCTGTAACAACTGTCGGTCTCGCGCTAAAAGCCGAAAGCGCCCATTGGGGCCTGCTCCATATTGCGCAACTGCCTTCCTGGCTGTCCGTGGTGATTGCGGTGATCGTCCTTGATCTGGCTATTTACCTGCAACACGTGATGTTTCACGCCGTACCTTTATTCTGGCGCCTGCACCGAATGCACCACGCGGATCAGGGCTTTGACGTCACCACCGGGTCACGATTTCATAGCCTGGAAATCATCCTGTCGATGGTGATTAAACTATTACTGATCGCGGCCCTGGGACCACCAGCGGTGGCCGTGCTGATATTCGAAGTCCTCCTCAACGCCATGGCCATGTTTAACCATGCCAACATTCGCCTGCCACTGGCGGTGGATCGCTGGCTTCGGTCCATCATTGTCACGCCGGATATGCACCGGGTGCACCATTCGGTTCACGTTGACGAGGCCAACAGTAATTTCGGTTTTAATCTGTCCCTCTGGGACCGCTGTCTGGGCACCTATCGCGCTCAACCGAGGGATGGACACCAGGATATGGTCATTGGCATCCATGCTTTCCGCAGCCCCCGCGACCAACGGCTGGATCAAATGCTGATACAGCCACTGAAAAATAATGACGGTGACTACCCCATCAACCGCTCACGCTAAGAGAAGCACGGTGGCTTAACCTGCGTAGCAGCGTGCGACAATCCTCGCTGACCAGAATCAGCGCCGGCACCAGAAATATAATCACCAGGCTCGCGTAGAGGATGCCGAAAGCGATGCTGACGGCCATGGGAATCAGGAATTTCGCCTGCAAACTGGTTTCCGTGAGCATCGGCAACAAGCCCAAACTGGTCGTCATAGTAGTCAGCAGGATGGGCCGAAAACGCCTTTCCACCGCAGTCACCAAGGCCTCGCGGATGGATACCTCGGTCTCGTCGCGCACCCTGTTATAGTAATCCACCAACACCACCGAGTCGTTTATGACAACACCAGACAGGGCAATCATGCCGAATATCGAAACAAAAGATATGTCGAAACCCATTAACAAATGGCCCCAGACAGAGCCAACAAAACCAAAGGGGATGGCGGTGAGGATAATCAACGGCTGCACATAACTACGCAGTTGTGAAGCCAACATCACAAACATCACCATTACCGCGATTTGCAAATTGCGGATGAGGCTACGGGTATCGTCACGCTGATCCCGGTTGACTCCCTCAAAGGAATAACTGAGGCCAGGATAACGGGCGATCAATTCCGGCAAGGCCCGTTCACGCATGGCGGCGATCACATCGTCCGGTGTCGTGACCGCCTCTTCCACATCGGCGCTGACACTGACTATGCGCCGGCCATCGACCCGCTCAATACGGGAATAGCCCCGCTGCTCGCGAATCACCGCGGCCGTGCGCAGATCCATCTCGGCCCCGTCCTTCAGTCGAATGCGGGTGTTATACAAATCACTTAGTGTGCGCCGGCGGGATTCGGGATAGCGAACCATGACCTTAAGTTCACTGCGACCACGCTGTACTCGATGCACCTCGGCACCATAATAGGCAAAGCGCAATTGCCGGCCGATATCCAACGGCGTCAGTCCCGCCGCCAGGCCCGCCGCGGTCAATTCAAACACGTATTCCCGTTTACCTGGTTCAAAACTGTCCTGCACATCGCTAACGCCAACTATGCCGGCGAGGCTTTGTTTAAAGGCATTTGCCGCCTCGCCCAACGTTGCTTCGTCCCGGTGGGATAACTCGATATTAATGTCATCGCCCGCATGCACCAGATTACTGCGGAAAGTCAGGCTCTCAACGCCAGGAATCACTGGCAGGTTTTCCCGCCACCGGCGCGCCAACTCGCTGGAAGAAAACGAACGCTCGTCGCCGGGAACCAGCTCCATGCGAATTTGCGCCAGGTGACTGGCGTTGCTGCTGGCATTACTGGCCGCCGGACCCGTGGTATCGGCGCCCTGACTGCCAACCGTAAAGGAAATCGCTTCCACCACCGCGGCTCCGTCGCCGACAGAAGCTTCCGCGTCGCGGGCCATGCGCTCACCGGCTTCAAGAATTTGCGCGGCATATTGATAGGTGGTTTCAAAAGCGGTGCCGGTGGGCATTTTCATCTTTACGGTAATGTGATCGCTGTCGATCTGGGGAAAAAACACAAAGCGCACAATGCCGCCCTGAAAAATACCCGTGGTAACGATAACTGTGGCCAGGGCGAGGGCCACGGTGACATAGCGATAACGCAAAGCCAGCACCAGCAGGGGCAAAACCCGCTTGCTGACAAAATGCTCCAGAGCCGCCTGGGTTCGGTTGCGCAAGGCCGCCAGCAACCCGGCCGACCAGCGGCTGGTGGATTCCAGGTGGGCCGGCAGAATATAGAAAGCCTCAATCAACGACATCGCGAGGATACCAATAACGATAATCGGCACCGGCAACATAATCTGGGCCATGGTTCCCGTTGAAAACAACAGTGGCGCAAAGGCGGCGATGGAGGTCATCACGCCAACGGTAACCGGCGCACGCACCCGAAACACGCCATCAAGCACCGCGTAGCGGTTACCCGGATTTTTCTCCTGCTCGTGATAAATGCTTTCGCCCACCACAATGGCATCATCGACAACGATGCCAAGCACAATAATCAGCGCAAACAGGCTAATCATATTGATGGTGATGCCGGTGAAGGACACCAGCAACAAACCACCCAGAAAGGAGATTGGAATACCCAGGCTGGTCCAGAAAGCCAGCTTCAGATCCAGAAACAATAATAAACTTAAAAACACCAGCACGTAGCCGAGAATACCGTTGCGCACCATCAGGCTGATACGCGCGCGCAGCACGTCTGATGTGTTGCGCCAAATTTGCACATCCAGTTCCGCAGGCAATTCCAGATGCTGCAAATAGCCCTTGATCGCCTGCTCCAGCGTCAGCGTGTCCTGGGCGTCACTGCGCAGGACTTCAACAAATAAAGCGGGCTTGCCGTTAAAATGATTAATAACCTCAATATCTTCGAAACCATCACGGATGGTCGCGATATCACCCAGGCGCAACTGAGAGCCATCCCGGGCGCTGCGAATGGTAATGTTGGCAAACTCCGCACCGGTGTAGCGCTTATCCTGAACGCGAATCAGAATATCCCCGGATTCAGTGCGCAGGGTGCCGCCGGGCACGTCTACCGAGAAGTCACCGACACGGCGGGCGATGTCGTCCAGGGTCAGACCGTAGTGACGCAGAGTCTCCTCGCTGACCTCAATCGAAATTTCCAGATCGCGACCGCCACTGATGTTAACCAGGGTGACTTCGGGCAGTTGCAGCAGACCATTTTCAATGGTTTCCGCCCAGTAACGCAGGCTTCGCTCATCCAGTTCGCCAAATACCGCCAGTGACATCATGCTGGAGGTGCGTCGGGTTTTAACGATGGAGGGTTCCTCAGCCTCTTCCGGTGGAAAATCCACCAGGCCATCGACGGCGGTTTCGACATCGTCGAGCACCTGATCCGGATCGACAAAATCCTCCATTTCCACGGTCACCCTGCCCACGCCTTCACTGGCGCTCGAGGTCACGCGCTTGACTCCCTCAATGCCGATGACCGCCTCCTCCACCCGACGAGTAATGCTTTCCTCCACGTCATAGGGCGTCGCCCCGGGATAGGGCGTGGCGACGGTGATCGTTTTCGGGTCAATGGATGGAAAGGTCTCGGTAATCATGCCGCGCACGGCGATAAAACCGCCAATCAGCATAAAGGCCATAATAATGTTGGCCGCAACCGTGTTAGTGGCAAACCAGCCCACCAGGGTATTCATACCATGGCGACGATCCTGATCATCCGCCATCGGCAGAACCTTCCGGGTCGATTACCACGCGAACCTTGAGGCCTTCAACCCCGCCGCTCACTACTCCGTTGACAAAAGCCGCCTTGTCTAGATCCAGGGGCAACCTAACGATGACCGTATCCGTCAGCGTCTTCAGGATTTCCGGCTGCAATCGTCGCAGCTTGCCTTCCGCATCAACCTGCCAGACGTCCTGTCCAGCCTGAATCGCCGTTATCGGCAAACGCCAGGTGTCGGCAACCGGCATCCCCCGCATCTCCACTTCCGTCAGCATCCCCGGCAGCAGGCTGCCATCACCGATCGGTTTGATCACGACCTCCTGGAAGCGGGTATTTTCATCCAGAATAGCGCCAAAACGCAGAACCCTGCCCTCCACCCGCGCCCGGCCTTGAGGCTCGCCGGGCAGTGCAAAATTGATAGCTACCCCGATCTCGTCAGCTGCGCCGCGGCGCAGCCAATACAGGTCGTTTTGAGATAACGACAGCACAATCTCCAGGGAATCCTGATTGTAAATCTCGCCGTAGCGGTTCCCGGCAACCACGAACTCGCCGATCTCCAGGGTGCTCGATACCACCCGACCCGAAAAAGGCAGGCGATAAAGCGTCCGGGAAAGATCCAGCTCCGCCTGGGCCAGCCGCGCCTCGGCCGCGGCAAGCTGCGCCCGCGCCTGGGCAATTTGCGGCGCCCTGCTCACCAGGGCCGGCACCTCAGTATCGGCATTAAGCGCCTGCCACTCAGCGACCGCGGCTTCGGCTTCCGCCTCCTCCAGGGCCAAATCCGTCCGGGCCTGGGCCAGTTGGGCTCGTTCTCGGGCCACGGTATTCTCGTAATCAACCGCCTCAATGCGAAACAAGGCTTGCCCGGCTTCGAGGAAACCGCCGCCATAAAGGTTTTCGCTCACCCACTCCACGCGCCCGGACACCTGCGGCGTAATGCTCACCGTACTGCGCGGCAGCACCCGGCCGGTACTGAGCACGGGAATAACGTTCTCACCCCGCTCAACGGTCGATACGGTCACCGCCAGTGGGCTTTCATCCACCTGCCGCTCGGGCAGGGTGCGGGAGGCGCTAAATAGCCTGGATAGCGCTATCGCGGCGACAATAATGGCAATAACCAGCAGCAGCTGGAGGTTATCTCGGGTAAAGATCTTGCCCATACTTACTTTTCCTTCCCCCGGCTCCGAGACTGAGGGGGAACCGGCTGGCCAAGTTGCCAGTCACCACCCAGGGCCAGGTGCAGATTAATGCGAGCATTCCAGCTGGCCTGTTGGGCAGCCAGTAAATTGCGCTCGGCGTTCTGCCAGCGCCGCTGTGTTTCCAGTAATTCCAGCAGAGAAGTAATACCCCGCTGGTAACGCTCCCTGCTCAGCGCCTCGGCCCGACGCGCGGAGGCCACGCTGGCGAGTAAATTATCGACCTGGGCACGTAGGGATCGTTCCTGAACCAGCGCGGTTTCCACCTCGATCATCGCGGTTAACACAACGTTGGCATATTGCCAGGCCAGTTCTCTCGCTTCCGCTTCACGCAGGCGGATTTGCGCGCGCAGACGACCACCTTCAAACAGCCGCGTGTTTAGCTGCGTAATAATACTGCCCACCGCCTGGTCGTTAACCAGCAAACCTCCAATTTGCGAACCCACAAATCCGCCACTGGCAGTCAAGGTCAAATCGGGAAACAGATCGGCCACCGCTACTCCAATGCCAGCGTTGGCAGCCTTGAGTCTCAATTCACTGCCCAGGATATCGGGTCGTTGATCCAGCAACTGTGCAGGGCTTATTAAAACCGGAACCGGCATGGGCGGTAGCAGTGGAAAACCGACGCTGGATAGCCGTTCCCCCCCCGGGGCCTGATTCAAAAGCCGGTCAACCGCAAGGTAGGTTTCATCCAACGCCAGTTTAAGCGCATTGAACGTTGCTTGCGCCGTGCTCAGGTTCTCCCTGGCCGTGTGGACATCCACCGCGGAAGCATTTTTCACGCCCAGGCGATAACGCCGGTTCACGGTGTTTAGCGTCTGTTCACGGCTGGATACTATCGTTTGTTGTATTTCGATTTCCTTTTCCAGGAGGGCCAGGCGCGCCCGGTGGCCCACCAGCTCCGCGATGAGGCTTTGCCGCAGTCCAATATAATCCTGCTCCCGAGCGCTCGCCTGGTAGTGAGCGGCTTTGATCCCCTGTCGAATACGACCAAACAAATCCAGCTGCCACGAGATACCACTGGCCAGGTTAACTTCCGAGCGGTAGTCGCGTTCCCCATTGGCTAGCGCATCCGGTGCAAAACGCCTGCCCCCGTCCCCGGATATGCCAAGCGCAGGCCAGCGAGCGCCGCTCTGAATACGCACCTGCTGGCGCGACTGTTCGATACGTTCGAGTGAAACCCTGAGATCGAGGTTTTCAGAGTGCAATCGTGAAATCCAGGCATTGAGCAGAGGGTCGTTGAAACGCAACCACCAGCTGGACTCTGCCGGAGCCGCTACCTCCGCGGCGTCTCTCCCGGACAGATCCGATAGAAAAGCACTTTCGCTGGTCGCGTGATTTTGCGGCCGAACATATTCAGGCCCAAGACTACAGCCAACCAGACTCAACAGGGTCAGCAGAACCCCAGACACCGGCAAACCGTTTCGCCAGGAGAGGGTCGAATATTGCTCAACCACGGTTAGGCTTGCTTTTTAGCTTAGACAAACGCCATTGCGCACAGCATGCTTTCAGCGCATTTTCCCGTCGCACACCCGTCACCTGCCATTCCACCTTTGTCTAATGAATCCAGAAACTAAAGCCGACCCCGCCACTACGCAAGCTATGCAAAAATTTATCTATGACCCCACGTCCACGACATCCAGTCAGTGCCATTCTCGGCTCAATAAAAAAGTACCGTTATCACCGTCTGAATTTTTCCAAAACTTCATTTTCGGTATTTTCACGCTTGCAGCTTGTCGAAACCGAATAACCCCGTACGGCATTCCGGGTACCCGCAACCTTAGCGACAAAATCAATACGGTTCCTTGATTGTGTTGGCGTAAGACAAGACATACGGAGCTCACGCCTGCTCAGGTGATCGGACACAGCTATTTACATTGTGATAATAGCTACTTCATTACCGCGAACGGGCTTGTTTAGCTTTTGCGCGGTGCTGCCGGGTTTATCAGGCCCTTACCAAGGGTTTTCGGCAACAACGCCTGCAGGTGCTCCTGCGTCCACGGCCTGTCGCTGAATACACTGCGTTCCTTGGTGGGCAGAGACACCAAAGTGATTTCACCACCGCCAACGATAAAGTCCCGGCCATTGATGTTGGCAGCCGCGTCAGTGCACAGGAAAACCACCAGCGGCGCAACCTGATCCGGACTGAAGGTCTCCGAGCCTTCCATCATATCCTCGATTTCGAACATAAACTCCGGCAGGGGCAGCTTGCCTTCCCGGGCCAGATCCAGGGCCTTTTTCATATCCACGGCCCCAGCCATACGGGTGCCAGCCCGGGGACGAATGGCGTTGGTGGTAACCCCGTAAGGCCCGAGCTCAAGCGCCAGAGTGCGGGTGAAGCCGACAATACCTTCCTTTGCGGCCGCGTAGTTGGACGCGGCGTAGCCACCCAGCCCTGCTTCGGAAGCGGTATTAACAATGCGGCCGCTACCCTGCCTGGCAAAAACCTGTGCCGCCTGACGGGTAACCGCATAGAGCGCCTTTACGTGGACCGCGATAACGCTATCCCACTCTTCCTCGGTCATTTTGACGAACAACTGGTTACGGATATTACCGGCGTTATTAACCACGATATCCAGTCGCCCAAATACATCCATGGCCTGCTCCACCATGGCGTTACCGTCGGTGACACTGGTGACGTTGCCATAGTTGGCCACGGCGTCACCACCGGCGGCTTTGATCTCCGCAACCACCTCGTCGGCGGCACTGGCGTCACCGCCCTCGCCGGTCACCGACCCGCCCAGATCATTCACCACTACCCGAGCGCCTTCCGCCGCCAAAGCCAGGGCGTGAGCCCGACCCATGCCACGACCGGCGCCGGTGACGATGGCAACCTGCCCGTTAAGTAAATCTCCCATGATTTTTCCCCTCTAATTTGAAGTGTTTAAGGACTGAATAGAAATTCATTGAAATTGGCCGCGCCATTGTAGAGCGCGTTTTACTTTTGCAACAGAGGCAACACCTTGATCACCCAAGGCGGGAAAGGGAATCCGCGAATTTTCCTTTGGGTTCAGGCTACGCGCTTGCGGCGATTAGCGACGAAGTCGTGAAGAATGTATTCGCCCAGGTTGTGGGGCGTGGTGTAGAAAACCCGACCGCCATTCATCTTGGCGATTTTGTCCATAAAGCTGCGCAGGAAGGGACTGCGTTCCAGCATGAAGGTATTGATGGTGATGTTTTTCTGGGTGCAGCGTTTTACCGCCAACAGCGTTTTGGCGATGGTGACTGGATTTGGTGGGTATTCAAAATAAGGATACCCGTCTTCCAGGTGAGCCGTTGGCTCGCCATCGGAAATCATAATAATCTGCTTGGTGCCGCTGTGCTCCCGGGCCAGTTTTTTCTCCGCCAAAATCAGCGCGTGCTGCATATTGGTACCCATGCTGAACTGATCCACATCCACGGAAATCAGGTCCTGGGGCTTAATTTCGTGAGCATAGGCGGAGAAGCCGATAATCGACAGCGTGTCCTTGGGGTAACGGCTACTGATCAGGCTGTGCAGGGCCAGGGCAACTTTCTTGGCGGGCAAAAACGCATCCCGCAGGGCCATGGACAGGGACAGATCCAGCAACAACACGGTCGAAGTCTTGGTGTTCAGCTCATGGCGGTGGACCTCGAAATCATCCTCCGCCAACTTGATGCCTCGCGATCTTTTGCCGCCCTCGCCACTGCCCTCTTTATCTAAAGCCGGCAGCTCGCCGCTGGCGCTTTCACGGCGAATGGCATTTTTTAAAGTGCGGGGAATATGCAAGTGTAAAGGGTCACCAAACTCATAGGCCTTGCTATCCTCCTGCTGATCGCCAAACAGACCCTCCTTGGTGCTGCGGTGATTGCCAAGATTCATATGTTTGAGCTTGTTGTAGATCTCCTCCAGAGCTTTTTGCCCAATGATGCGGGAACCCCGTGGCGTCATGGTCCATTTATCACCGTCCTTGCGAATATAACCGGCCTTCTCCAGGGTGTCGGCCAGGTCTTTGAGCTCCTTGAAGTCATCCAGGCCTTCCTCGCCCAGTAGCTCCTTGATCAAATCTTCATCGATGCTGTCCAGGTCTTCGAAATCCCGGACCCCCTGAAAGTCCTGCTCCAGCCGCTCCAACTGTTGCAGCTCCTCCATCAGCTTCATGGCTGACTGAAAGTCGATGGCCTCTTCGCCGGAAAAATTGAACTGGCTGGGCTGGGGATTGAGAAACGACAACTCCTTGCTCAGCTTCATCAGCTCCTGCTGCAACTCCGGATCACCGAACTTGCCTTCCATCAGGTTTTGCAGCTGGTTGCGCTGATCGGCAGACAGGGAATTCATCAGGGATTGGGTGGCCGCCATCTGGGCTTCCATCTGCTCCAGCAGCGCATCCAGCGACTCGGGGGGATTGTCGCCGAACATATCGCCGAACTGCTCCATAAACTGGTCAAAGCCTGGCTCTTCGCCGGCGATCTTCTTCACCAGCATCTCATTCAGGGCCTTGACCATGTCCTTCATGCGCTCCATATCGCCCTCGGACATGGCGTTCACCATGTCGCTCACGTCCTTGAAGAAGGTCTGGGTCATGGCGTCGCGCAGCTGCTGCATCAGGTCGTCGAATTCCTTTTGCGCCTCGGTATTAAGGAATTCGTAATCCTGCAGGGACTTGATCTGGCCGCTCATATCGGGGGGCAGCTGGTCGAGCTGGGACTGGTTTCGGGCGGCGATATTTTTTAGCACCTTGTCGGAAAACTTGCCCCGGGAGTCCTGACCTTCGCCGTCACTTTGACTGCTTGACCCCGCCTGGCCTTCTGCCTGGCTGGATTGAGCACCATCACTGCTCTTATCTCCATCACCCTGGCCATTCCGGCCGCCCGGTTCGTCTCCCTGTTGCTGACCGGCGTCCTTAAGCCAGTCCTGGACGGTCTGTTTTTCCTTATCGAGAATCTGCTCCAGTTGTTCTTTCAAGCCATCGAACAGGCTGTCGAGGTTATAACGCTCCAGCTGTTCCCGCCGTTGTTGGCGCAGCTTGCGGAGCATGTCGTGGATGCCCGAAAGTCTCTGCTCCCCGGACATGGCGCCACCCCGCCGCAACATGGATTTCAGCGCTTGCTGAATATTGCCGGAGTAGAGAAAGTCGTCGGACAGGGCACCCATCAAATCGTCGGCGCTGTGACGCTGACGTTGCCTGCCATCCCACTGAAAGTAGCGATAGAGCGCTGAACTGGGCGTTGCCATGGCGGGTTCCGGTTTCAGTTTGCCGATTTACGCGCGATACACAAATTGGCCCTGCATGGTGTCCTTGCTGAGCCGGTCGTTGACATAAAGCCCCTCGAGAATGAACTCAACGGCAGCAGCGCGCAACGCAGGATTATCGGAGCTGGTCAGTTTTAACACTGCCTCGCCAAGGCCGGGTAACTGGGCGATTACATCCTGGTAGAAGCCTGAGTGCATGCCCTCGCCCACATCGACAGCGGTCTCGGTGCCAAAGGTCTCCACCAGGGGTTCCAGCTCATCCACGGAGAAACGCTGGTCGAAGACCTGCTTGACTGCCTCTTCGAATAACTGCCGCAGGATTTCATCTTCCTGATCTTCCTCCAGCACCTCGAACTCCACCTTGCCGGCCAGGGCCGGAATCAAAAACGGCAGATCGGAAATACGCGGGGCAACCGTGCTGTCCTTGAGGCGAATGGCCCGGCGCAATGCGTTGGCTATCAGGGTTTCATAGTTGGCGATGGACGCCCTGACCGAGACCCCGGAGCGCTGGCTGATATCCGGCGATCGGCGGGCCAGGTGAGTGACTTCCACCACGACCTCTTTCATATAGTCGGGCACTTCCAGCGTGTAACCTTCCAGCGCCGCGTACTGGAACTCCTGTTCCATAATACGGATTTCCTGCTCCCGCTCCCGGGGGTAATGGCTGCGTATCTGGGCGCCGAAGCGATCCTTGAGGGGTGTGATAATACGCCCGCGATTGGTGTAATCCTCGGGGTTGGCGGTGGCCAGCACGACAATATCGAGGGGCAGGCGTACTTTGTGGCCACGAATCTGGATGTCCTTTTCTTCCATAATATTGAGCAGACCCACCTGAATGCGCTCGGCCAGATCCGGCAGCTCGTTGATGGCGAAAATACCGCGGTTGGTTTTCGGAATAATGCCGTAGTGAATGGTCAGCTCATCGGAGAGATAGCGGCCCTCGGCCACCTTGATGGGGTCCACCTCGCCGATCAGGTCCGCCACTGTAATATCCGGGGTGGCCAGTTTTTCCCCGTAGCGTTGATCCCGGTGCAGCCAGGTAATGGGTGTTTCATCACCCTTTTCCGCCACCAGCGCCCTGGCCTGGGCGGAGATCGGCTCAAAGGGGTTTTCCGGTATCTCAACACCAGCAATGACGGGTGTGTATTCATCGAGCAGACTGACCAGGGAACGCAACAGCCGGGTCTTGGCCTGCCCCCTCTCCCCCAGTAGCACCACATCCTGACCAGCGAGAATGGCGTTTTCCAGCTCGGGAATCACCGTGTCCTGGTAGCCGATAACACCGGGAAAAAGCTCCTCCCCCGACCCCAGCTTACGAACCAGATTGCGCTGCATCTCCTCACGAATGGGCAAAACCTGGTAGCCGGACTGTTTCAGCGCCCCCAGTGTGGTTGGTCGTTCGCTATCTCGCACCATGTTTCTCCTTTTGCTACTTGAGCTGCCACTGAAGGCTCTTTGTTCGCGGGAGTACTTATTGTTATTCGGGTCACCGCCACGCCACTATCACCAAGCAGGGTGCGCGACGCGACGTCATCATCTACAGCTTACTTTGGCCACTCACCGATTCAAGCACCGCTTCAGCCAATTCTGTTATAAAAAATTTGTTTTTAAACGCCTAAAGCATTTGGTACGTTATTTTAGGGACTGGCTTCCACCAAATTCGGGAAGCCAGTCGCGTATTAACATTCCAGATCAATTGGCACGCACAGCAACCGCGATAAGCTTCGCGGAATCATCCCCGTGGAGTACAACATGGAACGCATTATCATCGGCAATAACTTTCCCAATCAACCGATTCTAAAAGTGCTTATCGGTGTGCCGTTAATCTATTTGCCCCTGATAACTTCCATTCCGTTTGTCATCATTTGCGTGTTTCTGGTGAAAACCCATTTGCGGCTTATGGGTGCGCAAAATATCCGCTCCTACTGGGATTTCGTGCCGCCCTGGTTGAGCCACCGCTATCGCAACTCAGAGCAGATCATTTATTCCACCGGCGCCCGCTGGCATAGCCTGCGCCGCTTTCGCTGGTACTGGGTCTTCAACTGCAAACTCTACTGTCCCCTGAGTGTGGCGTTATTTCGCTACAACGCCTATCTGGTGAAAATTGTCGAGAACTGGTGGTGTCCCTTCAACCATAATGAAAAAGCAGCCTACGCGGAGGGCGCCATCGACAAATCCTATTGGCATCTGCATGAGCAGGAAAAAGAGCTTTTGCACCCCGAAGATCGAGACAATCCCATCTGGAACGAAGAACAGTCATCCCGAGAGGATTAAGCGCCCGGCCATTGCTCGCTGCCCCTTGCCCCAATCCCGTTTCACCAGCGCGGCATAGCGAATAATCCGGCACCTACGCTCGGGCAGCTACACACTCCAAGCACAGTGGCACGCGCCGTGGCATCGGCGAGCGGCATTCCATTGTCTCCCCCCCGGGAAGTCTCTATGATCCCCGGCAATAACGGGTAAGGTTATTCCGAGATAACGACAGACACAGGGCGGTAAACATGGCAAAAAAACACATTCTCGACGGCATCCGCGTGCTCGATTTTTCTCAGCACGTTGCCGGCCCCGGCTGCACCAAAATGATGGCCGAAATGGGCGCGGAAATTATCAAACTGGAACTGGCCCCGGCCGGTGAGCAAATTCGCCAGGTGGGTTTGAAGATCAACGACCGCAGTGTCTACTTTATTCAACAAAACCGCGGCAAAAAAAGCCTCTGCGTGGATATGCGCACCGACGAAGGCAAGCAAATTGTCTACGATCTGGTCAAACAGGTGGACATCGTGATAGAGAACTTCGCCCCCGGCGCCATTGCCCGCCTGGGCCTGCCGTGGGAGAAAGTCCACGAGCTCAACCCCGA
>DLXZ01000140.1:23755-25685 GCA_003448675.1 Porticoccaceae bacterium
GCCGGCATCACCAGCATGATCGGCGATCAGGAAGTGGGGCCATACATTCCCATCGCCGCCCTTGGCGACACCATGACCGCCGCCCACGCCCTGGCGGCAATCAATGCCGCGCTGTATCACCGCGCCACCGGCGGTGGTGGCCAGTACGTGGATGTCTGCCTGCTCGATTGTTACTTCCACAGTCACGAAATGAACGTTGGCATGATCAGCGCCAGCAAGGGCGAATACAGCCCCGTGCTACCTGGGCGTCATCACGGCGCCGTTGGCCCGCTGGGTGTATTCAAGAGCAAGGACGGCTACATTATTTTGATCGCCATCCTCGGCCACTGGCCAAAACTGGTGGACGTAATGGGTATGCCAGAACTGCTGGACGACCCCCGCTTTATAGACGATCCCACGCGGGCCGCTAATCGGGATATCCTCCAGCCCATCATCGAAGAGTGGCTCCAATCTCACGAAAGCGATGAAGAAATAATCCGTAAGCTGGGCGAGCGACATATTCCCGTCGCCCCGATCCTCTCCATCGAACAGGCTATGAACCACCCCCATATGAAAGAACACGGCACCGTGCGCACGGTAACCGACCGGGGCGCCGGCGCCTTCGATATACCCGGCATGCCCCTGCGCTTTTCCGCCTACGCCAATGACCTCGACCTGCAAGCCCCCTACCTGGGCGAGCACACCGAGGAAATCCTTGGCGGCTTACTGAATATGAATGCCGAGGAGATCAGCATACTGGTTGAAAAAGGCATTCTGGTGCGCGAACCTTTACCCGATGCAGCCACTTAGAGAAACCCTCTACTAAATATCAGGGATGAATTAATGAATAAGTTCACAGATGGCCTGAAATTTGGTCTTGGTTTCGGCTTAGCTTTTTTGGCCGTGTTGTGCGCCGGGCTATTTTTGGTACTGGATACTAACCCTTCACGGAAGCTTACTCTTTACGGCCCCCCGGTGCATGAAGGGTTTGCACCCTCCACATCAAGCGGCCAACCCTCCGGAGATGATCGCGAATTGGTGGATTTCGGTGAGCTTAATATTGAGGACCAGATAGCCTATGCATCCGTCATCGTACTCGCGAAATTTGAACCTGTGGAAGATGGCAAGGTGATATCCATCATCACCGAAATCCTGAAAAAGGAAGAAGGCGTAACTTTTTACTACGCGGTAGGTGACGAATACACCCCTTCGAGTTACTACCCCAGGGAACGAGCAGACTACGGCGACGGGCTGCTGATATTCTTTACCGGCTCACCCGCGACAATGCGCATGTCCACGACCTATCGCGGGGATCGCATCACAAGCCTCGGAGACATCCCAATCCAACTGTTGAGGGAAAAATGCAAAGCCTCAAACACCTAGGGCGCCATAGTTTCCTTAATCTTTTTATTGACGTACAGGACATCAAAAATGACTAAAACCGCATTGGTCACCGGCGCCAGCCGGGGCATTGGCCGGGCCATTGCCCAGGCACTTGCCGAAGAAGGATTCACCGTCGCCTGCTTTGCCCGTGACCAAGCCAAACTTGAACAAACCCAGGCATTGGTCGAAGCAGCAGGCGGCAAAGCCAGCGTCCATACCGGTGATGTCGGCAGCGACAGCGACCTTGAAGCTCTGGTCGAGGAAGTCAGCGCTACCCACGGTAGCCTCGACGTGCTGGTCAACAATGCCGGCATTACCGAAGGCGAGCCGGCCAGCAAGATCTCGCCAGATCGTTTTCGAGAAGTCCTCGGTGTTAACCTGGTCGCACCCTACGTGCTGTCCCGCGCCGCCCACCCGATGATGAAAGCCCAGGGCGGTGGCGTGATCATCAATATCAGCTCCGTCTACGCCTCCCAGGGTGTGGCCAATAATGCCCCCTACTGCACCTCCAAGGCCGGCCTGGAAGGGATGACCCGTGCCTTAGCGAGAGAGTGGGTCAAGGATGGCG
>DLXZ01000162.1 GCA_003448675.1 Porticoccaceae bacterium
CCGCACATGTCGTACTTCATTTCGTCCATCTTGGCGCCCGGTTTCAGGCTGATGCCGCCGGAGTCAAAGGTCACACCCTTGCCGACCAGCACTACGGGCTTGCTGGTTTTAGGGGCGCCCTTGTATTCCATGGCGATCAGGTGGGCTGGCTGCTGGGTGCCGGCGGTTACCGAGAGCAGAGCGCCCATGCCCAGTTCGCGCATTTGTTTCTCCGACAATACCCGGGTGCTGATCATTTCATGCTTGCGGCCCAGGGCGCGGGCCTGGGTGGCCAGATAGGAGGGGGTGCAGGTATTGGCCGGCAGGTCACCGAGATAGCGGCAACGATTTACACCGGCGCCGATGGCGCTGCCGGTCTCGACGCCTGCTTTATCGGCTTTTAACAGCTTGCGATCAGCGCTCAGCAACACCAGTTTCTTCATCTGGTTTTTTGGCGTTTCACCATCGCCCTTGCGAAAACTGTAGCTGGCTTCGGTAAACAGGCGGCTCAGTTGCGTGGCGGCCCAGCCCGGTGTTTGACCCGTTACCGGCAAGCCACCAAGCGTAGAGGCTGCTGTTTTTATGGCCTTACCGGCGCTGGCTTTGGCAGCGGCGAGGCCGATTTTTAGGAACTGCTCAACATTGAGTTCGTCGCTACCGATGCCTATCAGGAGAAGGCGTCTGGCAGCCAGGCCTTTGGGTTCGTGGAGCATCAGGGAGCTTGCCACTTTACCGGACAGGTCACCTTCGCTCAGGCCGCGGGTAATAGCGCCGCCGGTGGCTTTGTCGATTGCCGCGACGGACTTGTCCTGTTTGCCGGATTCCTTGACCCCGACAATGAGGCAGTCGCTTTTATGGTTCAGGGGGTCGGCGTGGCGTGCGGATATTTCCATGATGCTCCTCAAGACAAAGCTGAACTTATACTGGATAATGGCTCGGTAGTTTATGCCAAGCGCTGATAGTAACCAAATGTCTCCCGCGTGAGTGACCGCTCATACTAAGTGGCTTTACTCGCCAAACGCATGTATGGAAAGCTTTGTGATTAATCGGAATTGACAGCCCGGAAAATCCGTTGAGAAAAAAATAGTTAATATCGGTGATTATTTTTCGTTACATCAGCAGCGCTGTTCTGGCCACGACCACGGCCGTCACTCTGGTGTTGATGC
Source organism: Porticoccaceae bacterium (assembly GCA_003448675.1). Classification (GTDB taxonomy): domain Bacteria; phylum Pseudomonadota; class Gammaproteobacteria; order Pseudomonadales; family Porticoccaceae; genus HB2-32-21. The sequence goes on from DLXZ01000162.1 coordinate 1,146, forward strand.
TGGTCATCATCAGCAGTCGTTTTGTGAAATACCTGGCCGAGGCGGCCGCCGGCCAGCTGGATGCCAATATCCTGTTTGCCGTGATCGGTTATCGGATTCCCGGATTCCTTGAGCTGATCTTGCCTCTGGCTTTTTTCCTGTCCGTTTTGCTCGCCTACGGGCGCATGTACGTGGATAACGAAATGACTGTGCTCTATGCCTGCGGTGTGGAGCCCAATAAATTATTACGCTATACCCTGCTGGTCGCCGCCGCCATTGCCGGGGCCGTGGCCTGGTTGAGCCTGTCCGTCAGCCCGGCGGGTCTGGCCAAGGCTGAAGCCCTGCTCAGCGCCCAGAAAAACCGGGGCGAGATAGAGAGCCTGGAAGGTGGTAGGTTTTATAGTCTGCGGGGTGGTCGCGGCGTCACTTACAGTGAGTCTGTGAGTGAGGAAGGTGTGATGAATCATGTCTTTCTGGCCGAGCCGGGCAGTAAAAAAAGTCGCGATCCGGCCCGTGTGGTAGTGTTGGCCGAGAAGGGGCATCCGCAGCAGCACCAGGATAATGGCGAGCCTTACCTGGTGCTCGAAAATGGTTACCGTATCCAGGGTGTGCCGGGCCGGGCGGATTTTCAGATCACTTCTTTTGAGCAGTATGGCCAGCGCCTGGTGAAACCCCAGCAACGAAATCGCGCCCGTAAGAAGGCCGCGACCCTCAGCACCAACCAACTGCTCAACTCACGAGAACCCACTCATCAGGCGGCGCTGGCCTGGCGCGTTTCCGTGCCCCTGCTGGTACTGGTGGTGACCCTGATGGCCGTGCCCCTGAGCCGCACCAACCCTCGGCAGGGCCGTTATGTGAAGATTTTCCCGGCGGTGATTCTATACATTCTCTATTTGGTGCTACTGAACATGGCCCGCAGTGGCATTGAGGAGCAGGTGTCCCATGCTTTGGCGCGTTTTTGGGCGGTGCATATGCTGTTTGTGGCCGTCGGCGCGGCGCTGATCGCCTGGAACAGTGGCTGGCGACCACGGCGTCGCGATACCGCAAACGATGGGGGAGGGCTTTCATGAAGCGCCTGTCGCGCTACGTCGGCGTTTTTGTGCTCGGGGCAATCGCCCTGGTGTTGTTGGTGGTATTGAGCCTGGATGTGATCGCGGCCCTGATAGATGGGCTCGAGGATATCGACGATAACTATCGTTTTTCCGATGTGCTCCAGTACATTGTGCTCACACTACCAGCGCGGATCTACGATCATCTGGCTTTTTCCTCGTTGATCGGTTGCCTGCTCGGCTTGGGCGTGCTGGCTGGCAATGCCGAACTGGTGATTATGCGGGCAGCGGGTGTTTCTCTGTTGCGTATAAGCGGCTTTGTTTTGCGGCCGGTGTTGCTGGTGATTATTGCCGGTGTGCTGATGGGCGAGTTCGTGGTGCCCTATACCGATCAGCTGGCCGAGAGCCGGCGTATGCTGCGCCAGGGTGAACAAGGTTCGGTGGGCAGTACCTCTGGCGTCTGGAATCGCGAAGGTAACGAGTTTATTCATTTCAACGCGGTGTATCCCAATGGCCGCCTGTTTGGTGTCAGCCGCTACCGCTTCGGCGAGGACCGGGTTATTGAAGAAGTCAGCTTTGCCGCCCAAGCCACATATTTCGAAGATCATTGGGTGGAAGAGCGGGGCGCGATCACCCGCTTTAACGAAGATAGCACCGAGACGGACACCTTCCTTACCCGTCGGTGGGAGACCGGCCTGTCGCCGGATTTCTTGCAATTGCTTTCCATGACCCCGGAGTCCCTGCCCATGGTCAAGCTCTATCAATACGCCAGTTATCTTGATGATCAGGGCCAGACGTCCTCCGCTCACTGGCTGGCTTTCTGGGGCAAGCTCCTCCAGCCCCTGACTGTCCTGGGGCTGGTGCTGGTGGCGGTGTCCTTCGTATTTGGCCCCTTGCGTGAAGCCACTATGGGTTTTCGAATTTTCTCCGGTGTGGTGGTCGGCATCGCCTTTCAAACCGTGCAACAGTGGACAGCAGGCCGGTATACTCGCCCTTGATATCGAAATAGCGGCCAAATCGGCCTTTGAGC
>DLXZ01000103.1:0-5188 GCA_003448675.1 Porticoccaceae bacterium
GGGTTTTCACCGGGCCTGCTCGACAAACGGGTGGAAATCGCCAGCGCCAGTGAAGACGGCCGGGAAGGTACCGCGGCCCGCCTGGAAAAACGTACCCCGGTATTCAAGGGCCGGTGAGGGAGGGCTCCGACGATGTCTATTCGACTCGATAAGCCCCTGCAGGCCCTTACCGCGGAAAATCTCGAACCCGTCCAGGGCCAGCTGGGTGTTTATCAGCTGGCAGATGCCAGCGGTAAGGTTTTTTATATTGGCTACGCCGGTGGCCGCTCCTTGTTTGGCCTGCATGGCGAGCTCAAGCGTGAGATGGACAGTCACCGGGGCCAGGATATTCAGTTCCGCTGTGAAGTTAATCAGCAGTACATCAGCCGTTATGAAGAGCTGCTGATGCTACATAAGGTGGACTTTGGGGAGCTACCGGAGCGAGTGCTGCGGGAGTATCCCTACCAAATTGGTACGCTCTCGCCGGATAATTAAAAAAATATTAACAATTAGGGGGAACAATGGATTATCAATTATCCCAGGAACAGCAGATGCTGGTGGACATGGTGCGGCGCTTCGTCCGCGAGGAAATCTGCCCGCTGGAAGAAAAGCTTGACCCGGATGCCGGGGAGATTCATCCGCAAGACAGCGAACGCTTAAAGGAAATGACCCGGAAAATGGGCCTTTATGGTTTGGGAATTCCGCCAGAGTTTGGCGGTCCCGATGTCGATGTCACCACCCAAACCCTGTTGGCCTTTGAAATGGCTCAGCACCGGGCCGGGCTATATAACCCTTGTTACAATGTCTTTGGCGGGGCTGGGCTGGCTCAGCTTTATGAGGCCACCGAAGAACAAAAGGAAAAATACCTGTATCCCGTTCTTCGTGGGGAAAAAACGTCTTTTTTTGGTTTAACCGAACCCTCTGGCGGCTCCGACCCCGGTCGGGCCATCCAGACGCGTGCCGTACAGGATGGCGATGACTGGGTGCTTAATGGCGCCAAGATTTTTATCAGTGGCGCCGACCATGCGGATTTCGGCATCCTGTTTGCCCGTACCTCCGAGGACAAGACCCGTAACGGTGTGACCTGTTTTATTGTCGATACCGATATGCCGGGCTTTCATGTCCGCCGGGTAGTGCACACCCTGCGTTCGACCAAGTACGCCACCGAAATTCAGATCGAGAACCTGCGGGTGCCCAAGGAAAACATCCTCGGCGAGCTTAACAAGGGCTTTGCCATCGCCAATGATCGTTTATCCCGCTACCGCATTCCCTATGCCGCGGGTTGTATCGGCGTCGCCATGAGGGCCCAGGAAATGGCCATCGACTACGTGAAGATTCGGGAAACCTTCGGGGGCTTACTGGCCTCTCGCCAGGCCATTCAGTGGATGATTGTTGATAACGAAATGGATATCCGCACCGCTCGCCATGTTTGCCTGGAAGCGGCGCAAAAAGCGGATCGCGGGGATGATTTCCGCACCGAAGCGGCCATGGCCAAACTTCTAGGCAGTGAAGCCGGTGGCCGGGTGGTGGATCGGGTGATGCAGATTCACGGGGGCTATGGCATGACCAAGGACCTGCCCCTGGAGCGCTGGTACCGGGAAATGCGCATCCGGCGCATCGGGGAAGGGCCCAGCGAAGTACAACGCTTGGTGATGGCCCGCAACCTGATTGGCGGGTCTTTCCACTAGGCTCGCTTATTTTGCATTGTTATTCGTACCTTCGGGATCGACGATTTTGTCGCAATCCTGGCCGGACATTGCACGCAAGTGTTTATCCGCTAAGGGCCGCCTGCACACACTTGAGAATGCCGTAGTCGTACTGGCCTTCCAGCGCCTCGTAAGCGGGTTTCAAACGGCCTTCCGCTGCTTCCCCGAAGTGTTCAATGACTTGTACGAGCCGTTGATACTCCGCTTCATCCAGGCTTAAAACCCCGCGCGCTTCGAGCAGACCCAGGGAGATGGCCTCGGCAAGGTGGCTGTAAACGGTGGAGGCCTTGATGTCCCGTTGAAGGGCAATATCTTCCACCCCGATGCCTTCGTGCAAGAGCATCAGACTTTCATTAACGGTGTCACTGAGTTGATTGTTGAGTAATTCTGGCAAAGGATGGCTTTCGATCGCATCGAGAAAGCGTTGACCGTAGCGTTTGAGTTTCAGCGCGCCAATGCCGGATATATGCGCCATGTCAGCTAATGTCGCTGGCCGGCGCTGAAGCATTTCCTTTAACGTCGCATCGTGAAAAATCACATAGGGCGGCACCCCGTGTTCGGCTGCCAGTTCGCTGCGCACAGCGCGTAAAGCCTCCCAAAGGGCCTGATGCTGGGGTGGGATGGATGTCTTCTCTTTTGCTTCACTCGTGGATTTTACCGCTGCCGGCTGTTTTCTCATGGCCAGGCTTTGTTCGCCCCGTAGCACAGGTCGGCTTCTTTCGGTCAGCTTAAGGGCGCCATAGCCGTCGCTATCGATGTTCACGAAACCCAGGGCAATCAGTTGCCGGTAAATGCTTCGCCACTGGGCATTGCTAAATTCGGTACCAATGCCGAAGGTGCTGATTTTGTCGTGCTGATTGGCAAGTACGCGGTGGTCAGCTTTACCGAGCAAAATGTCGGTGAGGTAAGCCACGCCAAAACGTTGGCCGGTGCGATAAATGCAGGACAGAGCCTTCTGGGCCGCGACTGTGGCGTCCCACTGTTCCGGTGCTTGCAGGCAATTATCGCAATTGCCGCAATGTTCGGGCTGCTTCCACCCGGAGGGCTGCTCGTCAAAGTAAGTCAGCAGTCCGTGGCGGCGACAGCCTGTCGTTTCACACAAGCCCAGCATGGCTTCGAGCTTTTGGTGCGCGATGCGTTTTTGTATCTCGCTGGCGCCGGAGTCCGCGGTGAATTGCCGCAGGGTGATGACATCCTGAAGACCGTAGGCCATCCAGGCATTGGCGGGTTCGCCATCGCGGCCGGCGCGCCCGGTTTCCTGGTAATAGGCCTCTATGCTTTTCGGTAGACTCAGGTGGGCGACAAAGCGCACATCGGGTTTGTCGATGCCCATACCAAAGGCGATGGTGGCAACCATGATAAGGCTGTCTTCCCGTAGGAAGCGTTCCTGATTGCGTTGGCGCTCCTCGCTGCTCATGCCCGCGTGGTAGGGCAGGGCCAGCCGTCCCTGCTGGTTCAGCCACTCGGCCGTGCTTTCCACCTTGCGCCGCGACAGGCAATAGACAATGCCGGCGTCTTCCGCATGCCTGGCGCTGAGAAAATCCCACAACCGCCTGCGCGGATTTTCCCCTTCGGAAATGGCGTAGGTGATATTTGGCCGATCGAAACTGCTAATAAACAGCCGGGCCTGTTCCAGTCCCAGTTGGCTGATAATTTCCTCGCGGGTGCGCTGATCGGCGGTAGCGGTTAGCGCGATACGGGGGATATGGGGATAGCGATCGCGAAGGGTTTTGAGTTGCTGGTATTCGACACGAAAGTCATGGCCCCATTGAGAGACACAGTGGGCCTCGTCAATGGCGAACAGGGCGAGCTGGCAACGATCCAGCAGGGCGAGGGTGTGCTCGCTCAACAGCCGCTCCGGCGCCAGATAGACAATATCCAGCGCATTATCGAGTAACTGTTGTTCAATGGCGTTGCATTCCACGCGATTCAGGCTGGAATTTAAAAACGCCGCTCTGACGCCAAGTTGACGCAGGGCGTCGACTTGATCCTGCATCAGGGCAATCAGGGGTGAGACCACCACCGTGATGCCATCAAGCAGCAGGGCTGGAATCTGGTAGCAGAGGGATTTGCCGCCGCCGGTGGGCATCAGCACAAAAGCGTCATTACCCTGGAGCAGGGTTTCAATAATCTCCTCCTGTGGATTACGAAAACTGTCGTAACCAAAGGTGGTTTTCAGGACGGATCGGGCCGGAAGTTCTTGGGTGTTCATAGTGCGCATCTTCCATGATTTGCTATGACCAGGGCAATTCTAACGGGGTTCGGATAAACATTTAATGCTGGCTGCGTAGCGGCTATCGAGTCCTAATTGGCTTTGCCAGCGACGTATAAACGTCTAGAGTATTTACCGACACTTTTTGATATCCCGCGCCTGGGGCCTGCCATTGAAGGGCGTTTGTTAAGGGACGAATGCCCAGGGAGAGCAACGATGAAATTAGGAGTCAGCATCCGCACCATGGGGCCGCAATCGACGCGGGACACCATCACTGAGTGTGCAATACAGGCGGAGCAGTTGGGTTTTGACTCAATCTGGCTGCCTGAGCATATCGCGATTCCACCCGACGATGCCGAGGGCTCCGAGGGCCGCTACCTCGACCCACTGATCACGCTGGCCTACCTGGCGGCGAAAACCGAGCGGATAAAACTGGCCACCGGCGCCCTGATATTGCCTTACAGACCGCCCCTGGTGACAGCAAAGCTGGTGGCCACTCTCCAGGAGCTGGCCAAGGGACGCTTGATGCTCGGCGTGGGGATTGGCTGGATGCGCAGCGAATTCAAGGCCCTGGGTCTGAACCTGCGTAAGCGGGTGGGGGACGCTGAAGCGGTGCTTGAATTTATTCACCGGGCTTTTGCCAATGATGTCGTCGAGCTGAACGGACAGCCCTTCTATTTTCGACCAAGGCCCGAGAGACCCCCCATTTATATCGGTGGCGCGCCGCCTCACGCTATTGCGCGAGCCGTTAAATACGGCGATGGTTGGCTGCCAATGCGCTTGACCCCGGATATGCTGAAGCCAAGGGTTGAGCAATACAGGAAACTTGCACGGGATGGCGGCAATTCCAGGGCTGAAGTGGTCCTCATGACCGCCTTGCCCACCGACGATAGCAAACGCTGTAAAGCGCTTTGCGCCGCCTACGCCGCGGTGGGGGTAGATGTGTTGGTGTACAGCGATCGCTACGATAATCTCGAACAACAACAGCAGCGAATGGCAATGATCGCCAAGGCCTGGCCACGGCCCTAAAAGGAAGCAAGGCTCCCGCGCTTACGGGTCTTGATGCAGGCTTAAACTCACCTCGGGCGCTGGGCCAGGTGGGGAAACGTTTCGCAGAAGAGCGGAGATAGCGATGCACCCTCAAATAAAATCCATCAACGCCATCACTCTGGTGACACAGGATATGGCCGCCAGCTTCGCCTTTTACCGGGCGCTGGGTTTGACGCTGAAGTTTGGTGGAGAAGACTCAGTTTTTACCAGCCTGTCCGCAGGCGAGTGTCACGTCAATCTG
>DLXZ01000103.1:5362-5897 GCA_003448675.1 Porticoccaceae bacterium
CCCAGCCTGTCCGCAGGTGAGTGTCACGTCAATCTGGTCCAGCAGCATTGCGAAACCCGGCACGGTTTCTGGGGCCGGGTGATTTTCTATGTCGATGACGTCGATTCGCTTTACCAGCAGATCGTTTCGGCTGGTTATCGCGCCGAGACAGAGCCGGCCGACGCCAGCTGGGGAGAGCGGTATTTCCATATTCGCGACCCCGATGATCATGAGTTAAGCTTTGCTTGTCCGCTGAATGAATAAAAACAAGGAGGAGCGGTGTCCGCGCAGCAGCTACAGTTTGATCCTACTGACCCGGCGGTGAGGGACAACCCTTTCCCCCTGTTCGCCCGTTTGCAACAGGGGGCTCCGGTGCACTGGAGTGATCGGGCCCGGGGCTGGGTGTTGACGCGCTTTGATGACTGTAAAGCGGTGTTACTGGACAAACGTTTTTCTTCCGAGCGCATGAAACCTTTTTTCGAATCCTTGAATGAGGAACAGCGGGCGCGGGTAAGGAATCTGGAATCCTCGGTGGGTCTGTGGGCGGTGTTTCTCG
>DLXZ01000103.1:6134-6767 GCA_003448675.1 Porticoccaceae bacterium
CCCCCCCGATCACACCCGCCTGCGAGGACTGCTGAACCGCAGTTTTACCTCTCAGGCGGTGAACGGCATGGCGCCTAATATTGCGGAAATTGTTCATCATCTGATCGACGGGCTAATGGGTAAGACTCAGGTGGATTTTGTCCGCGATATGGCCTATCGAATACCCGCGACGGTGATTATGGAAATGCTCGGTGCGCCGCGCTCGGAGATCGAGAATTTCAAGATTTGGTCCGATGAGCTGGGTTTGTTTGTGGGTAGTTCCAGGGTCACCGCTGACAAATACGCTCGGGCCGAAACCGCGGTCAGCCGCATGGGGGACGCTTTTCGGGATATGATCGCTGAGCGTCGGCGCCGGCCCCGCCAGGATCTGATCTCCCAGTTGATTCGGGCAGAGGAAAACGGCGAAATGCTGAATGAGCAGGAACTGGTGGCAACCTGCATCCAGCTACTGTTTGCTGGCCATGAGACTACCGGTAATCTGCTGGCTACCGGCATGTATTGCTTTATCAAGCACCCGGAGCAGTGGCGGGATTTGCGGGACCATCCGGAGCTGGGCGCGCAGGTGGTCGAGGAGGTGCTTCGCTATGACGGCCCCAATGCCGCCGTCACGCGGGTCGCCAGTGAGGATATCGA
>DLXZ01000103.1:6992-16878 GCA_003448675.1 Porticoccaceae bacterium
AGGACCCGCAGTGTTTCGATATTCGCCGAGGCGCCGAAACGGGTGCGGCCCTGGGGCAATTCGCCTTTGGTCACGGCATTCACTTCTGCATCGGTGCGCCTCTGGCTCGACTCGAAGGCAGTATCGCCTTCCCGCTATTTGCCCAGCGCATTCGCAATCCTCGTTTGTCGGGGTCGGACCCTCACTGGTTCGACAGCCTGAGTTTTCGTGGCCTGACTGAATTGCCCATTGAATGCGAGTTTGCGCCAAGATAATGCTATTGGTCGCGACGGAATCGATTGAGAAAACGGCAAAAGTAATCATTTGAGTTAACAATACAAACCCTTTGGAGATTGACCTATGTATCCAGGCACCTGGGCGGAGCAAACGCCTGACAAAGCAGCAGTAATTGATGCCGGCAGCGGCGAGCAAACCACTTACAGGGAATTGAACGATCGTTCCAATCAGCTGGCCCAGCTGATGTGGGACAAGGGTCTGCGGCCAGGGGATCACGCCGCGATTTTTATGGAGAATAATCTGCGTTACTTCGAGGTGATGTGGGCGGCGCTGCGCTCCGGGCTTTACCTGACTACCATCAACCGATACCTCACCGACGAAGAGGCGGGTTATATTCTGGACAACTGTGAAGCCCGGGTATTGATTACCTCGCACTATCTCGCCGATGTGGCTGGCAAGCTCCATCAGTTCGCGCCGCATTGCCATACCTGGCTGATGACTGACGGCGTGGCTGATGGCTATGATGCCTACGAAGACGCCATCGCTCAGTACCCCGCCGAGAAACTCGCCGATGAGCCTGCCGGGCAATACATGCTCTATAGTTCAGGGACAACGGGGCGGCCCAAAGGCGTAATTCGCCCGCCCGCCAAACGCAAGATTCATGAAGACGCGGGCCCCGTGGCGGCCATGCAGAAAAATCTCTGGGGTGTTACCGACAGTAGCGTCTATCTTTCCCCCGCGCCTCTGTACCATTCGGCGCCATTATCATTTTGTACCGGTATCACCGCCCAGGGCGGCACGGTCATCATGCTGCCCAAGTTTGATGAGCTGAAAGCGCTGGACGCTATAGAGCAATACAAAGTGACCCACAGCCAGTGGGTGCCGACCATGTTTACCCGGATGCTGAAAATGCCGGCCGAACAGCGCGGTAAATTCGACCTGTCCTCGCATCAGGTGGCAATCCATGCGGCGGCGCCCTGTCCTGAAGGCATCAAGCGCCAGATGTTCGACTGGTGGGGGCCGATTATTTATGAATACTACGGTGGCACCGAGCTCAATGGTTTGACCCACTGTGGTCCCCAGGACTGGCTGGACCATCCGGGCACGGTGGGCAAGCCGATTCTGGGCAAGCTGCGTATCTGCGATGAAGATGGTAATGAACTGCCTACCGGCGAAGCCGGCCTGGTCTATTTTGAAATGCCGTTTATGCCTTTCCAGTACCACAAGGAGCCTGGCAAGACGAAGGATTCCCAGCATCCCAAACACGATAACTGGTCAGCCCTGGGTGATGTAGGCTATGTGGACGGGGATGGCTTTTTATACCTGACGGATCGCGCGACCTTTATGATTATTTCCGGGGGCGTCAATATTTACCCTCAGGAAATAGAGGACGCTATCATTCTTCACGACAAGGTGGCGGATATTGCGGTAATCGGTGTGCCCAACGAGGAAATGGGCGAGGAGGTTAAAGCCGTGGTACAGCTGGCTCCTGGCGTCGAGGCCAACGACGAGGTGGCGGCGGAGATTCTCGCCTACGCTCGCGAGCACATCGCCCACTACAAGTGCCCGCGCAGTGTTGATTTCATGGATGAGCTACCGCGCCTGCCCACTGGCAAGCTATACAAGCGCCTGATAAAGGATCGTTATTGGGGCAAGACGGATTCGCGAATCGTGTAGTGGCGAGTATTGATTGGCGGGTGGGAGCCTAGGTCGGATTTAGTTTGTCATAGGCTAACAGTCCCTTTTCAAAGACGGCGAACTGGCCTTTTTTCATAGCGTGCCACTGTTCGTTTGAGGTGAGGGGCCGGGTAGCGATAACCGTTACTACATCATCCGGATTGGTTTCCTGGGCGAAATCAACGGCGACATCGGCATCGAGCAATTGGGCATTGCCAAAAGGCGCCCGGCGGGTTAGCCAGGCCAGGCGATTGCTGCAATGACTGTACAACACCCTTGAATCACTCATCAGAATGTTAAAAACCCCCAGCTTGGCCAGCTCCCGCACCCGGGTCTCGACAAAGGACCACAGCCGTTTGGGGTTCCTGGTCGGGGTCGGAAATTCCCGTCGTATTTGATCCAGCAACCAGCAAAAAGCGTATTCGCTATCCGAACTGCCCACCGGGAAATAGTATTGCAGGGGCCATTGCTTGATGCCCCTGAGCTGACCGTTATGGGCAAAAGACCAGGTCTGGCCCCATAGCTCGCGGGAAAAGGGGTGGGTATTTTCCAGGCAGACCCGACCCCGGTTGGCCTTGCGAATGTGGCAGATAACGCTGTCGCTTTTAATGGAATAACCCTGAATAAAGCGAGCGATTTCGGAGTCGGCGCTAGCGCCGGGGTCATGAAAGGCCCGATAACCCTTGCCCTCGTAAAAGGCGATGCCCCAGCCGTCGCTGTGGGGGCCGGTGTCGCCCCCTCGGCGCATTAGCCCGGCAAAACTGAAACAGATATCGGTTGGTACGCTGGCGCTCATGCCCAGGAGTTCACACACGTTCGGATTTTCCTCTAGCACGCATTCCTGCGGGATTATAAGTGGACGTGCTCGCCTTGACTAAGGACGCAAGCGTAATCGGCCTGAAACGTAAGGAGCCGCGTGGGAAAATATTCCAGGGTGCATGAAATGCCTGACCGGCGAAGTCCGGTCAGGCGCTTTTGGTCAGGATGATGGGGTGGAGTTAGGCGTTTAGGGCATCGCTTGCATAAATTTCTGATAACGGTGGTGCGCTCTGACAAACCAGCTTGCCGTAGCTTTGGCTTCTCCTGCGTAAACCACACCTTTGAATTTGGCGGCGATGTGATTGAGCGTCTCCTCTTGGTTTTTGCGAATATCCACAAAAAATACGTGTTTGCCCTCTGCCAGCGCCTGTTCAAACTGGCGGAATTGATTGTGCGGCTCCTGAATGCCTAAGAACCCGCCTTCCCAGGTACAGAAACCTAGTACCACGATAGACAGACAGATAAAGGGTACCCACGTCCATTGTTGCGGCAAGCCGAACAAGTAGGCCACCAGCAGAACCAGAGGTGCCGCAATGATGCCAATCACCGCGCCGCGCTTCATGGAACGAACCACGTCGGTACGCATAACCGCTTCGACTTCGTGGAGATGCTCATGCTGGGCGACACCGGCGTCATCCCGACTCAGAACATGAATCTGCGGTGTGATAAACCCCGACTCCTCCAGTTCGCGTTCAAGATTATCCAGTTCATCGAGACTGTCGCTGACAAAATAATGACGTTTCATTATAAAGCCCCCCTGTATGCCATTTCAGACAGTGGTTAAAGGAATATTAACTCCGCCAAAACTTATAAGTTTGCGCTTCGTTGATATAAATATAGACCCTTGGAGGAATGGCAAAGTTTTCAGCGGAGAATATCACTGAAAGACCGGGTAGATTATGAGCCCCGGTTGTAACGGTAAATAGTGTGAGGTTGTTGCTTCAAGGGTTTAACAAAAATCCCTGAAGCGTGCCGAATTAGCGGCGAACAGCCGCCAAATTTCCCGAATGTAACCTTTTAGCGTAAACCCGTAATCAGTGTGTCGGGCTGTGTGAAATTCTAAACGCGACTCTATAAACAGACTGTGCTTATAACGAAAAATTAGAAGTACCCGGCTGACACAGCGGGCTTCGATCGAGCCGTTTTCTGTGACTTCCGGGCATACAAGCCTGGCTTGGTTATTTTTTAGGCACGTCTTCCGTGGGTAAGTGTGCCTGGGTCCAGGCCTCGAAGCCGCCACCAATATGACAAATGTTTTCCAGACCCATATTTTGAAGCGCTTGTGTGGCCAGGGCCGAGCGGTGACTTTTGGCGCAGTAGAAAACCAGTTTCTTGCCCGAGGAAAAAATATCCCGATGGTACTCGCTTTCGGGGTCGGCCCAGAATTCGAGCATGCCCCTTGGCGCGTGCACGGCGCCGGGAATCTTGCCCTCCCGGTAAAGCTCGCGAATATCACGGATATCGATTATCGCCGTTGAGTCATTGTCCATCAGCGCCTGTGCGTCCTCTACACTGATGGTCTCGATCTCCCCCATGGCCCGTTCCACTAATTCTTTAACACTGATTTTCATGATGAGCACCTGACTTCTGATTGTTGTTCGTAAGTACTGGCATATTAGCGCAATGTCTTTGCATGGCAAGAAGCAGCTTATACACTAGCCTTGCCAAAAATCAGCTTAGCAACAATAAAATTCCGATAGAGGGGATCGCTATGGAGTACCGGAAACTCGGTCATACTAATCTCGAAGTCAGCGCTATCTGCCTGGGTACCATGACCTGGGGTGAGCAAAATACTCTCGAAGATGCGCTGGATCAGATGGATTACGCCATAGGGGAAGGCGTGAATTTTTTCGATACCGCGGAGATGTATCCGGTACCTCCCAGGGCGGAAACACAGGGCGCCACGGAGACTTGTGTGGGTGAATGGTTCGCCCGGCGGGGTAAGCGCAAGGACGTGATTCTAGCCACCAAGGTAAGCGGGCGCTCAGATGCCGCCGGCGACTGGAAGCATCTCCGCGGGGGTCCGCGTCTTAATGCTGAACACATCAATCAGGCAGTGCGCGATTCCCTCAAGCGACTGCAAACTGACTACATCGATCTATACCAGGTTCACTGGCCTGAGCGGACCACCAATTTTTTCGGCCAACTGGGTTACCGCCACCGGGAGCAGGATGATCTGGTAGCCATTGAGGAGACCTTGAGTGCATTGTCCGATCTGGTCAAGCAGGGCCTAGTCCGCCATATCGGCGTCAGCAATGAAACTCCCTGGGGCGTGGGTGAATACCTGCGCGGCGCAAGGGACAGCGAGTTGGAGCGCATTGTCTCCATCCAGAATCCCTATAACCTGCTCAATCGCAGTTTCGAAGTGGGCCTCGCCGAAGTGGCCATTCGGGAAAAGGTGGGTTTGCTAGCTTATTCGCCCCTTGCCATGGCCATGCTCAGCGGAAAATATCAGAATGGCCAGCGGCCCGAAGGAGCCCGCCTGACCCGTTACCAACGCTTCCAGCGCTATTCAGGGGAGCAGGCGGTAGCGGCTTCCGATGCCTATGTTGATTTTGCCCGTGAACGGGGCCTTGACCCGGCAACCATGGCCCTGGCCTTTGTCAATGCCCAACCCTTTGTCACCAGCAATATCATCGGCGCCACGAACCTGGCGCAGTTGAAAACCAATATCGATAGTATTAACTGTGAGTTGGACGAGGAGGCCCTACAGGGAATCGAGGCGATTCATCGGCGCTATTGCAACCCTGCACCCTAAGAGGCCTGGTTTGTCTCTGTGCCATCGTGATCCTTGATCATCATGGTGAGACGTGAGATGCAGACCAGGCGCTCCTGCTGGTCGCGGATAAGGATTTCCCAGACGTGGGTGGAGCGACCCAGATGGATGGGCCTGGTGGTGCCGTAAACCCAGCCCTCGGAGACCGAGCGGATATGGTTGGCGTTGATGTCGAGGCCCACGCAATAGTGCTTGTCCGGGTCCACACACAGGGATGAGGCATGACTGCCGAGGCTTTCCGCCAGCAGGCAGGAAGCGCCGCCGTTGAGAATGCCGTGTTTTTGCCGGGTGCGGTGATCCACCGGCATGCGGGCCACCAGATAGTTGTCGCCAGCTTCAATAAATTCGATGCCCACGTAACTGGCCGCGCCATCGGCGGTGCTGGCGTTAACGTCGTCGAGGGATACTGGTGCGTGCCATATTGCCATCTCTGTCGTCCTTCAATATCGGTGTTTTATTCTGTTTGTCAGCCCCGAGTTTATACTGACCCGGAAATACCCCGCAGCTCCTGGCTTCGGGTTTTTCGCTATCAGGATACGCTATTGGGGATAGAGCGGTTCGAGCGCCTGTAAACCGGGTTTGTTCCTTGTTTGGGAAGGTTTCGGCGCCTGTTCCAGACGCTTGATTATTGCCTCGAAATCGACCTTGGCTTTGGCGTCCCCGTGCCCGTCCTGCTTTTCATATAAAAGGGTGTCGAGTTGATCGAACAGGGATTTTAGTTCCGGGTCATCAGCCCGCCGGGCCACCTGACCCAGGGTATGCAGGCCGGGCTCCGCCCAGTGTTGCCGCGCCCAGTGAATAACAGCTTCCCGCAGCCCGGCAAAATCGCCAGCGGCGCCGGCCTGGCGCATGGCTTTGAGGCTCGCCCGGGCGCCGGATTCCGGTACGGGGTTGTTATCGGCGGCGTTGCTTCCAGTCCGTTCGCGCCACCACAGTAGCCCCATCACGGCGCTCAGTATCAACAGCACGATATTGCTGCCTAGCAGTAGGGTGACCAGTGTGCTGTAGGGAGTAGCGACGTTTTCAGCGGTGGTGCTGTTTCCGCTCGTAGTCATGCCAACGGTTGGCCCCGGTTGGTTGGCCCCGGCGCTGTTTACCCCCGGTAGTACGGTCAGGGTGCGGGCGGGCAGGACAGCGCTGCGCGGGGTGTCGCTGGTGGTATCCCACCATTGCAGGGTAATCTCGGGCAGGGTCAGGACGCCAGCTTCGGTGGGCACGATGGCCATGGATTCCACCCGACGCCCACGCACACCATCGGCCTCGGTGCTATCTTCAAGCTGAGCCTGGTCGGCGTATAACTTGATGCTGTTGTCGGCCCCCACATCAAGGGGTGGTAATTGCACAGCGGTGAGTCCTTTGGCCTCAATGACGATAGTGCGGGTCACGGGTTCGCCAACGGTCAGCTGGGGCGGTTGTACCTGCCAGTTATCGCGCACGTTGAACGTTTGGGCGGGTAGCCAGGTGCCGCCAGTTGCCGTGGCAGGGCGAGCCTTGACAGTGAGGACTTGTTCTTCCGAGCTGAGGGCCACCCGCTTGCGGCGATAGTCCATGCGGGCGACACCGCTGTAACGCATGCCGGGTAGAATCAACTCGCCACTGATTTCGGGAAAGATCGCATAACGGGTTTCTACAACGATGTAATCCATCCTGCCAATGCGTTTCTGATACTGGTTATCCGCCAGTTTGATGACCTGGGCGTTGGGGACTTCCAGAGGACTCATGGAAAAATCGCTTAGGGGTACGGCCGTATAGAGGCGAAGCGTTAGCAGCGCCTGTTCCTGAACATAGACGCTGCGTTTCTCCAGTTTGGTTTCGGTGAATATCTGGGCGTCGGATGACAGGCTGGTGGAAGGTTTTTTAACGATAATTTCCAGGGCGTCGCTGACTTCCCCCTTAAAACTGAAACTGGGAATCAGCAGGTTGCCCTCCCGCCTTGGAATCAGGGTAAGCACCCAGTGGGTGTAGGATTCGGTCTGACCGTTGTTGCTGGAGTAACGGCTCTGGCGATTGCGGCTGACGATTTCAAAATCCGTCTCCAGGGCGCTGAAATCGGGCTCTCCGAACATCACCTGCTGATCCAGTGAGACCCTTAAGGTCAAGGTTTCACCGCTGCTTATTTCCTGGCGATCAACCTGACTTACCAAGGCGCCAAAAGCGGGCAGGCTGAGGCCTGAAAGCAGTAGTAAGAGCACGCTGACCAGAGCGACATCCTTGCTGATTTTGTTTGGCATGGCGGCTACTGTCCCAATGCGTGTTGCTACCATCGTTGCTCCCTATCGTTGCCGTTGGCGTTTTCCTGTTCATAGGCGCGCATGCGGGTCTGGTGCTGAAATTTGCGCCGCAACAGGCCACCAGGATCATCCGGCACCCGCCGTAGCCACTGTTCCATGGCCTGACGCTGCTCGTCGGGTAGCTCCTCCCCTTGCTGCGCTTTTGCCTGAGTCGGTGGTGTTTGCCCGCTTTCTTGTTCTTCCTTATTGGTGTTTTGTTCAGACTGATTCAGCTTGTCTTCTTGCTCCGACTCGTCGTTCTGCTGATCTGAGTGTGATTCGGGTTGTTCACCTTGCTGATTTTGTGGCTGGCTGTTTTCGTTGTTCGAGGGTTCGTTCTGCTGCGAGTCTTGTTGTTCGGAGCTGGCCTGCTGATCAGTACTATTGTCATCGGTGTTCTGATTCTGCTGGTTTTTGTTTTGCTCGCCATTTTGCCGAGCTTGCTCCAGCACTTTTTTGACCAGATCACGGTTAAAGGTGGCGTCTTCGTGCCCCGGTTGTTCCGATAGCAACTGCTCGTAGGTTTCCAGTGCCTCCTCCAGTTTGCCGGCTCTGGCCAAGCTGTTAGCCAGGTTGTAACGGCTATCGGGACTGTTGTCCTGATTAAAAGCGCGAGTGGCCTGCTCATAATCGCCGTGGCGGTATGCTGCCGTGCCCTGCCAACGGGGATCTTTAAATTTGTCCATGGCGGTTTCCATATCGCCATTATCAAAGGCGTTTTGCCCCTGTTGATCGGGACGTTGCCACAGATCTGCCCACTCCAGAGACTGGGCTTCGGGGCTTGCCAACAGCGCTGGAGCAATTAGCCACACCACGATCAGGTTGCGGCGAAAAGCCAATAGCGTCAGGGGCAGGGCCAGAAGCAGCAGCCAATAACCCTGATCGAGCCAGGTGTCGAAGTTGCGATCCAGCTGGCGCGTATCCTGGGTGGCGAAGCTATCCCACTGACCGAGCAGATATTCAATATCCTGGTCGTTATCGCTCAGACGGGCATGGCGGCCGCCGTTCTCGCTGGCCAGGGTCTGAAAGGGGGCCGCCTCCGCACGGGCGACGACGATATTACCGGCCCTGTCCCTAACAAAGCCGCCCCCGCTAGCGGGAATGGGTGCGCCTCCCTCATTGCCCACAACCAGGGTTGAAAGCCGGAAGCCGCCCATGCCTTGTAGCAGCGTTGTGATCGCCTGCTGATCGCCCCGGGTGATGCCATCACTGATCAGCAACAGGTCGCCGCCCTGGTGCCCAGCCTGGAGAATCAACTCCATGCCCAGTTCCACGGCAGCCAGTGGTCGGCTGCCCGACGAGGGCATGATATGGGGGTGGAGAGAGGGGATCAGGGAAACTATGGTCGCGGTATCGTCGGTCAGGGGGCTGACCAGGTGTGCGTCGCCGGCGTAGGCGATCAGGGCGCTGGTGCCTTCGCGACGTTGCTGCAGGAAGTCGGTAAGCTTAAGGCGAGCGCGGGTCAGACGATCTGGCTTCAGATCCTCCGCCAGCATGGAGGGGGACAGGTCGAGCAGGACCACCAGGGGCGCCTCCTGTTTATGGACCGGCAGGGGCAGTCGCGACCAGCTTGGTCCGGCCAGGGCCAGGCTTGCCAGTACCCAGAAGACCAGTGCCCAAATGAAGAGTCTGTGTTGGGTTTGCTGGCCCTGATCGTCCAGCAAAAAGGGCAACAACTCGGACTGGATAACCCCCTGCCACTGGCCGGCCGAAACCCGCTGCCGCCAGAGCCGCCAGCTCAATAGTATGGCCGGTACCAGCGCCAGCAGCCACCACGGGCGGAGGAAGTGGAAGTTGGCCAGTAGACCGGGATCAGTCGTTGCTTCAAGCATGGGCTCGGCCCGTGGTTCTGAGTACGGCCAGCAAAAAGCTGCTGGTCAGGGTCACCGCCAGCGGCCAGTGGAATAATGCCCGGGTCGGGCGAATGGTTTCTGCATCCTGGGCGATGGGTTCCAGCCGGTCCAACTGGGCGTATATCCGGATTAGATCCTCGGGATTGCGGGCTCGAAAATACTGGCCGCCGGTACTGTCGGCGATCTGCCTGAGGGTATCTTCATCCAGGTCGGCGGAGGGGTTGATCCGGCGCACACCAAACAGTGTACGGCGCAGGACTTCATCGGCGCCGATG
>DLXZ01000103.1:17164-20054 GCA_003448675.1 Porticoccaceae bacterium
ACACGCCGCTCTTCCGATATGGCGTCGCCGATGGCGGTTTGCTCACCGGCAAAACCGATAAGGGCTTCATTGAGCAGGGTGGCCACGGTTTTACGATCAAAGGTCAGTGGTGTTTGTAAATAGGCATTGGAGCCAAACAGAATAAGCCCCAGGCGGTCGCCCTGACGACGCTGGACGAATTCCCCAACCACGGTTTTAACCACGGACAGGCGATTCGCCAGCCGTTCGCCCACGGGCATGTCCGCTTCTTCCATACTGCCGGAAATATCCACGGCCAGTAGCAGATCCCTGCCGCTGGTGGGCAGGGCCACGGCCTCGCCCACCCACTGGGGTCGGCTGGCGCCAAGCACCAGGCTTAGCCATAGCAGGCTTAACAGCAGCCAGTTCCAAGGCTGCTGTTTGAAACTGGAACCACTGGCTTCAGTGTCTCCAATGCCGGCAAAAGCCGGTGCAAACAGGGCAGCGCTCTGTCCGGGCAGGGCCTTGCGCCAGCGACGATAAAGCCAGGGTAGAGGCGCCAGGGCCAGCATCCAGGGCCAGACCAGAGTCAGCATTGGCGATGCACCTGTTTCAGGTAACGTCGGGCGGCCTGGTAGAGCGCCTGGCATTGTTCCCGACTCAGGGGGGCGGCCTGGGGCTGGTAGAGAAACTGCTCGATGCGGGCCACATTGATCTGCTTGCCCAGTTCCCCCTTTGTGCTGGTATTGAGTAACTTGAATACGTTCATTGAACCCAGCGGTTCATTGACATTCGCGCTGTCCGGGACCGGGTTGGCTTCGTGGTCGGCAGCCCCACGAGTTGTTTGGTGTTGATTGCTGCGAAGAGCACGTTTAAGGACGTCCAGCAAGGCATCCATAAAAACCCGATCCTCGCCATTTAGCTCGTAGTCCCGCCAGCAGCTTACTAAAAGCTGGTGAGCCTGGCCGCGAAAATACAGGCGCGCCCGGCGTCGGCGCCACCACCACAGGGCGTAGCCGAGGGCCGCGATCAACAACAGTGTCAACAGCCACCAACCGGGGGCAGGGGGCCACCAGCCAATGGCTTCGGGCAGGTGAATATCCCGTAGTTGCGCCAGCGGATCGGAGTTCACTGGCGCCTCCGTTTTCTATTTCGCGTGCCGTAGACCTGGGCCAGGGTGTGGATCGGGTTTTGGTCGTTGTGAATATTCAGGTAGCCAGCACCCAGGGCGGTGGCGCTTTTCTCCAGGTAGGCGGTCTGCTGCTGATACTTCAGGTGATAGACTTTTCGCTGCTCGGGTTTGCGGGCATCCAACGTAAAGCGGTCGTGACCATCATTGACTGGATACAGTCCCGCAGGGGGGAGCTCCCGATCCAGGGCATCGCTGATTCGGCAGAGGGTGAGATCACAATGGCGCCCCAGTTCAAACAGTTGGCTCTCGCAGTCCCGATTAAAGTCATGGAAGTCGCTGATCACCACCAGGGTGCTGCCGGGATGAGCCACGCGCCGGGCATGTTCGAAAATATTTGCCAGGGTGTGTTGATCGGGCTGCCGGGAAACCAGCGCTGCGCTGGTTTCGGCCAGGCTTTTAATGATCTGCAGCACGCTGTGGTGACTGTTTCGGGCGCGGATATCCTGCTCGTGAGTCGGTGAAAAGATCAGGCCGCCGACCCGGTCGCCGGCGCTTAAGCCCGCCCAGGCCAGGGCGGCGGCCACCTCACAGGCACTGACTGACTTGCATTTTCGACTGCCGAAAAACATGGACTGGCGCAGATCCACCACCAGTATGACCGGCCGCTCCCGTTCCTCGCGATAGACTTTGGTGTGGGGCTGTTGGGTGCGGGCGGTGACCCGCCAGTCGATACTGCGGCGGTCATCACCCGGCTGGTAGGGGCGGACCTCGTCGAAGTCCATGCCCCGACCGCGAAACCGCGATTGGTAGCCGCCCGCGATCTGGGCGCGGGGTGGCTTTCTTGGGAACAAACTCAGCTCTCGGGCGGCGTAGCGCAGCTGCACCAGAGAGCCGGCGGAGGTGGCGACGCTGGCCGGTAATCCCGGTGACTGGTGGTCGGCTGCTGCCATCTTCAGGCGGAGGGGACGCTGGTGATCAGACTATCAATAACCCGATCCGTACTGACGCCAGCAGCTTCCGCTTCAAAGCTCAGAATAAGCCGGTGGCGGAGGATGTCCGGTAGCACGTCCCGAACATCATCGGGGGTGACGTAGTCGCGGCCTTCCAGCCAGGCTTGCACCCGTGCGCAGCGGTCGATGGCGATGGTGGCCCGTGGACTGGCGCCGAACTCTAGCCAGGCGCCCAATTCCTGGCCGTAAGCTTCCGGCTGGCGGGTGGCCTGTATCAGTTGCACAATATATTCCTCGATTTTATCCGCCATATAGACTGCAAGGACTTCCCGACGAGCCGCCATAATTGTTGCCTGATCGACGACTGGTGGCTCGGCGGAAACCGTGCCCGAGGCGTCTTCCCGGGCCAGTTGCAGAATCTGTCGCTCGGCGACGGCGTCGGGGTAGTCGACGCTGACATGCATGAGGAAACGATCCAGCTGGGCTTCGGGCAGGGGGTAGGTGCCTTCCTGCTCGATGGGATTTTGTGTGGCCATTACCAGAAATAGGTCCGGCAGCGGATAGCTCCGATTACCGATGCTGATCTGTCGTTCGGCCATGGCTTCCAGCAGGGCCGATTGAACCTTCGCTGGTGCTCGGTTGATCTCGTCGGCCAGTATGAGATTGTGGAAAACGGGACCAGCCTGAAACTCAAAGTTACCCTGCTCCGGGCGGTAGATATCGCTGCCGGTGATATCGGCGGGCAGCAGGTCCGGGGTGAACTGAATGCGCTGGAAATCGCCTTCCATGCCTTTTGCCAGGGTATTGATAGCCCGGGTTTTGGCCAGGCCCGGTGCGCCCTCGACCAGCA
>DLXZ01000103.1:20266-21191 GCA_003448675.1 Porticoccaceae bacterium
CGCCCTCGACCAGCAGGTGGCCGTCCGCGAGCAAGGCAGTGACCAGGCGCCGCGAGAGGGCCTGCTGGCCGACGACGCAATGGTCGAGATAGTTTAGGAGTGACTGGATGGCTGCAAAATGATTGCTGTCATTCATCGTTTGGATTGGATTCCTGTACTGCGTTGATCCACCCGCCTGCTGACTTAACGGCGCCGCCATGGGCCTGGTGGGTGGACTGGCTGTTTGTTGACGGCGGAGATTATAACTGTGTGGCGCGACAAAACTAGGACGCCACCGCATCGATGGGGTTCCCCGGTAAGCCCCGACGTGACTTGATTCAAGCCTTCAATTATCCTTGCCGCCCGCTGCCATGCTTATCGTCCTGTTACCGGAGCTATCATGTACCGCCTTGCGCGTGCCGCACTGTTTCAACTACCGCCCGAGGCTTCCCACCATCTGGCCCTGAGTAGCATCGCCATGGCCGAGCGCCTGGGTTTACTGCGCGCGTTCGTTACCGATATTCCGCCGCAGCCCACCCGCGTCATGGGCCTGAATTTTGCCAACCCCTTTGGTCTGGCTGCGGGGCTTGACAAAAACGGTGACTATTTCAATAGCCTGGGCGCCCTGGGTTTCGGGTTTGTCGAAATCGGCAGCGTTACGCCACGGCCCCAGCCGGGTAATCAGAAACCGCGATTGTTTCGTCTGCCCGAGCATGAGGCCATTATTAATCGTATGGGTTTTAACAATCTGGGTGTGGACCACCTGGTGGCCCAGGTCAGGGAGCGTCGCTACAAGGGCGTGCTGGGCGTTAATATTGGTAAGAACTTGGATACCCCGGTGGCCAGGGCCGTCGATGATTACCTCTTGTGCATGGACAAGGTCTATGCCCATGCCGACTACATTACCGTCAATATCAGCTCCCCCAATACGCCGGGGCTACGGGAG
>DLXZ01000103.1:21421-21848 GCA_003448675.1 Porticoccaceae bacterium
CAATTGCTCAATAGCCTGAAAATCAGGCAACACAAGCTGGCGGACCAATACGGCAAATATGTCCCCTTGGCGGTCAAAGTATCCCCCGATCAGTCGGGCCAGGCCCTGGCGGAGCTTGCCGGTGTGTTAGTGGCCAAGCAGATAGACGGGGTTATCGCCACCAATACCACTTTGGCGCGGGATGCGGTGTCAGGCCATCGTTTTGGCCTTGAGCAGGGTGGTTTGAGCGGTAGGCCTCTTACCGAAAGAGCAACGATGGTGGTTGCCGAGCTGGCCCGCGCTCTGGATGGCGCCCTGCCCATTATTGGTGTTGGCGGCATTTGCAGCGGCCAGGACGCCGCGGACAAACTGACGGCCGGCGCCAGCCTGGTGCAGGTTTACACGGGTTTTATCTACCACGGCCCGCGCCTTCTTGGGGAGATGAGCC
>DLXZ01000103.1:22042-22307 GCA_003448675.1 Porticoccaceae bacterium
AGCGACCGGCCTCGGGTAAGGGAGTTTTGCATGGTGAATAGTGGCTTTGAACGGGGCCAGGGCCACGCCCGTCGCAGTCACGGTTTAAGCCCGTGACGGGAGGGTGCTATTCACCCCAATTGTTTATTGAAAGCAGAGACTAGCGCAGGGCCATAATCTTTTGCTGACTGGCCAGTGGCGAGATGCCGTCGCAGTTGTCGTCGTGACCTTCCTGCCAGCCCTTTTGCCATTGATTGGCGTGAGGCGATGCGCCCTGATAGGGACA
>DLXZ01000103.1:22328-23595 GCA_003448675.1 Porticoccaceae bacterium
TCTGCGACGGGCGTGGCCCTGGACAGGCATCCCAGGAACGGCCCTGATAGCCGGAGAGATAACCTTTACTGAAAGCGCGTTGATGGGGATTCCTTTTTTGTCTTTTCATAGAGAAAGCTCCGCCCGTTATTTCAATGACTGTTTTTCAATGAGTTTTTTCGGAATATTTTGGTAGCGATTTTTTCAGTAACTGCTTTTCCTGTCAGCTCTTGCAAATAAAAGTTTCAAATGACTGTCCTTTGATACAGTCAGTTTCAAATAAGAGGCGCGTTACACTTTCGTGACACGCACGGGTTAAAGTGCAACAGATCGGCGGCAGGCTGTCGACAATTTAATTGGTCTAAGCTTTCGTCTGGTAATGCAAATGGGTAATCAATCAGTATGAGTGAGGCAGCGGCGCGACAATGGTTTATCAGTTGCGGCAGGGGGATACAGGGTCTTCTTGCCAATGAACTGAAAGCGCTGGGCGTGGTTGGCGTGCAGGAAAAAAATGGCGGCGTGGCCTGCCGGGATGACCTGGAAGCGGCCTATCGGATTTGTCTTTGGTCGCGCCTGGCCAGTCGGGTGCTAATGCCTCTGCGGACTTTTTCGGTGAAAAGCCCCGAGGATCTGTATCAGGGGGCCTACAGCATCGATTGGGGCCAGCATTTCACGGCGGACAACTCATTTATCGTCGATTTCAGCGGCACTGGCGCGGGTATCGATCACACCCGCTACGGCGCCCAGCGGGTCAAGGATGCGGTGGTGGATTATTTTCGGGCGCGCGATGGTCGTCGGCCCGATGTTCAGGCCGATTGGCCGGATATTCGACTGAATGCGCGCCTGCATCGTGAGCGTGTGGTGCTGAGTCTGGATTTTTCCGGTGAAAGCCTGCACCAGCGCCAGTATCGCCAGCGAGGCACGGTTGCTCCCCTGAAGGAAAACCTGGCTGCGGCCTTGTTGATGCGTGCCGGTTGGCCTGATCCATCCTATGCCGCGTTGGTTGACCCTATGTGCGGCAGCGGCACCTTACTCATTGAGGCGGCCATGATGTCGGCGGATGTTGCCCCTGGCCTGGGCCGACTGAAGCACGGCTTTGAACACTGGCACGGGCATCGGCCCGAACTCTGGCGGCAATTGCTGGATGAAGCTAAAACCCGCCGGGAGCAGGGCCTGGCCGGTGACCTGCCCCTGTTTGTCGGTTACGACCACCATGAGCGTGCCATCGAGGCGGCCAGCCTCAATATCGAAGCGGCAGGCGTGGATGAGTGTATTCGTTTGCGCCAGC
>DLXZ01000067.1:0-8818 GCA_003448675.1 Porticoccaceae bacterium
TGGCCTGGGGCGAGGCCTGGTGTACGCTTTAACCAGGCCAGCAAATATGAACATATATTTGCTGGCCTGGGCTATATAGGCGTTAAACACTATCCTGCCAGCCGACGATTCCTTGCCAGTAGACAGGGTAACCAGAGCAAAAGCGCTGGTTCCCAATAAACCGATTGCTGTACCAGCAAGAGCGGCCATTGCCATTTGAGACTGATTCAAAAAAAACACCAAGCCCGCTAACGTCAACAACAGGCTTTGAAGCAGGCCTACCTTTAACGTCAGTTGCCGAGTGTTTAGATGCTCGCCCATATTAAACGCAGCTTCCTTGAAAGCCTCTCTGTTCATGAGCGAGCTGCCCATCAGCCCTTCTTTAAGCCTTGGTCGTGCTGACTCAGTAGCATCCCAGCACCAGTGGGCGATCTCAAGCGCCGCGAATTATAGTCAGGTTGATACCCCGAATCAACCAGAGCAACGCGGGCTTTTGCCCCAATTTTAATCGCTCGGTAGAACAAACGTCCTAACCTCTCATTTTCAGGGTATTAAACTCTCTCCAGCGCTTACTTAATGTGCGCCAAAATGCCTTCGAGCTCTTCGGAGCTATTGTAATTTATAGTGAGCTTACCCTTACCATCACTACGATGGCTTATTTTTACACCAGCGCCCAGCAACTCTGATACTTTCTGCTCCAAATGGGCAATGTCAGGGTCTTGCCTCGTTACCGACTCAGGGGATTGCTTGTAGTTGAGGGTTTTGCGCACCAGCGCTTCGGTATCTCTCACCGACAACCCCTTGCCGGCAATCATGCGCGCTGTCTCCACCTGTTGACGATCACTCAGTGCCAGCAACGCTCGACCATGCCCCATTTCCAGATCACCGCGCTCTAGCAGGATAATGACATCCGGCTGCAGACCGTTGAGGCGCATCAGATTAGCCACTGCTGAACGCGATTTACCCACGGATTTGGCCACCTGCTCCTGGGTAAACCCAAACTCTTCCTGTAAACGCGCCAATGCCTTGGCTTCTTCCATGACGTTAAGATCTTCGCGCTGGATATTTTCTATCAACGCCATCGCCAAGGTGTCCCGATCGCTAAGCTCTCGCACCACAACGGGTACCGTAGCCAGACCAGCCAGCTGCGCCGCTCGCCAGCGCCGCTCACCGGCAACGATCTCGTAGCTGTTCCGATCCAGCTGCCGAACGATGACCGGTTGCATAATTCCGTGTTCCCGGATGGAGTCCGCCAACTCCTGGAGAACCTCCTGGTCCATATCCCGGCGCGGTTGATAACGCCCTCTGACCAGATACTCTACCGGGATCTCTCTAAGTGATTGCTTGTCAGAGGCTAATTCATCGGCCGATTCTGTTGCGGGTAAATCCGGAACCGCAGGCTCTCCGGTTTCGCTAGCCCCCAATAGGGCCCCCAGACCTTTACCGAGACCTTTCCTTTTGGTATTCATATCATTCTTCCCATCTGACAGGTTCTTTTGCTCTGTTCGTCTCAGTGTGGTGAAGGAATTCTTTCATTGGTTCGCCGGATTAATTCCTCAGCCATACCAAGATAAGCAGTAGCTCCCTTCGAATAGCGATCATGTAGCAGCACCGGTTTGCCAAAACTTGGCGCCTCGGCGAGTCGAACATTACGCGGAATCGCCGTCTGATAAACCCGCTTACCAAAATGCTCATGCAGCTGGTTGGACACTTCATTGGTCAAGGTATTTCTGGGGTCATACATGGTGCGCAGAATGCCCTCAATACGGAGTTTACGATTTAAGGTATTGGCTATTTCGGAAATTGTGCCCACCAAGGCGGATAATCCTTCCAGGGCGTAATACTCGCATTGCATTGGGATAATCACGTTATCACTGGCGGCAAGGCTGTTGACTGTCAGCATATTCAAAGCCGGTGGACAATCGATAATGATGACATCATAGTGATCATCCAAGCCATTGAAAGCCTCCTTTAGCTTTTTTTCACCGCCATTGCGGTTAAGAAGGTAAACCTCCGCCGCGGTTAAATCCCCATTGGCTGGTAATACATCGTAACCAGCAGGTAGCCCACTAATAATGGCCTCCTTAATCGTACGTTCACCAGTCAGTACGTCACATACGCTTATCGAGAGTTCATTTTTTTCCACGCCACTACCGGTAGTGGCGTTACCCTGGGGATCCATATCAACCAACAACACCCGCTTGCCCAGGTGGGCCAGCGAAGCTGACAGATTGACGCTGGTGGTGGTTTTCCCAACACCGCCTTTCTGATTGGCTATAGCGTAGGTGGGTGTCAACAATTTGCCCTTATTTCCTCTGAATGATTATCAGATGGCGATCTTCATCAAGACCCGGAATAACCAGTTTCTCCACTGCTTCCAGCTCAAAACCCTCTGGCAAAGCCGATATTTCCCTGGTAGAAAATTTTCCTTTCATTGCGTAAAAACGTCCGCCGTCGCGAAGCGCGTGTCTTGTTTGGTGAATCATAGCGGATAACCCGGCAAAACCCCGGCTCAGTATACCGTCGTAGGCATCGACAGGATGATAGTTTTCTACCCGCTTGTTAAGCTCAAGTATGTTCGACAGTCCCAACTCGATACGAACCTGAAAAAGAAAGCGGGTTTTCTTTCCATTGCTATCGAGTAAATCGAAGGTACGTTCCGGGCAGGTAATCGCCAATGGAACACCGGGTAGCCCCGCACCAGCACCCACATCGATAAACCGGCTGCCATCCAGGTAAGAAGCTATTGCCAGACTATCGAGAAGGTGCCGCGTCAACATCGACCGGGAATCCCTGATTGAAGTCAGGTTGTAGGTTTTATTCCAGCGCTTGAGTAAATCCAGATACGCTAGCAATTGGTCCTGCTGAGCAGAAGAACAAGTAAGCCCAAGCTCCTCTAGCCCCGACTCCAACAAGACCTTGCTTTGGTTTTGTGCCGTTGAATTCACACAGGATCCGCGGTGATCAGGCAATATTTTCCTTCATGATGCTTTGTTTTTTTAAATACACCAGCAATAGCGATATAGCAGCTGGCGTGACACCGGGTATACGCGCTGCCCGAGCTAGCGTTTCGGGTCTGGCGTCACTGAGTTTTTGGCACACCTCATTGGATAACCCCCTGACCTTCTCATAGCTGATATCTTCGGGGATTGGGGTCAGTTCATGGCGGCGAATCCGCTCGATTTCTTCACTTTGACGAGCGATATAACCGGCATAGCGAGCGTCGACTTCAAGCTGAAAAGCGACTTCGGGCTCGACCCCACCTGACTGGATCGATTCAACAAGCATGTCGTAGCTGACTTCCGGGCGCTTAAGGAGATCTGCCAGGTTGTACTCTCGACTCAGTTTGATACCCGACCGACTTTCCAGCCTTCCAGCCGCTGCACTGCCAACCTGAATCCAGGTGGAAGACAAACGTTGTTTTTCCCGCTCTACAGCTTCCAGTTTCTCATTAAACACCCGCCACTGATCGTCTTTCACCAGGCCTAGCTCGCGACCTGTCTCGGTCAGACGAATATCGGCGTTGTCTTCTCTCAGCAACAAGCGGTACTCAGCTCTGCTGGTAAACATGCGATAGGGTTCTCGGGTACCCTGGGTAATCAGATCATCCACCAGCACGCCCACGTAAGCCTGATCGCGGCGGGGACACCAGGAATCCCGCTCCTGAACCCGCAAAGAAGCGTTTATTCCCGCCAATAGCCCCTGGGCGGCAGCTTCTTCGTAACCCGTGGTGCCATTGATCTGGCCTGCAAAGAACAAGCCTTCGATACACCGGGTTTCCAAGCTGTATTTCAGATCCTGGGGATTGAAAAAGTCATACTCTATGGCGTATCCGGGACGGGTGATATGAGCTTTCTCGAAACCCTTGATGGATCGAACCAATTGCAATTGAACATCAAAGGGCAAACTGGTTGATATGCCATTGGGGTACAACTCAGAGGACGACAGGCTTTCTGGTTCGATAAATATCTGATGAGATGATTTATCTGCAAAACGCACCACTTTGTCCTCGATAGAAGGGCAATAACGCGGACCGACCCCATCTATAACACCCGTAAACAAGGGGGAACGGTCCATGCCGTCCTGGATAATCCGATGAGTCTGCTCATTGGTATGCGTAATCCAGCAACAGGTTTGGCGAGGATGTTGCTCGATACTGCCAGTAAATGACATGACAGGTCGCGGCTCATCGCCGTATTGCTCCTTCAGTTCACTGAAATCCACGGAGCGGGCGTCGATTCGCGGCGGCGTGCCGGTTTTCAGC
This sequence comes from Porticoccaceae bacterium, assembly GCA_003448675.1. Lineage (GTDB taxonomy): Bacteria > Pseudomonadota > Gammaproteobacteria > Pseudomonadales > Porticoccaceae > HB2-32-21. The sequence continues at coordinate 4,244 of DLXZ01000067.1, forward strand.
CTATCCACGCGTACAGGCAATTCCCTCAGCCTGGCTGCCAGCTTAGAGGACGGGGGATCACCCGCTCGGCCACCAGCGTGATTCTCCATCCCGATATGAATTTTGCCCGCCAGGAAGGTGCCGGCAGTCAATACAACCGTTTTTGAAGCAAACTCGATACCGGCTTCGGTAACCACACCGGCCAGCCGGCCGTTGTCAAACAGGAAATCAGCGGCGGCCTGTTGAAAAATAGTCAGGTTTTCGTGTGCTTCGAGTACCGCTCGCACCGCTTGTTTATATAGAACCCGATCAGCTTGAGCCCTCGTTGCCCTTACCGCGGGACCTTTCCTGGCGTTGAGCACGCGAAACTGGATACCCGCCTGATCCGTGGCTCTGGCCATAAGCCCGCCCAATGCATCTATCTCCTTCACGAGATGACTTTTACCGATCCCTCCAATAGCGGGATTGCAGGACATCTGGCCGAGAGTATCGATATTGTGGGTGAGCAGCAGTGTGCGGCTACCCATTCGAGCAGCAGCGAGGCAGGCTTCGGTACCAGCATGGCCGCCACCAATGACAATGACATCAAATCTGTCTGGGAAACGCATAATCAGGAAGGTTACTGAGTGTATGGCAGCGGGCATTATAAGCGAAACGCTGACTCTAAGCTCAGGATTAGTTGTGCTTTAGAACACCCCGATTTTCCTATAGCAATTCACTTAAAATTATTAGATATATGATTAGTATAGTTAGAATAGATATTGTTATTAAGGCACGTTAAACCAGTGTAAATGTTACTTAAGACCTTGAAGTATATACTTTTATGGTTAGGGTTAGGCTGTGAGGAAGGTGGTTAGCAGGTGTAGGAAAGGTTCGGATTCTTACCCAATGAAAACAACCTGCCAGGGAGCCTGTGGATAGTAGTTACACTTGTTAATGACTTGCTCAGGGTTTGTCCACCGGTTTTTTTAATAACAACAGAATGTGATAATCCTGTTGTTATTGGGTTGAGTAACCTGTGGGTCATTTTTTTGGGGGAGTTTGATTGCGAGTCAGTGGCTTTTTCTTTAGAATCGCCCGCCCCCTGCCCGATCAACAGTAAACGTGTTTATCCGGTACCGATGATAGAGAAACTCTTTGGATTCTGATCATGAAAAGAACATTTCAGCCCAGTGTCTTAAAACGCAAGCGCACACACGGTTTTCGTTCGAGAATGGCGACGAAAAATGGCCGTCAGGTGATTAACCGCAGACGGGCCAAGGGCCGTAAACGCCTGGCTGCATGAAGGGTATTGCTTGCTCAAGCAAACTAATACCTGTTTTCCAGTATGTCCGGGCAGTCCTTTGGCCGGGATAAAAGGATGCTTGATCAGGCCTCTTTTCAGCGGGTTTTCGATGAAGCCTGTTACCGGATATCACATAAAAATTATCTGATACTGGTTAGACCTAATAGCGGGTCTGGTGCCCGCCTGGGCCTGGTGATAGGTAAGAAGAAGGTGCCTACCGCTGTAGCCCGAAACCAAATTAAGCGTCTGGTCAGAGAGTCTTTTCGTCGACATTGGACGCAATTACCGCCCGTCGACGTGATCTTCCTGGCTCGATCCGGCCTCAATATTTCCGCCAGTCAGTTATACACGCAGTTACCGAAAGCTTGGATCAAGCTACAGGAAGAAGTTAAAAATACTGGTAGAACTGAATCATGATAACTGGATTGTTAACAAGGGTAATCAAGGCATACCAGTACTGCGTCAGTCCACTTCTGGGGCGGCATTGCCGGTTTTATCCCAGTTGCTCCCAATATGCGGTTGATAGTCTACAACGGCATGGAGCTGTCAAAGGCTTATTTTTTACTGCCAGGCGCCTTGGAAAGTGTCACCCCTTTCACCCCGGTGGGTATGATCCGGTGCCCGAACCCTCAGCGACTCTAAAACAGGTTGATAAATGATGGATTGGCAGCGCAGTAGCCTTATAGCCGCAATCGTGTTGGTCTTTGGGTATCTATTTATTCAATGGAATGAGTTCAAGGAAGCGACGTCCCCAGTTAGCACTAATCCGATGGAAGAAAGCGTTTTCGTGCCAGAGGAGCCCGGTGTTTTAAACAGCCCGTCGGGAGATCCCAGCATGGATTCGGAGATTCCCGAGGTAAGCCCGGTCAGGGAAACCGCTTTACCCGAGAGCAAAATCAATGGGGGTAGACTGGTTCAGGTGCAAACGGATGTTCTTGATTTAACCATTGATACAGTGGGTGGTGATATTGTTCGGGCGGCTTTGCGAAAGCATTTGTCCGAACAGAGCAATGATGGCAAGCCCTATGTGATCTTGAATCGCACACGCTCACATACTTATGTGGCTCAAAGTGGTTTGATCGGGCCAAATGGTACGGATCGCAAGGGCCAGCGCCCGGTTTTTCGAACCAGGCAGACAGAGTATAAGCTAGAGCAAGAGCAAGAAGAGTTGATAGTAACGCTGGAGCTTGATCAGCCCGGTGCAAAAATCTTCAAGCATTACGTCTTTTATCCCGGTGAGTACCTTATTGGTGTTCGGTATGAGGTCCAAAATCTGTCAGATAACCCCTGGCAGGCTTATCTTTTTGGTCAGGTAAAGCGTGATACGTCCGATCCGAATACCGCAAATGCCATGGGGCCGCGGCCTTACCTGGGGATGGCTGTTAATACCGAAGAAACGAACTATAAAAAACTGGATTTCGAGGACCTCGACGAAGCCGCTTTTAAAACAGAAAAGCTCGGCGGTTGGGTGGCCATGGTGCAGCATTACTTTGTCAGCGCTTGGGTTCCAGGAAAGGAAGACAGGAACCACTATCAGCTGCGTCGGTTGGGCAGCAAGAGTTTGTATACCGCTGGCTTCACTGGGCCACTTGTGGAAGTGGCGCCGGGACAAAGTGGGTCCTTACAGGCTGATTTTTATGTGGGGCCTAAGAATCAGCAAAGGCTCGCGGATATATCAGAGCATCTGGATCTGACAATCGACTACGGTTGGCTGTGGTGGGTAGCCAAGCCACTTTTCTGGGGTTTGGATCTGATTAATCAGATCCTCAATAACTGGGGCTGGTCGATCGTTATGCTAACCGTCGTTGTCAAAGGGATTTTCTACCCCTTGTCCGCTGCCAGTTACCGATCCATGGCGAGAATGAGAAAGCTGCAACCGGAGATGTTGCGCTTGAAAGAACTCTATGGGGATGATCGGCAAAAAATGTCCCAGGAAACCATGAATCTCTACAAACGGGAAAAGGTTAATCCGGTAGGTGGCTGTCTGCCGATGCTGATCCAGATGCCCGTGTTTATTGCCCTTTATTGGGTACTGAACGAGAGTGTAGAGTTGCGCCATTCGCCGTGGATATTATGGATCACGGATTTGTCTGTAAAAGACCCGTTTTATGTGTTGCCGGTCTTAAATGGTATCAGCATGTATGTGCTGCAAACGCTACAGCCGGCGCCGCCAGACCCCATGCAGGCCAAAGTAATGAAAATCATGCCCGTGGCCTTTAGCTTTTTCTTTATGTTCTTCCCTGCAGGCCTTGTTTTGTACTGGACAGTCAACAGTATCCTTTCCATCGCGCAGCAATGGATAATAACCCGTCGTATTGAAAGCGAGCCCTGAACGGGTTGATTGCAGCTTATTAACACGCGGGCAATCTTGACCTGTGTACACAAACCACACAGACACTATCGTTGCGATAATCACGCCACCCGGCCGGGGTGGTGTGGGCATAGTCCGTGCCAGTGGCAAAGATTTAAAGGTGTTTTTTGATGAGATCCTGGGTTTAAGTCCTCCACCGCGACAGGCGGTTTTTTGTGGCTTCAGGGATGCCGGTGGTGCCGATATTGATCAGGGTATTGCCCTGTATTTTCCTGGGCCCGGTTCCTATACTGGCGAGGATATTCTGGAACTTCAGGCCCATGGAAGCCCCGTGGTGCTGGATCAGCTATTGCAGCGCTGCATACATCTGGGCGCGCGGTTGGCAAGACCCGGAGAATTCAGTGAGCGGGCATTTCTGAACAACAAACTGGATTTGGCGCAGGCCGAAGCCGTGGCGGATCTCATTGATGCGGGAACCGCGCAAGCTGCAAAAGGCGCATTGCGGGCGTTGAAGGGGGAATTTTCCAAAAAAGTATATGCGCTAGTTGATGAGCTCACTCGACTTAGAGTCTTTATCGAGGCTGCCATTGATTTTCCCGAGGAAGAAATAGATTTCCTGGCCAATAGCCAAATCCATGAAGAATTGGCGGCGTTGATCAATAGTTTCGATGAGCTACTGGCGGCAACACACCAGGGTGTGTTGCTAAAGGAAGGTTTGAATATTGTTATCGCCGGAGAGCCTAATGCTGGCAAGTCGAGTTTGCTCAATGCCCTGGCAGGGGTGGAACGGGCGATAGTCACCGATGTGCCGGGGACAACGCGAGATATTATTAAAGAGGATATAAATGTCGGGGGGCTTCCGGTCCAGCTGGTGGACACCGCTGGTCTACGGAATAGCGATGACCCGGTTGAAAAACTGGGTATTGAACGAGCCCGGCAACAAATTGCTGAAGCGGATAAGGTTTTTTGGGTGGTTGATGCCAGCACTTTGGGAAGTAGA
>DLXZ01000067.1:9097-21698 GCA_003448675.1 Porticoccaceae bacterium
TCCATTGCTAGCCTAATCAAAAGCTATCCAGAGCTTCAGGGGCGGAAGGAGTTGGTAGTGGTTGTCAACAAAATTGACTTGGTAGACTGGGAACTCGAGATTGAGCCAGATTATCCTCAATGTATTCCGGTATCTGCATTGAGTGGCCAGGGTTTAGGGGTTCTGCGAGGCTGTATTGAAAGCCTTGGTAACAATCACGGTGATGGGCAGGGTGTTTATACCGCGAGAAGGCGGCATGTTGAAGCATTGGAAAAAGCCCACCAGAGCTTGTTTGCCGCTCGGGATCAGCTTGCTCTAAGTAACAGTGGAAGCGAGCTGGCGGCGGAGGATTTACGACAGGCACAACAACAACTTGGGGCCATAACTGGTGCGGTGACGAGTGATGATCTTTTGGGAGAAATATTTGCCGGTTTTTGTATCGGTAAATAGCGAGAAGGAAGGCAAAAACTATTCTACAGAAGCTCCATATCATAAAAAGGCGACTGATCACTTACCCGCGCTAATAGTCACTGTAAACTCACCAGATACTAATAAGTTACCCACAGCTTCCCAACAGGGTTGGTTAAATAATGTTCAGTTGGGTTCGGTTTTCTGTGGGTAATATGTTGGGCAGTTTAAGCTGTAACTAGCTGAAAAATAACGATTATATTTTTTTGTTCGGGTTCAAAAAAAATTTAGAAATATGTGGATAAGCTACTGCGAACCTTATAGACTGGCCGGATGATTTATACGCGGGCGTGACATAATAATAATGGCGCTCACAACAACATTTGTCGCTCAACAAGGAGTTAAGTTTGTCTTCAAATATCTGGCAACTTTGTTTAAGCCAGCTTCAAGAAGAGCTGCCCTCGCAACAGTTCAACACATGGATAAAACCACTCCAGTGTGCCTATGATGCAGATACCCGAAACGTTTGTTTGCGGGCGCCTAATCAATTTGTCATGGATTGGGTTGAAGATAAATTTCTCAGCAGAATAGATGAGCTTTTCAATCAGTTTGGCGCGCAACCGAATGATATTGAATTGGTCGCCATGATCACAGACAGGGCACCCGTGTTTACTAGGGAATGCCAGAATAATGTTCATCCCGATCATGTCACAAGGCCGGCTACTAACCCGTCGATTGAATCGACAGTACAGGCGGAAACCAACGGCCAGGTTCAAGAAGGTGAACTGACTCCCCGGTCTTTGGGTTTTGAGCATGCAAAAACCAACGGGATACAAGTCCAGCCCGAGAGAAAGTTAAACGGGGAAAGCCCTGTAGCAAACCTTGCTCGGCCCAGTACGGGCCGGAATGTGGTAGATCACGAAGGGCGCCTCAACCCGTACTTTCGCTTTGATAATTTTATCGAGGGCAAATCCAACCAGATGGCTCGGGCCGCTGCCCAACAGGTGGCTCAAAACCCAGGAGGTGCTTATAACCCTCTGTTTATCTATGGTGGTGTTGGCCTGGGTAAAACCCATCTTATGCATGCCGTGGGTAATGCACTTCGGGAACGTAAACCTGATGCGAAAATTGTTTATCTGCACTCGGAGCGTTTTGTCGCGGATATGGTGAAAGCTCTGCAACTTAACGCGATTAATGACTTTAAAAGGTTCTATCGTTCAGTAGATGCCTTGCTTATCGATGATATCCAGTTTTTTGCCAAAAAAGACCGAAGCCAGGAAGAATTTTTTCACACCTTCAATGCCCTATTGGAAGGCGGCCACCAGATGATCCTTACCTGTGATCGTTACCCAAAAGCTATAACTGATGTCGAGGAGCGGTTAAAATCACGATTCAGCTGGGGCCTAACGGTGGAGGTTGATGCGCCGGATCTGGAGACCAGGGTAGCAATTTTGATTGAAAAGGCCCACCAGGCCGACATTGACCTGCCCCACGAATCGGCGTTTTTTATTGCTCAACGGGTGAGTTCCAATGTGCGCGAGCTGGAAGGCGCGCTAAAGCGCGTTATAGCTGGTGCTCGCTTTACTGGTCAGCCCATTGATATTGACTTGGTGAGAGAGTCTCTTAAGGATCTCTTGGCGCTGCAGAACAAGTTAATCACCATTGACAATATTCAGCGGGTAGCAGCGGATTATTACAAGCTGAAAATATCTGACATGCTGTCAAAAAAGCGTAGCCGTTCCATAGCACGCCCTCGACAAGTAGCCATGGCATTGGCCAAGGAAATGACCGACCATAGCCTGCCAGAGATTGGTGATGCTTTTGGTGGCAGGGATCACACGACGGTCCTCCATGCCTGCCGTAAGATAGAGGAATTACAGGCGACAAACACTGAAATTCGGGAAGATATTAAAAAGCTAACACGAGCATTAAAAAGCTAATAGTAAGCGCCCACTTTCAACAAAGATGTTATTTTTAGAGATTCAAGATGAAGTTTACGGTTGATAAAGAAACCCTGTTGAGGCAATTACAGCTTGTTGTTGGCGTAGTTGAGCGGCGCCAAACGCTGCCGGTTCTTTCCAATGTGCTGGTCAAACTTGAAGATAACCGCCTCGCTATTACGGGTACGGATCTGGAGGTTGAGATCCTCAGCCAGGAGACGTTGAGTGACTCGGGCCTGGTTGCAGGTGAAACAACGGTGCCAGCACGAAAATTACTGGATATTTGCCGCTCACTGCCCGATGAAGCCCAGCTTAACTTTTCCACTGACAATCAGCGAGCCACTATTTCGAGTGGCCGCAGCAGGTTTACCCTGGCAACCATGCCAGCAAACGAGTTCCCCAGCGTTGATAGCGGTAGCGGCAACCTGGAGCTTGAATGCCCCTCGGAACAAATAAAATATCTAATCGACAAAACGGCGTTTGCCATGGCCCACCAAGACGTCAGGTATTACCTGAATGGTATGTTGTGGGAGGCCAGTAAGGGGCAGTTAAGGGCGGTTGCCACCGACGGTCATCGTCTAGCCATGACCACCCTTGAAGCGCCTGTTGGTCAAGCGGACAAAACGCAGTCTATTCTGCCACGCAAAGGTGTTGTTGAGTTATCACGCTTGCTTGGAGATCAGGGACAGGTTGTCATAAGCTTGGGTGATAACCATATTCGAGTTAAGGGCGAGGGTTTTGTTTTCACCTCCAAGCTTGTTGATGGTGCTTACCCAGATTACGACAGGGTTTTGCCAAAGGATGGTAGCCTCAAAATTGTTGGTGAGGTGGAGGGCTTGAAACAGGCCTTCGGTAGAACCGCCATTTTGTCCAATGAGAAGTATCGCGGTGTCCGTCTGGCTTTGACGGATAACCTATTGACCATGTCCGCGACCAACCCTGAACAGGAAGAAGCTCAGGAAGAAGTAGAAGTTGACTATGCGGGTGAGCCATTCGAGATTGGTTTTAATGTTAACTATATTCTTGATGTGCTGAATACCCTTAGTAGTGAAACCGTCAGTTTCACCCTTTCGGGCGCCAACAGTAGCGCGTTGCTGGAAGGTGAGGGGGATAAGGACTCTGTTTATGTGATTATGCCCATGCGCTTATGAGTAATAAGACGCCATTAACGGGCTGATTTCAGCAACTTATGCACCTTAGCAAGATCAATGTGCGGGGCATACGCAATATCAAGCAAGCGGCACTGAGTCCCTCACCCTCAATAAACATCATCTATGGCCGCAATGGCAGCGGAAAAACCAGTTTGCTGGAGGCAATTTATTTGTTGGGCCGGGGTCGTTCATTTCGCAGCCCCCGGCTAAGGTCAGTGATTAATACCGAGAGCCCAGAATGCCTGGTGTTCGCGGTATTGAATGACGGGCCTGAAGGGCAGAGCTGCAATGAAACGCCCATAGGTGTCAGGCGCTCGGGCAGTGGAGAGTTTCAGTTTAAGATAGCTGGACAGCAGGTCTATACCGCTTCTCTCTTGGCTGAAAAGCTTCCGACCTTAGTGGTTAACAGCGACACTTTTGCTCTGGTTGACGGCAGCCCCGGGGATCGGCGGCGCTTTCTGGACTGGGGAGTGTTTCACGTGGAACAAGCGCCTAGGGAGCTTTGGCGTAAGCATCAGCGAGTCTTGAAACAGCGCAATAACCTTCTGCGTCGTGGTAAAATCGACCGTGAACAATTACAGGTATGGGATAGGGAGTTCGCGGAATTAAGCGAGCAGGTCGCCGACTATAGAGAGTCTTACTTCGCTCGGTTTGTGCCGGAGTGTCAAGCAGCATATAAGGCATTAAGCGGGGAAGAAGTCGACCTTGAAATAGAATTGTTTCCTGGTTGGCAAAAAAAAACATCTCTTCGAGACGAGCTGAAGGCCAGTTTTCAGCGAGATAAGCAAAGCAAAACCACCAATGTCGGAGCCCATCGAGCGGATTTGAAGCTTAAGTGTGGTGGTCGGTCAGCGGTAGAAGTGCTGTCTCGCGGACAGATCAAGCTACTGGTGCTGGCAATGCAGTTGGCTCAGGGGCGTATTCTCCGAAAAATAAAGAGACGGGACTGTATCTACCTTCTCGATGATTTAGCGGCGGAACTGGATCGTATGAATCTGTCGCGCTGCTTGGCGTTCCTCGCAGATCAACGCGACCAGGTCTTTTTAACGGGAACTGATCGGCATACTTTATTGAGTGTAATGCCAGAGCGGATATATCAAGATCCGGCAGTGTTTCACGTGGAACAAGGTGTGGTTACTGCAGAGCCTTTGGCTGATGCTGTTAGATAAAGGGTATGAAATATGAGTGATAAAGACGGATATGATTCTTCCGACATCAAGGTACTGAAAGGCCTAGATGCGGTCCGCAAAAGGCCGGGTATGTACATCGGTGATACGGATGATGGCACTGGCCTGCATCATATGGTCTTTGAGCTGGTGGACAACGCGGTTGATGAAGCGCTGGCCGGGCATTGCAGCGAGATATTGGTGACCATTCATTCTGACGAATCGGTGTCCGTCTCTGATAACGGCCGCGGTATTCCCACGGATATGCACGAAGAGGGTGTTTCGGCAGCGGAGGTCATTATGACGGTGCTCCATGCCGGTGGAAAGTTTGATGAAAACAGCTACAAAGTATCTGGTGGCCTCCATGGGGTTGGCGTTTCAGTGGTCAATGCTTTATCGGAAAAGTTGGTATTGACTATTCGACGTAATAACGAAGTGCATGAGCAAACCTATCATCATGGGGTTCCAGAGTCGCCCCTGAGCGTGGTGGGTTCCACGGATATATCAGGCACGGATGTGCATTTCTGGCCGTCTCCCGATACCTTCGCAGACATCAACTTCCATTTTGATATTCTTGCAAACCGCTTACGTGAATTGTCTTTCCTGAATTCCGGTGTGCGTATTGTCTTGAGTGATAAGCGTACGGGGCGCGAGGATATATACGAATATGAGGGGGGCCTGAAAGCTTTTGTTGAGCACCTCAATGACAATAAAAACCCGATTAACACAGTCATCCATTTTGATAACCCCGAGAGTCAGGGTCTGGGCGTCGAAGTAGCCCTGCAATGGAACGATGGCTTTCAGGAGAATATATTCTGTTACACCAACAATATTCCCCAGCGAGATGGTGGTACCCATTTGGCTGGATTTCGCTCCGCCCTGACGCGTTCTCTGAATACCTACATTGAGAAAGAGGGTATGGCCACGAAAGCGAAAGTTAGCACCACCGGTGACGATGCCCGGGAGGGGTTGACGGCGATTATCTCTGTAAAAGTACCCGACCCCAAGTTCTCATCTCAAACTAAGGATAAGTTAGTGAGTTCCGAGGTAAAAAGTGCTGTTGAGCAGGAGGTTGGCAAGCAGATTAGCGACTTTTTATTGGAAAACCCTCAGGAAGCACGCAGCATCGTTGGCAAAATGCTTGATGCGGCCCGGGCCAGGGAAGCTGCCCGCAAAGCTCGGGAGATGACCCGAAGAAAGGGGGCCCTTGATATTGCCGGGTTGCCAGGCAAGCTGGCCGATTGTCAGGAAAAAGATCCCGCACTGTCTGAACTATTCCTGGTGGAGGGTGATTCGGCCGGTGGGTCCGCCAAGCAAGGTCGGGACCGGCGGACTCAGGCCATTCTGCCTTTGAAAGGTAAGATTCTTAACGTTGAAAAAGCCCGCTTTGACAAAATGCTGTCCAGCGCGGAGGTTGGCACGTTGATTACGGCGCTAGGCTGCGGTATTGGGGTCCAGGAATTCAATATCGAGAAGCTAAGGTACCATACGATCATTATCATGACGGATGCGGATGTGGATGGCTCTCATATCCGTACTTTGCTGCTGACCTTCTTTTTCCGGCAGATGCGAGAGCTGGTCGATGGCGGCCATATTTACATTGCCCAGCCGCCCCTTTACAAAATCAGTAAAGGCAAACAGGAGCAATATCTAAAGGATGATCAAGCACTTACCGAGTTTCTGACCCACACCGCGCTTGATGGCGCCAGCCTCCACGTAAATGCCGATGCACCGGGGATTTCAGATGAAGCACTGGCTTCGTTAGTGGCGGAATTCCGCTCGGTGATGGCTAAGATAGATCGTTTGACACGGTCGTATCCCGGTGATGTCTTGCGTTTGATGATTGACCTGCCCGCTTTGTCACCAGGGCAATTAACCGAACAACAAGTAGTCCGTGACTGGTGTGATGCCTTAAATCAGGCTTTGTCAAATGCCAACGGTGATACCAGCCAGCGCCGCATGGAGCTTGCCCGGGATCAGGAGCGGGGCTATTTCCTTCCAGAGGTTCACCAGGTTGTTCATGGCGTTCCTTCTGTCAGCCGTTTTGGCCATGAATTTTTCGCTTCGGCTGAATATAGCGCGATGCTGGGCTTGGGGGAAAGGCTCGCGGGTTTGCTGGAGTCTGGGGCGTATATTAAACGAGGTGAAAAAACCCTTGAAATTAATAGCTTGCAACAAGCGATAGACTGGCTAATGGCTGAATCCAGGCGTGGGTACTATATCCAGCGTTATAAAGGTCTCGGCGAAATGAACCCCGAACAACTGTGGGAAACAACGATAAACCCGGAAACTCGACGTTTACTACGGGTGACTGTGGAAGATGCGATTGCTGCGGATCAGATGTTCAATACCCTGATGGGAGATCATGTGGAGCCACGGCGAGAGTTTATCGAAGATAACGCCCTGGCTGTTGTGAATCTAGATATCTAGCGCAAGTAAGCACTTACTTAGTCGCCTTCTCGCTTATCCCAGATGTCTCCATCAGCACTGCGTCGGCCTTTATTTTTTCTGCGGTTCTCGTTATCCAGCTCAAAACGAATCTCGACGCGACGATCAGAGTTTTTTCTGCGCTGCTCTCTGCGTTGTTCCGGCCCAGTGTATTCATTATCAGCCATTATCAACTCCTTGTAGCTCGTACCAGCGAAGATGCTTTCAAAGCGGCCAGTCTAGCAGGAAATCAAAATTTTAAGCAGTGTCTAGGCAGGAAAGTTTGAAACCGTCGATGTTATCCAGGCTTTGATGCTGGCGGTTAACTCCTTACTGTCCATGCCTGAGTTCTCCGGTAAAACTGGCGTACCGATAACGACTCTTATGGTACCCGGGTGCTTTAAAAAGCGGTGGGCCGGCCAGTGTTTGCCCGCGTTGTGGGCAATCGGCACCAGTGGGGCTTTTGCAGCTATTGCCAGTGCCGCCCCACTGCGTCCGTAATTGCCGATTTTCCCAGCCTCGATGCGAGTGCCTTCAGGGTAGATCAAGACATTATTTCCTTCCTCCAGGCGTAACTTCCCCTGGTTCAGTATCTCGCGTAGTGCGGCACGTGGATTGGATCTGTCGATGGCGATAGGTTTGGTCATGGCCAGGCCCCAGCCAAACAGGGGGATGCGTAGTAGTTCCTGTTTAAGGATGGTGCTAACCGGGCGCAATAGTCTCTGTAAATAGTAGGTCTCCCAGGCGGACTGATGGTTGCTGAGCGCAACGAAGGGGACGTCCGGGATGTTTTCCAGGCCTTCCACATGCAGGCGCACGCCGCAACTAAGGTTCAACCAGCGGACAATAAGGGCATTGGCGAGGGTGATAAAGTGTTGACGTAGGCGGTAAGGCATCGCGAAGCCGACAGTACATCCGAGCACGGAGAACACCCCCACCAGAGGCAGATAACCCAAATAAAAAAGGCTGGAACGAATGGTCATCAGCACTTTCATAACCCAGTGTCCTCAAACCTGGAGCAAAGCAGCCACTGCGGCTGATAAGTTGTCGTAGACCAGGACATCGGCATAGGCGTGATTTTCCGGTTGAGACAATGTTTCTTCCGTGATTTTTCCCTTGCCGGTTCGGACCAGCATCAGGCGACAACCCAGTTCTCGCCCTGCCTGGAGATCTCGCAAACTATCCCCGATTAAAGGTACGCCCACGAGCTCAGTTTGAAAGTCCTCTGCTATCGACAGTAAAAGCCCCGGTGCAGGCTTACGACAGGCACAACCTTCCTCTGGCAGATGAGGACAGTAATAAATACCCTCAATATGCCCGCCAGCGGCGTCAACCAGGTTGCGCAATTTTTCGTGCATGGTTTCCAGTTCATCCAGTCCAAACAGCCCGCGGGAAAGACCAGACTGATTGGTGGCCACCACTACCGCGTAGCCGGCCTGACTTAGCTTGGCGATGGCTTCGATGCTGCCGGGCAGGGGCCGCCATTCCTCGGCGCTTTTTATGTACTCATTGGAGTCATAATTAATGACCCCGTCGCGATCCAGGATAATCAGCTTCATGGAAGCAATTAGCCGACAGTCGTGATCAGCGAGACATCCGCCACTTCGAGAAATAGCCCCCGGAGCTGGGCCAGGAGGGCGAGCCGGTTGTCTCTGACAGCCCCATCTTCAACCATTACCATGACGTTGTCGAAGAAAGCATCGACGGGCTCTTTCAGCCCAGCCAGTAGAGCCAGCGCCTCCCCGTAATTCCTGTCCTTAACCAGCCCGTGGAAGCGCGACGACAAGGTGTTAATTTGTTCGTGTAACTGGGTTTCCTCCGGCGCGCTAAATAACGTGCTGTCAACAACGTGCGCCGTATTGGAACCTTCCTGTTTGCTCAGCAGATTGGCGACCCGTTTGTTGGCCGCAGCCAGCGTGGGCGCTTCCGTACGGGTCATAAAACTGGCCACGGCTTCTATGCGCTCGACGATATCGACCGGGTTAGTGAGGTTTTTCGCCATCACCGCCTGGACGGCGGAAACGGCCACTCCCTGGTCTTCAAACCAGGCATAGAAACGTTCATTGATGTAAGTGAATACTTGCTTACGGATCTCTTCACTAATAGCAACAACACTGTAGCCGCTCGCCGCCTGGTCAATGACGTCCGCCAGATCCAAATCCAGTTTGTTTTCGACCAATATCCGCAATATGGCCAGGCTGGCGCGACGCAGGGCGAAGGGGTCGCTGGAGCCACTGGGGATTTGCCCGATGGCGAAAATACCCACCAGGGTATCCAGGCGGTCAGCCAGGGCCAGGGTGATGCCGGTCTTGCTGGTGGGTAGCGCATCGCCGCTAAAGCGAGGCTGATACTGTTCCAGCAATGCCTGGCAGACAGAGGCTTCCAGCTGCTCGGCGCGGGCATAGTGCTCACCCATGGTGCCCTGTAAATCAGGGAATTCCAGCACCATTTCCGAGACCAGGTCGGACTTGCTGAGTTGCGCGGCCTGCTCACAGAGTTTTGTATCGGCCTCAAGGTAGTGGGCGAGATAGGCCGCGAGTTTTGCGACCCGCTCCGTTTTATCGAACACCGAGCCCAGTTTTTTCTGGAACACGATATTGCGCAGCTGCTCACGTCGTTCCTGCAGGGTAACCTTCAGATCGGTTTTATAAAAGAACGCAGCATCCGCCAGGCGCGGCCGAATTACCCGCTCGTTGCCGGCGATAATTTTCTCCGGCTGGTAGCTGTCGATGTTGGCGACAGTGATGAAAGCCGGCAAAAGCGCGCCATTGGTATCGACCAGATGAAAATACTTCTGGTGTTCCTTCATGGAAGAAATCAGGGCGGGCGCTGGGACTTTGAGGAAGTCGCTATCAAAGTTGCCGGCTAGAACCACGGGCCATTCATTGAGGGCGGTGACTTCGTCGAGCAAATCTTCATCAATGATCGCCTGAGCGTTCAAGTCACTGGCGGTAGTTTCGATACGGTTTCGGATCAGCTCCCTACGCTCGGCAAAGTCGGCAATCACCCGGTGCTGGTGCAAAATTTCCGCGTAAGCACTGGCCCGTCCGATCAATACGGCGTCGGGATGATGAAAGCGATGGCCGCGGGAATATTGCCCGGCGGTAATGCCCAGAATGTTTCCTTCAACCACTGTGTCGCCATATATCATCATTACCCAGTGCACGGGGCGCACGAACTCGGCCCTGCTGGCGCCCCAACGCATCCGCTTATCGATGGGCAACGTCGCCAGTGCCTGCTCGACCATGGCGGGTAGCAATTCGACGCTGGCTTTGCCCGCTGCCCGCTTGCGAAACGCCAGGCGTGGGCCTTTGTCGCTTTCTGCCTGTTCGAGCTCTTCAATACTGACACCACAGCTCCGGGCAAAGCCCTCGGCGGCCTTGGTGGGTTTGCCATTGGCATCGTAGGCAGCGGCCACGGCGGGACCCAGCTTTTCGCTGAATTGTTCAGGTTGCTGTTGCGCGAGGCTGGATACCAGCACCGCCAGCCGGCGCGGGGTGGCGTAGGGCTTGATTGCCGAATGCTCCAGATTAGCCTCGCGGAGTTGGCTCTCCAGACCCAGTGCAAAAGCGGTCATCAGGTGTTTTAGCGATTTCGGGGGCAGTTCCTCGGTGCCGATTTCGACCAGAAAGTCCTTGCTCATGCGTTTTGCCCCCGTGCTATGGCGGTCACCTCTGCCGCCAGTTCCGGAGGTGCCAGTGGAAAGCCCTTGGCCAGTCGGGATTGAAAATAGGCCTCTGCGACGGCGCGGGACATGGTGCGCACGCGCAAAATAAAGCGCTGTCGTTCGGTAACGGAAATGGCGTGGCGGGCATCCAGCAGATTAAAGGCGTGGGAAGCCTTCATTACCAGCTCATAGGCGGGTAAAGCCAGGCCCGCTTCGACCAGACGCTGGCTCTCTTGTTCCCAGTTATCGAAGTTGCGGGACAGGGCAGGGACATCGGCCTCTTCAAAATTGTAGCGGGACATTTCCACTTCATTCTGGTGGAAGACATCACCGTAAGTGACCTTTTTGCCGGAGGGATAAACCGTCCACACCAGATCGTAGATGCTGTCCACGCCCTGAAGGTACATGGCAATACGTTCCAGCCCATAGGTGATTTCACCGGTAACCGGGTAGCATTCAAGGCCAC
This sequence comes from Porticoccaceae bacterium, assembly GCA_003448675.1. GTDB lineage: Bacteria > Pseudomonadota > Gammaproteobacteria > Pseudomonadales > Porticoccaceae > HB2-32-21. The sequence goes on from DLXZ01000067.1 coordinate 20,302, forward strand.
CAACCTGCTGAAAGTACGTGAACTGGGTGACTTCCATGCCATTGAGCCAGACTTCCCAGCCCAGACCCCAGGCGCCCAGCGTCGGAGATTCCCAGTTGTCTTCAACAAAGCGGATGTCGTGAACGAGAGTGTCGATACCCATGGCACGCAGAGACTCAAGGTAGAGCTCCTGAATGTTCACCGGGTTCGGCTTCATCACTACCTGAAACTGGTAATAATGCTGCAGACGGTTGGGGTTCTCACCATAACGGCCATCGGTCGGGCGGCGGCTCGGCTGAACATAGGCAGAGGCCCAGTTCTCTGGTCCGATGGCGCGCAGAAAGGTCGCGGTGTGGAAGGTACCGGCTCCGACTTCCATATCGAGCGGTTGGTTAATCACACAGCCCTGTTCGGACCAGTATTCCTGCAGGGCGGCAATCAGGCCCTGAAAGGTTTTGATGTTATGGCGGCTCTCACTCACGGTGGATATCCCAGATTTGCGGCTTTGCATAAAAAAGAGGCCGGATTATAGCAGCCTTGGAACACGAATACAGATGTGCCGGGAGAACAGTGGAGATGCGGGCCGGGGGACGATTTCTGTGCACCGGGGTCAGGAATGCTTTTGCCTGACAAATGTCATCAATCTGACTTTCCTGTCATGCCAGAATTCAGCCTGAAACTGGCTTACCTGACCCTGTCGGGAGTGAAACCATTCACTTAGAGTATGCGGCGGTATATACGGTAATAATCTGATCAGGGAGTTGATAATGAAATACCCACTGAAAACCTTCCTCGCCATCGTAAGCATGGCAACACTCACTCAGTCTGCAATGGCTGGCCCGCTGATGAACTCGGATCTCGACCGGGATGGTTATGACAACTATCTCGATTTTGATACCGACGGTGATGGTCTGCCGGACGATTTTGAAAAAGACAGTAACTTCAATTTCATCGGCTCGCGCGATGGAGGTCGTGACGCTGACCTCGACGGTTTCACTAATGCCGAAGAATATCGCGCCGTAACTGATATGTTCGATCCGGCGGATAATCCGGCGACCAAAACCGGCCCCGCGCTGCAGAAACTGTTCCCCCAGATGGGTAATAACGCGGAATATCTGGGCTCATCACTGGCCATCAGCGGCGATACCCTGGTCACCGGAGCGACCTTTGGCGAATTTGAAAATGGCGGTGGCGGTGCGGGTAATGTGCATATTTATACCCGCCAGCCAGACGGCCTGTGGCAGCAGTCTCAGATTTTATATCCGGAGCGGGATGCCAGCGGCAAAGACTTTGGTCAGGATGTTGATCTGGCCGGAGACACACTCCTGGTCGGCGCTAACCACGAAGATATGGGCGCTGAAGCTTCCGGCGCAGCGTATGTTTATACACTTGTCGGTGGGATCAGCGCCTGATCCCCG
>DLXZ01000066.1:0-1119 GCA_003448675.1 Porticoccaceae bacterium
AGGCCCTTGGCCTTGTGGATGGTCATAATCTGGATCGGTGGCGCCTGGTCAATGCTGCTTTGGGGCTCGGCTGATTCCGGTTCCGCATAGAGCCGCTCAACAGCGTTGGCAAAAGCCGCCCAGTCGATGATAGCGCCGGCATCATCGTGGGCTTCCAACAGATCCCAATATTGGCGGCACTGCCGCAGACTTTGTTCGCCTTTCAGGGTTTGCGGGCCCCCGAGGGCTAGCCACAGCCCCTCCAGCCAGCTACGTAAAGGTTTGCGAAAGCGTTCCCGCCAGGCTTTGGTCAGTAGGGGCGCAACGCGGTCCAGTATCAGTCTGCCGGACCCACTGAGGCGACTGATTTGTTGGTAGGCTAGCAGCTGTTGTAGCAACAATGGATAACGCTCGCCTTTGGGCGCCGGGTTTGTCGCGACTGGCGAGATCGTCAAATACAGCAGATCATCCAGGTTGAGGCCGCACCAGGGTGCCCGCAGGACGGCCAGCCAGGCGATTCGGTCCGCGGGATTGAGCATGGCCCGGGTCAGGGATACCAAATCCATCACTGCCATGTTGTTGGCCAGGGGATCGATATCGGTAGCCTGCCAGCGAATATCCCTACTGCGCAGGGCCGGGAGAATATCCTGTAGGTGGCCGCGCCCACGCACGAGAACAGCGATGCTGGCTGTCGGGTTTAGTGCTCTTGCCTCAAGCACTTTGTTGGCAACCTGTTCGGCTTCGAGCAGCCGTCCGCTTTCGCCTTCAAATACATCGATGGACACGGCCGGGCCATCGAGAGGAGGTTTAAACGGATCGGAGTCCGCGTAGGGCACGGCGCCCCGACTGGTGTTGGCGCGGGCGGGAAATACGTGACTGAACAGGCGGTTGACCCAATGAATAATCCGGGCCTGGGAGCGAAAGTTCACGCTCAGATCCAGGGCGTTGGTTTGCACTTCGCCAATGGGATGGCGGCGCACATCCATAAACAGGCCGACGTTGGCATTGCGAAAACCGTAGAGGGATTGCATGGCGTCGCCGACAAAAAAAAGTGTGCGACCGTCGCCTTGCTGCCAGCCGGCGGTGAGTCGGCGCAGGATTTCAAAATGCACCGAGGAGGTGTCCTGGAATTCGTCCACC
>DLXZ01000066.1:1332-1487 GCA_003448675.1 Porticoccaceae bacterium
TGTCCTGGAATTCGTCCACCAGGATGTGTTGAATCTGATTATCCAGGCGCAGGGTCAGGTCCGTGGGTGCGTCCTCCGGGCCCAGTGCGTTAAGGGCGGCCAGGGTGATTTCGGTGTAATCGCAGGCATTTTCCTTGCCAAACACCAGTTTCAGA
>DLXZ01000066.1:1716-3082 GCA_003448675.1 Porticoccaceae bacterium
CAGGCATTTTCTTTGCCAAACACCAGTTTCAGGCGGGCGCTCAGGTGGGGCAATACCAGGGTCAGAGCTTCCAGGGCCTGCCACTGTGCCGGCTCGAATTCGGCGGCGGGTAAATAGCGAATATCGTTGAGCAGCTCCAGTAGCCCCGCTTGCTCCTGGCACCACTGACACAGCTCTTGCCAGTGTTTTTTGCGGGCATCGGCATTGTCCGGGTCAACGCTGTCTTTTTTGGTGGGGAAGCCGGTTTTCTTGTTGACGGACTTGCGCCATTCGCCTTTCTGGGTCAGCAATAAATCGCATAGGCCCAGCCAGGCGGCCAGTTCGCCGGCGTCGCTGTATGGCAGGGCATCCAGGCCCAGGCAGGCCGCCAGTGGGGTTTCCGGGTTATTGGCAGCCAGCAGATTTTGCGCGGCATGGTCGGCCAGCAGGGCGAGATCGCTGGCGCGAGTGGCCAGTATTGTGGCCACAGCCTCAAGGGTTTCCTCGATCAGGTGCCTGGCGGCCTGCTCAAGATCCTCTCTGGCGTTGTGGCTGGCCAGAATATGGGGCAGCCACTGCTCGCGTTTTTCGATCAGGCCGGTCAACAGTCCTTCAAGGCGACCGGTGTCGTTATCGACGTGGCTCAGTAAGCGGCCCAGGGCCTCGCCCAGAACAGTTTCACTTTCCAGTTCGGCCAGCAGTTCGTGGATCGCCAGCTGATAATAGGGTTGGGGGTTTTCCACCGGCTCTGGCAGTTCGCCAAAGCCTGATTCCACCGCCAGTTGGGCAGCCAACTGGCGGCAAAAGCTGTCGATGGTGAGAATCCGCAGGCGCCGGGGCGCGGCAATTAGCTGCCAGTTTTGCTGGCGATCCCGCGCCAGCACCCGTTGGGCCATTTCCAGGTTGACCCGTTGGTAGTCATCGCTGGGCGGTGGTGTCTGCTTGTGTTCGTGATCCTTGGCCTCGACCAAGGCCTCGATCAGTCGCTGGCGCATTTCCCCGGCCGCCTTACGGGTAAAGGTCATGCACAGGATTTGCTCCGGCTCCTCAACCTCCGCCAGCAGGCACAGGATGCGCTGGGTCAAAAGGCCGGTTTTGCCCGAACCCGCCGGCGCGGCCACGGCAAAGGAGCGCCGGGTATCCAGCGCTTCGTCGCGGGCTTGATGATCAGCCGGTTTGGGCATCGTCGCCATCCTCCTCGACATCGCCCAGGGTGTCCAGGGCGCGGTTTAGTGGTAGCAGGTGGTTTTGGTAGCGCAGGGCGGCATTGGTGTAAAACTGCACTTCGGCCTCACCGGCGCGAAATTCCCGGGCAATATTGTCGAGGCGTTCGCGCCAAATCATCAGGGTTTCAGGCCAGGTGGCTTCCCCCTCTACCGCATCCAGC
>DLXZ01000108.1:0-7220 GCA_003448675.1 Porticoccaceae bacterium
TCTTACCGGTCGTGGTGGTCGCCGGGGTGAGATCGATCAACTGGATCAGTTCGACGATGCCTGGGTGGAGATGGGCAAAATCTACCGTCGCCGCATGCGCGAGGCGGGCAAGGATGTGCCGAAAGAAAAAGTACTGGAAATCTTCGAGATGTCCAACTTTGAAAAAATGGAAAACATTCGCAACCGTATCGATGAGATTGTCAAAGACAAGGAAACCGCCGAAGCCCTCAAGCCCTGGTACGCCTTTATGTGTAAGCGCCCCTGCCTGGACGACCGCTTCCTGCCGACTTTTAATCGCGATAATGTCAAACTGGTGGACACCAAAGGCCAGGGCGTCGATTCCATTACCGAAACCGGTGTCGTTGTCGATGGCGTCGAGTACGAAGTGGACTGTCTGATCTTCGCCACGGGCTTCGAGGTGGGCACCGACTACCCCCGCCGCGCCGGCTACAACCTGATCGGCGTCGACGGCCAGAGCCTGGAAGACAAGTGGAAAGACGGCATGCGCACGCTGTTTGGCATCCACACCCGCGGCTTCCCCAACTGTTTTATCGTCAGCAACGGCCAGGCGTCATTCACTGCCAACTACCCCGACGGCCTGGACGAAGCCGCCAAGCACATCGCCTACCTGGTGAAACATTTTGAGGAACACAATATCACCCGCTGCGATGCCGACGCGCAGGCTGAAAAAGACTGGTCCGCAGCAGTCGTTGGCACACCGGCCAAGGGCCCCCAGGGTGGCACTGGTTGTACACCGGGCTATTACAATCTGGAAGGCCAGCACGACCCCAGGGCCCGACACAATCAACCCTATGGCGGCATGATGGGCGCCAACAGTTATTTCGAAAAACTGGAGGAATTCAGGGACGGCGACAAAATGCCAGGGCTGGAGCTTTCCTGAACAGGCTATCTTTAAACAATAAAACGCTTGGCCTTTTTTGATAAAACCGGGTTCTGAATCAACACTTCCTGTACAGAACCCGGTTTTATTTTGCTGAAATAAAAATACAGTTATCCGGGGTCAAAATAGTCCCTTAGCAAACTCTATGTACCCGGCGAAGTCCCCATTGATTATTTCAGGCGTCAGCTGATAGTCGACCTGACTGTATTGGAAAGCGCCCAGTTTGTGGATGGGATTATCCGCTTCCCATTTTTTTATATGTTCAGCCGCCTCGTCACTTAATGGCATGTCGCAGAAGTCGTAGACCTTCGCGGCGAGCGCATCGCTGGAACCCGTTATTTCTGGATAGGCAATATCCAGAATCCGCATATCAGGCCGAGTTTTTCTGTTGGCTAAATGTTGCTCCATGCCCATGGCCAGACCGACCCTTAGCGTTTCATATTCGGGCTTTTTGTGCGAAAACGGCGCGTGAAACGTATCCAGCAGGCGAAACAAACTGGGGATGGTCTGGTTTGGATCGCGATGGGTCATCACCAGATTAGCATCCGGGAACACCTCAAGAATAAATGGCTCAAGACCAACCCAGAGTGGGCTTTTCAGCACCCAGGGCTTATCGATGCCTGCCTGCCACTGGAGATATTTGAGCTGATCCCGCAAATACTTGACGGTAATAACGGGATTCTGTGTGGCGTACCACTGCATATAGCTGGTCATGGTATTGAAGGCGATATAAACCCCACTGATCAGGCTGTGTTCAAGAATGAGGCTTTCCTCCTCGGGCTCCAGGGCTTGAAAGCGATGTCCCAGTTTGGCCGCGGGCGACATGGCGTCAAACCAGCGAATATATTCACTGGCTTCGTCAATTCGCTGTTGGGGAGATTCGGTTCTTTCGCCCGTTAACAGTGAAGGGTGAAAGGTCCACCAGAAGGGCAAATAGAGAAAATCACCGGAAGCGGCCAATAGCTTCTGTACTTTTGTGGTACCACTCCTGAGTTGCCCGTAAACAAAGGTCGGGCTTTTAATTTCCACTTCCGCGATTTCAGGATGCGCGGCAAAGTCCCGTTGCATGCGCAGACGGTTACACAGCAACCGAAGTAATTTCTTTTCAATGGCACCCATCCCTTCTTTATGCAGGCACGCATCGTTGTTATAGGCCGACACTAATACCTCTAGCGGCTCCGCTGCCGCCTCGTCGACCAGGTCTATTCCTGTCAGCTCGCGCGCACGCGCCAACAATTCGTCGGCGGTCAGTCGCAACGGGTACGACCTATTATCCTCAGCCATGGGATTCGAACTCTCCTCTATACCTACAACGAGTTCACGATATACCTGACTCGGTCAGTCGGCGCTACCACAAATGTTTCGTGGCCACATTCCACGTGCATTAAGTAATGCGGGCTACTACACTTTTTGTATCCCCATAATAACAATCTAGCAAAGGTAAGAAGGAGAATCATTGTGGATGCACACCATGCTATCGATTGTCTGGACCCAGAAAAATGGCGAAACACCCCAGCGGATATTCGGCTGCATATACTGAAGCAAATTCAAACCAACATCGCCCAGCACATGGACGAATTAGCGGCGGCTGACAATAAAGTACGCGGCATCTCGCCCGATGACCCCGCCACCCGTCATATGGCAGGCACCGCCGCCACGGTTTCTCCCATCGCCAGCAACGTGGCCACCTGCATTGATATCTATAATTTATTGATCAAGGGGCAAATGCCACAACCCGCCAGGATAAAACAGGTCGGCGAGAACCTGTATGACGTAGAGGTAGCCGCGCTCAATCTCAAGGACAAAATACTGGCGGGTGATAGCAAAGGTTATCTGCGCATAGAAGGCGAACCGCGCCAGGTAAACCCGCTGACCAAGGAAGGTGGCATTATTGCCGTATTGGGCGCGGGAAATTACAGCTCATCCTTTGAGTTGATTCGTGCCCTGTTTATCGACAACTGTGTGGTTGTACACAAACCCCACCCGATGAATGCTCCCAGCGATAAGGTCTGGGAAAAGATCCTCAAACCGTTGGTGGATCACCAGGCCTTGAGTTACTGCGAAGCCGATGCCGGTCAGGCGCTGATAACAGACACACGCCTGAAAAAGATATATTTCACCGGCGGCTCACCCACGGCCAACGCCATTAAGGCCGCGGCATCGGTTGAACTTGTGTCCGAATGTGGTGGCAACAACCCCTGCATGATCGTACCCGGCGACCGGCCCTGGACGGACAAAGAGTTACACCACCAGGCCCTGCATATCGCCACCTTTGCCAAGTTAAACGGCGGCGCCGCCTGTGGCCGCGTGCAAACCCTGGTCACCTGCAGGCAATGGCCCCAGCGCCGCGCCTTTCTCGACGCGGTGCAAACCGCGATACGGGAGGAGACTCCGGGCGTCACCAGCTACTATCCCGGCAGCGATACAGTGTGGGCCGAGTTTAGGGAGCACTATCCGGAAGCTAAAGTCATACAGCCGGAGGGCGGCACCCTGCCCCACTCAGACCTGCTATTTATCGAAGACGTGGAGCAGGACAGCTATGCCACCCAACGGGAGGCCTTTTGTCAGGTAGTCGATGAAGTGGTGCTCGACACCACCCCCAACGCCGAGGCCTTTCTGCCTGCCGCCGTGGCATTTGCCAATGCCAAACTCCACGGTACCCTTGGGGCCTCCATCCTGATCGACGAAGACAGCAAAAAAGCCCACCGCAACGTGGTGGATCAGGCTGTGACTGACCTCAAATACGGCGCCGTCGCCGTCAACACCATGGCGCCCTACGCCTGGCTCAACCCCTTTCTAACCTGGGGCGGCAATGAACAGGGCGAGCAGGTGGTATCCGGCCACGGCAACTTCGGCAACCTGCTCAGCTATGAAAATGTCGAGAAATCGATCATCGAAACGGGGTTTATGTCGCCCAGCCATCTGTTATTGACCAACAAAGAAGTGTTCTACACATTGAGCGAGCAGTCGGCGCGTTATTACGCCAAACCTTCGTGGGGCGGCATCGGCGCGATGATGATGACCATGGTGGCAGGGAAATTCAAAAGGAAGGATTTTTGAACCGAGGGTTTTAAACCGAAAATCTAAACCGGCGTATGCAAAAACGGAGAAGCCTAGCCCTGCTACAGAGTGCTTCCCTGGACCATCGAAGTCGAACACGCCGCAAATGTATTCAGATCGCCAGGTAAATGCCATGACCAACGACAACTCCAACGACCCACAACTTTCTTCCAGCCCTTGCATGGCCAACGAGGCCGACCCAGGCTATCACGGTTTTTTGTCTGATGCGGAAATCGTAGCCTTTTTACAATCATTACTCCACGCAGAGCGCGCCGGGACGAAAGTCTGCCTTATATCTCGGAAACAAGCGCCCACGAACGAACACAAAAACATTCTACAAGACATCCTTGAAGACGAACAAAAGTCATGTGACGACCTGATCAGCAGCCTGAAATTGATGAACACCAGCGCCGACAACATCATCGGGGATTTTGCTGACAAATGCCTGGCTATCGAAAATTTTGTCGACCGTCTGCAGTTTTTAAACAGGGGGCAAGCCTGGGTGGTACGAAAGATTGAAGAAAACATAGCGCGCATAGCACATCCGAACGTACAGGCGCAGCTTCGAGTGATGCTGGAAGCGCATCGCGAAAACATCGATAAACTCGACCGATTTTTAGCAGAGACGTTTTAACCGGGGGTTTTGGTGGGTAGTTTTGACAGTAAAATACTATCCCTAACCCGCATTCAATACCGCTCCCAATCCACACAAACCCAATAGTCGTGGCGCGTAATCCTGATCTATTCAACAGGAACGCTCGATCGCCTAAGCGCAGAACTATAAATTTGCATTCATTTCGTTTTTTATAGCCAGGGCCTTCGTGACTATTAAAGCAGTTTTTGAAATGTTTCCTGTTTTTGGTGTCTTTTTCTGTTGATGGGCAGGTCACTGAATACTAAATACGTGAGCGTTCCAGCCCGGTATCGGCATTACGCCAGTAAGACTTAAAACGACGCTCGACAAGTTCCGCTTCTTCTCCCTGGCCCTGGGCTTGTAGCGCCTGGAAAAGACCGAGGGTCGCCCAGCCACTTTGCTGGTTCCACTCCAGATCTTTGCGATATACGGCCTCGGCCTCCTTGGCCCGATCTGCCGCGAGCAACGCGGCGCCCAGGTACAGGCGCATGGACTGCGGCCAGTCCGGAGGTTCGATATAGTTGTTGCTATCTTCGAGTTGTACGGCTTTGGTAAAAGCTGCTATCGCGCCATCGAGATCGCCCTTCGCTTCGAGGAGTTCCCCCTCCAGGCCATTCGCCGCAATCGAGAGCAGGTGGGATGCCGGCGTAGGCACGATCCCGGAATCGTTGACCCCGTCGGCATTGATCTGCTGGCGAAGGTGGTTCAATTCATTCTCGGCCGCTGACAGTTTCCCGGTCGCGACCAGGGCACTGCCTTTGACGTAGCTCCACATGCCTTTTAAGTAGGGCGTTCCGTCATGGGGTGCTTTGGTATTCAAAATAAAGTCCCACTTGCCAAATATTTTCTCTACCAACCAGCTTTGGGCAATACGCTTTTGGTTCCGACTACTCATGGCCTGGTTTGCCCCGGTATTCTCGGCCCCTTGTCGAGCGGCTTCGGAGGCGGCAGCGTAGTTGCCCTGCAAGATGTTGGCAAAGCGAACAAAGTCGAGGGCGTGAGGTTTATGAATTTTATGGGAAAGGGGGTAGGTGCCTATCAGGGGGAAGTTGGTATCGCCCCAGATTTCGGCAAACTGCTGATCAACAATTTGCGAGCGCACATTGGTGCGTGCGGCTTTTTCATATTCGCCGACGCGCAAGTAAATGTGCCCGGGCATGTGCACCATGTGTCCGGCAATGGGCGCGGTGGACTCGAGCTTCTGCGCCGAGGGCAGCGCCAGTTCCGGCTGGGTGGAGGCCTCCATCAGGTGAATATACAGGTGGTTGGCGCCAGGGTGGCCAGGCTCCGAGGCCATGGCTGCTTCAAAGGCGGCTTTGGCTTCCGCGGTGCCAGGCTTTGCGCTGCCGTCGGGATTCCAGTAGTCCCAGCGCGTGGTATTCATATAGGCCTCGCCGAACAGGGTGGCGATGTCCGGATCGTCTGGGTACTTGCCGTGGAGCTGGCGCATGGCATCCAGAAAGGCGAAATCACGTTTCACACGGTCCGGGTTGGTGTTCTTGTCGTAGAGCACATACAAGGCATTAATCAGGTCTTGTTCTTTAGGGGTGCCGTTAGGCGCGAGCTCACGGGCCTTTTGAATCGCCGCAAGACCAGCGCCCTTAGGATCATCCGGCAGTTTCATGTAGCGGCTATTGGGGTTGGGCCCGGCGCTATGGGCAATACCAAAATGGGGCATGGGGCTATCGGGATCGAGGCGCGCCGCCTCCTGGTAGGAGGCGATCGATTCGGGAAAATAAAAACTCCAGGCCAAACGCAGGCCTTGATCAAAAAATGCCTGGGCCTGTTTGGAGTCGGTGGAAATGGGCCGGCTATAGGTGCCCGAGCCAGGAACCAAAACAGCCAGCGCCGCGTCTTCAGCGATGACGCTATCCACAGCGGCCAGGGTTGCAGTGAGCAGCAGAAATGAGCCAATAAAAATCCGAAAGTTTTTCATAATTTCCCAGTTACCCGAATTTAGCTTGTAATCGATTGTCGCAGAAAAGCGAACCCTATGGCGGCTGGTGGGGCGTCTGAACATTCCTTGGCCAAGCAACACCTTTTTATCACTTGGTAATACCAGGGTCGGCAAGACGGCAAACCGGACTAGCGCTCTGAGTTTCAATCCGTATCAGCGGTTAGAAACAGGACCAGATGATCCGAATTGACAGCTGCTTTCACGGTTTGACCCACGGTGAAGTCTTTATCGCTTGGCATTAATGACAGCACTTCAATGCTGTCATTCAGACGCAAGGTATACAGGGTTTCCGCACCGCAAAAGGCACGCTCTACGATTTCACAATCCACGCCATTGGCCCCACCAATGACAAGGTGTTCGGGACGCAGAAGCACATCCACCTGGTCTCCGGGCGTCTGTAATCGATTGGGCTTACCCGTGATGATACCCAATGGCGTATCCACCGAATCCTGCGTCACCATCCGGCCGCTAAGGAAGCGTCCCTCACCAATAAAGTCGCCAACAAATTTATTCACCGGATGATGGTAGAGATTTAAGGGGGTATCCCATTGGGCGATGTGCCCGTCATGCATTACCCCCACCCGCTCACCCATCATAAAGGCCTCGTGCTGATCATGGGTGACAAACAGGGCAGCAGTGTCCTGCTCCTTAATGCTATCCCGGATGTT
>DLXZ01000108.1:7403-7840 GCA_003448675.1 Porticoccaceae bacterium
CCAGCAGTGTCCTGCTCCTTGATGCTATCCCGGATGTTGATCGCCAGCCGCGTACGCAGATCCGCGTCCAGGTTTGAGAAGGGTTCGTCCAGCAGTAGCAGTTTCGGCCTGGGCGCCAATGCGCGAGCCAGGGCGACACGCTGTTGTTGCCCTCCGGAAAGTTCGTGGGGATAACGCTCACCATAACCGGATAAGCCGGCAAGCTCTAAAAGCCGCCCCGCCTCCTGTTGCTGGGCGCTGCGGGGCTGGTCCTGTATGCCAAATACGATATTGTCATTCACATTCAAATGGGGAAACAGGGCATGGTCCTGAAACATCATGCCCAGCCCCCGTTTTTCAGGCGCCAGTGTTCGCGTCGGTGAAGAAATGACCTCTCCATTCAGGCGTATTTCCCCGGCCCTTAAAGGCTCAAAGCCGGCGATGGCCCGCAGCACCGC
>DLXZ01000108.1:8060-8302 GCA_003448675.1 Porticoccaceae bacterium
GTCTTGCCACAACCGCTGGGTCCCAAAAGACAGCAAAGCATCCCGGAGTTAATTTCAAGTGACAGGCTATCCACCACGGTCCGGCCGTTGTAACTGCAGGAGATACGGTCGAGTTTGAGTAAGGTATCCAAATCAATCCGCCGTATTGTCAGGTCGGCGAGCCGAGCGTCTGACCAGAATCATTACCGGCAACAGGCCGACCAGCACCAGGGTAATGGCGGGCAGCGCCGCGCGTTCCCATT
>DLXZ01000175.1:0-1820 GCA_003448675.1 Porticoccaceae bacterium
CCATCTTCTCGAAAAATACCAGCTTCAAGTGCGGCCTGCTCTGGTCGGGCATTGTCAATCCAGTCTCGCAATGCCTGATAGCTCTGGTCTGGTTTTGCCAGCGTGTGTGGGGTTATCAGGGAGGCGACTATCGCGACAAGCAGTGGTAGCAGCCTGGATTTTGAACAGTTACCGTGCGCGTTGGAAATTCTAAATTGCTTCATTACCGGTCCTCCCGTGTATCGCGGCCTGGATTGCAAGGGCTTGTGGGTAAAATTTTGATAACCCGCCCCGCCAGGGTTGTGGTAGCAGATTACTGGCTATTGCCCGCCGGTATTTTTAGTTTTGGGTGGGCTTATTGTCTATCAAAATTTAATTATATATATGCAACTTGATAAAGCAAGGCGAGCCGGTCGTTGACAGAGGGTCTGATAACACGGAATAAAAAAGAAATAGCTCCTTTAGTGGCTAGTGGCAAATAAGTTCTAGTCAGAACTCGTGGCGCATCGTTTGGTCACGCCAAACTACGCAACGAGTAACGAGCAGGGCCAGCCCAATTCGGGGTAACAGGCCCTCGGGATGTGGCCGATGGGTGAGGGGTGGGTGACTGCGGTAAGTATTCGCTATCGATAGGGCTCTAGTTCACGGTAATCGTAACTTTTTCTGAGACCACGGGTGGTGTATGGGGTACGTGAAAATGGTCGCCCAAAAGTAGCTGAAGGGTGTGCTTACCGGGGTTCAGCTCAATGGTGGCCTCGGTTTGTCCGCCGCCGAAATGACGGTGGTGCCCGTCAGTCGGTACCGGTTTAGTCAGCGGCGGTAACTCGGTATCGATAAGCAAGTGATGGTGTCCGGTATTGCCGCGCTCGACACCGGCGGGCGCCACGCCCATGCCTTTTAGACCGAAGCGGACGGTGACCGGACTGGATACGGTGGCACCGTTTTCCGGCGAAATAATGTAGGCGCAAACAGCATCTTCCCGTGGATTGCAGGCCTGAGCCACAGCGTGCCAGCTGGTGACCGCGAGCACCGCTACCAAGAGGATTTTAAATGACTTCATAATCGACCCTGTGAAAATAACGCTTGGTTTAATGTGCACCTAGACTACTAGTATCACGGTCAGGCGCTGTTGCCGGTTTGCCGGCGGAGCTTAGAACAGCGCTCCGAGAACGCCAAAAAAACCAATCAGGATCATTAGGGCGTTGGCGATAAAGCCGGTCATCATGCCCGTGCCGCGGGTTGACGGATCGGCAATATAGGCTTTGCGGTAGATGTGGCGGCCGACCAGGAACACAATGCCCATAAGCCCGGCGAATGTTGCACTGGCATAGTAGGCGCAAAGCCACATGGCGGGAACGGTCACGACCAGTTGTTCTTGCGTATTCAGCTGCACGCGCAGGGCGCGTTCAAAAGTGTCGTCGCCACTCATGGCGGGCGCCTCTATATTTGCCGCCTCTCGCGCCTGGCCGGCCTTTATGGCAAAGAATGTGTATTGAATCAACAGCAGTAACGTGACGAACGCGACAAAGGCCATACAGTTCTCCTTATCCGGTATACGCTGGAGCGCGCCAGTAGTGCGTGCCTCAAGCTTCATATGGTAGTGGCGAAGCGGGCTTTATTCCAGACATGGCGTGCGGGTTTTGGTTCGTTTATTTGTTGCCGTCCAAAAGGTTTATTGCCAATCGACACGTTTTGGCTTTGGGTTGCCTGGCCGCGAGCCTGCTCCCGGGCCGTGCGGGGGGGTGGGCCGCTGTTTCTAGCGGCCCGGAAACCCCCGAATAGCGAGTCCTCGTATTGAGCCTTCGTATTGAAAGACGAGGAAGCTCTAGACGCCAGGTTGG
>DLXZ01000175.1:2078-3383 GCA_003448675.1 Porticoccaceae bacterium
CGCCAGGTTGGTTAGATAGCGACACAGCCACCATCGACCGGCATGGCGTGTCCGGTGACGAAGGAGGCTTCGTCGGAACACAGGAAGACCACCACGCGACCCACTTCTTTGGGTTCGCCCAGGCGGCCGATAGGTTGCAGACGCAGCAACTGCTTTTCGACCCAGGGCTTGTCTTCGATCGCGCGCTCCAGCATCTGTGTTCTGATACCTCCCGGGCACACCGCATTCACGCGAATGTTTTTCTTGGCGAATTCGACAGCTGCGGTTTTGGTGAGGCCGACCACGCCGTGTTTGGCGGCGACATACGCCGGTACCCCCTTGGCCGCCACCAGGCCGGCAACGGAAGCGGTGTTGACAATGGCGCCGCCAGAACCCTGTTTGAGAAATTGATTGATCTGATATTTCATGCAAAGAAAGACGCCTTTCAGATTTACGTTTACATTGAGATCGAAATTTTCCAGCGAGCAATTTGGCGTCGTGGCGGCTTCTCCCTCGATACCGGCATTGTTAAAGGCGGCATCGAGGCGACCATAGGTATCGACGGTAGTCTGAATCAGGTTTTGTACCTGTTCCGGATCGGTGACATCGCAACGGTGAAACACGGCCTCGCCGCCAGCATTTTTAATACTCTCGACCGTCGCCATGCCACCGTCTTCCGCGATGTCGGAGACCACGACCCTGGCACCCTTTTCGGCAAATACCTCGGCTGCTGCGGCGCCGATGCCGGATGCGGCACCGGTAACCAGCGCGACCTTACCCTCGACCAAGCGTGATGACATAAGTAGCTCCTTAACTATCTGTTTTGAAATCGAAAAAAGATTTGAACTGATTGTGCGCTCACCCCTTTAGCCTGAGTGGTGTATTAACCGGCTTAAGTGCTCTCTGCCCGGCATCCGGAAAATATGGCCGGGAATTGTCACAAATCAGCTAGAAGACGTTTTAGTAGGCCTATCCCGTTGGTTACAGGACTTCAGTCGTTATTATAAGGCGGTTTGATAGATGAATTACGCAGTAAAATTTATTGACGAGGAGTAAGCTATGAAAATTGGCCAGTTGATGTTGTTCCAAAACCATCCCAATTTGCCGCAGTCCGACTATGACATGTATCAGCACGAACTTGAGATCGCGCTGATGACGGAGCCACTTGGACTGGATTCTATCTGGGCGGTGGAACATCACTTCACCGATTACACACTGAGTCCCGACATTCCTCAGTTTCTCGGTTTCATGGCGGGGCAAACCAAGCGGATAAACCTCGGCACAGCGGCTATTATCCTGCCCTGGCATAAGGATCCGATTCGTGTC
>DLXZ01000167.1:0-266 GCA_003448675.1 Porticoccaceae bacterium
ACAGGCAATTCCAACCCGGAACTGGCCAGAGAGATCGCCCGCAGCCTGGGAGTGGGCGTGGCCAGCTCCGTCGTATCACAGTTTTCGGACGGTGAAATCAATATCGAGATCAATGAGAACGTACGTGGACGGGATGTCTTTGTGCTGCAGTCCACCTGTGCGCCAACCAATAAGAACCTGATGGAACTGGTGTTAATTATCGACGCCCTGCGCCGGGCCTCGGCCGGTCGCATTACCGCCGTGGTGCCCTATTTCGGCTATGCCCG
>DLXZ01000167.1:494-2736 GCA_003448675.1 Porticoccaceae bacterium
CCCTATTTCGGCTATGCCCGCCAGGATCGGCGAGTTCGCTCGGTGCGAGTGCCGATCAGCGCCAAAGTGGTGGCGGATATGATTAACAACGTCGGTGTCACCCGCGTGGTCACCGTCGATCTGCACTCGGAACAGATCCAGGGCTTTTTCGATTGCGCCGTGGAAAACGTCTACGGTGCGCCGGTACTGCTACACGATATCGAAAAGCAAAACTATCAGGATCTAATTGTGGTCTCGCCGGATATCGGCGGTGTGGTTCGCGCCCGCGCCGTGGCCAAACAACTCAAGACCGATCTGGCCATCATTGACAAACGTCGACCCGAGGCAAACCAGGCCCAGATCATGAATATTATTGGCGATGTAAAGGATCGCACCTGCCTGCTGGTGGATGACATCGTCGATACCGCCGGCACCCTGTGCAAGGCAGCCGATGCCCTGAAGGAAGCGGGAGCCAAACAAGTTGTGGCCTACTGTACCCACCCGGTACTGTCTGGCAGCGCCCTGGATAACCTGAACAGCTCCCAGCTCGATACCCTGGTGGTGACCAACAGCATCCCGCTAAGCAATGAAGCGGCTGCTTGCGGCTCGATCCGCCAGTTGTCCCTGGGCCAGATGCTGGCCGAAACCATTCGCCGGGTCAGCAACGAAGAATCCATCAGCGCGATGTTCGAATAACAGCGCACTGATACCACGGTCAGCGTCATATTGCGCACTGACCAAACACCAACCCCACGGTAAATTTGGTCGCAAAAATTGCCGTGGTTTCAATACGGAGAGTAAGGCAATGGTCGATTTCATTCTCAATGCCAAAAGCCGGTCCGAAGCGGGGAAAGGTGCGAGCCGCCGCCTGCGTCGCCTGGCTGGTGAAGTACCTGCTATCGTTTATGGTGGCGAAAAAGAGCCGGAAAAAATATCCCTGGCACATAACGAACTGAGTCACGCCCTCGATAACGAGGCGTTTTATTCACACATCCTGACGCTTAATGTTGGCAATGACCGCCAGGAAGTGATCCTCAAGGACGTGCAACGCCACCCCGCCAAAGCCGTTATTCTGCACGTCGACTTTTTGCGGGTCAGCAAAACCCAGAAGCTCACCACCAAGGTGCCGCTGCACTTCGTCAATGAAGAAAGCTGTGTTGGCGTCAAGATGGAAGGCGGCCTTATTTCCCACAGCATGACCGAGCTGGAAATCCAATGTCTGCCGGCCGACCTGCCAGAATACCTTGAGGTGGACATGGCTGAAGTTACTGTCGGCCAGATTTTACACATCTCCGACCTCCAGCTTCCAAGCGGTGTTGAAAGCGTGGCCCTGTCACACGGTGAAGACCATGACCTGCCCGTGGCCACGGTCAACAAGAAGAAAGGCAGCGACGAGCTCGAGGAAGAAGAGCTGTCAGCCGAAGCTCCCGCGGGGGAAGCTGGCAAAGAAGAGGGTGGCGGGGACGAGGAGTAATCCCCCCGCTAGCCTCCCGAGACCTTGGGCAGCACCATCAAGCTCATTGTGGGGCTGGGGAATCCCGGCCCCAAATATGAGCAAACACGCCACAATGCCGGCGCGGATTTTGTATACGAAATCGCGGCAAAGTTTGGCGCCCCGCTACAGCCGCAAGCGAAGTTTTTCGGTGCCACAGCACGCCTGAGCATCGGTGGCGCCGATATTCGTCTGCTGATTCCCGACACCTACATGAATCGCAGCGGTCAGGCCGTGGGCGCGATGGCCAACTTTTTTGATATTAGGCCCGAACAAATTCTGGTCGCCCACGATGAACTGGATCTGGCGCCAGGGGTCTGTCGGCTGAAACAGGGCGGTGGTCATGGCGGTCACAACGGGTTGCGCGATATTATTCGCGCCCTCGGTAATAATCGGGGCTTTGCCCGCCTGCGTATCGGCATCGGCCATCCCGGCAGCGCCAGCGAAGTAGTCGAATATGTGCTTCGCAAGGCACCCCAGAGCGAGCAGACACTGACCCGCAACAGCTTCGACGAGGCGCTCGCGGTCCTGCCTCTGGCGATAAACGGTGAATGGGATAAAGCCATGACCCGGCTGCACACCAATTAGAAAACACCCGCGAACAAGCACCAACAAAATAGACACCAACCAACACCCCGGAATAGACAACAATGGGCTTCAAATGCGGCATCGTCGGCCTGCCAAATGTGGGCAAATCGACGCTTTTTAACGCGCTGACCAAGGCCGGTATCGACGCAGAGAATTTCCCCTTCTGCACCATCGAACCCAACA
>DLXZ01000160.1 GCA_003448675.1 Porticoccaceae bacterium
GGGTGAGAACCCTCGCGGTTCGACAAAATTCGCTCAAGCATTTTGGACGAGGAGCGTAGCAACTAAGCCTGTAGTGCGGTTATGGAATCCCCCGAAAACTAGCAGGAGCCAAAAGTAGCATTGTCTCGTAATCTGTGCGCAGGAGATTCTGCATGAAGATATCAAAGTGCAGTTAAAGCCAGATCATAGCCAATCTCAAAGAGGCCAAGGCTGGCATCCCGGTTCCAAAGTTTTCCAGGGAACATCGCATGAGTTCGGCAACATTCTATAAATTTAGAGCCAGGTATGGCGGCATCGATGCCTCCATGATGAAGCGCCTGAATGAGCATGAGGGTGAGAACCGCAGACTAACGAAGATATGCGCTGAGGAACGGGTCATAGCCGATGTCGCCTGGGACCCACTGCAAAAAACCTGAACAACCCATCTCGTTGCAAGGAGGTGGCGCGACAAGCGGTGGTGGCGCGAACAGTCAGCATTCGGCTTGCCTGCCAGTCGGTGGGTATCAGCGAGACGTGCTATCGCTACCAGCCTGCCCTGGCCAGTGAGAATGAGGAGGTTGCGATCTGATTGACAAACTGACAGACCAGGAATCAGATTGGGGTTTTTGGTCTATGTTTTGACTATCTGCGCAATCTGCTGGGCTTCTCCTGGAGCCATAATCGAGTCTACAGGGTTTACTGCCAATTGTGGCCCTAAACCTGCGGCTCAGGCCGAAGCGAAGGATGAAACGCCATGCACCAGGGCCACCGAAGGAGCCCATTCGTCCGGACCAGGCGTGGTCGATGGACTTTATGCACGATCAGCTGAGCGAAGGGCACAGCTATCGGCTGTTCAATGTTATTGATGATTATCGCAGGGAGGGTCTGGCGATTGAGGCTGGTTTCACACTACCCGCGATCCGCGTGGTACGTGTACTCGATTATCCGGTGGAAGGGCGCTCCGGACCCTGGCTGACCCGCTACGATAATGGCTTGGAGTTCATCAGTTCTGAGTTTACATCTTGGGCGCGAAAGCATGATATCCGTATTGCAAATATCCAGCCGGGCAAGCCACAGCAGAATGCCTACATTTGGGCCGGGGTGCGACAGTAACTCTGTTGAGTACAGAGAAAATAAAGATCTGTAATCTGTGTGCATTGATTGCGAATGTATGTCGATATTCTGGGTGGCAACTCTTTGCTCAAGAACTCTTAGACTAGCGGTGATCAAGATCTTCTTGAATTCGGCCCAGATTGATTTTTTTATCAAGGTCCCACAGGAGCTGGAGCCTGAATCCGGTTTCTACAGCGGTTATGTATTGGCGGTCGTAGCTGGGTGGAAGTGCCACCCAGCAGCAAGGCCCGTGACACCGGATCAGTGCTGTCCTTCCGGTGTGTGCACTACCAATCCGTCAAGTTCCGGGGCGGCGATAATCTGACAAGCCAGGCGGGAGCGGTCATCGCGCGCATCGGCCAGTTCGAGCATTGCGTTTTCGGTGTCTTCCATGGCTGGCAGTTTGTCGGCCCAGTCAGGGTCGACGCGTACGTGGCAGGTCGCGCAGGCACAAACACCGCCGCAATCGCCGTCGATACCGGGCACCATGTTGTCGAGAGCGGCGTCCATCAGGTTAACGCCTTCCTCGACTATAACTTCCCGTTCAGTTCCATCGTGTTCGATATAGGTTACTTTAATCGTCATCTCTTAAGCTCTTAGTTAGATGGGAGAGGTTAACCGTGGCTGGCCACGGGTTTTGCTCCAGTTACAGTTGCCGCGAAATCAGCCGGTGGTATGGCTTCGTTACAAACGACCTCGGAGCTGGGTGATAGGCCCTGGTCAAGCAATTTTCGGGCAGCAACAAATTCGGTGGGGCGATTAATGGCGTCCACCGCGATCAAAACGCCGGCGCGGTAATAAAACACCGCGAAGCTGCGGGTCTCCGGATCACCCCGAACCACGCTTTGGTCAAAACCACTGACCACGCCGGCGCTTTGCAGTTTGAGGTCGAACTGGTCGGACCAAAACCAGGGCGCCTGGGTATAGGGCCGGTGTTTGCCGCAGATACTCGCGGCCACGGTCTTGGCCTGCTCCACCGCGTTTTGCACCGACTCCAGGCGTAAGCGACGAGCGTATATGGCACTGGGATGGCTGGCGCAGTCGCCGGCGGCATAGATATCCGGCAACGAGCAGCGGCCGTTTTCATCGGTGGCGATGCCGTTATCACATGAAACGCCCGCGGCCTCGGCCAGTTCAAGATTCGGCTCCAGGCCAATGCCGACCACCAGTAGGTCGGCCTGTACGCTATACCCGTTGTTGGTATCAATCACCAGGTATTGGCTTTCAGCGCGGATCGCAGTGATGGCAGTGTCACAGCACAACGCGACTCCAGCGTCGCGGTGGACCTGGGTAAAAAAGCGGCTCACTTCGGGGCCACAAACCCGGTTCAACACGGTGGGGCGCGCTACCAGTACGGTAACTTGCAGGCCATGCCTGGCCGCCACTGCCGCGGTCTCAAGACCCACGTACCCACCGCCGATGACTACCAGGCGCTTGCCGGCGACAAAGTCGGCTTGCAGGCCCCGCACATCTTCCAGGGTGCGTAGGTAGTGGACGCGGGGGTCATCGGCGCCGGGGCAATTCAGCCGCCGCGCCCGGCCGCCGGTGGCGAGTACCAGGTGGCGGTAAGCAAGCGTATCGCCACCGGCCAGTCTTACCTGTCGGGCGCCGGGGTCGATGCCTTCCACTCTGGCGCTGGTCAGCAACTCGATGTCGGCCTTGTCGTAAAAGCCCTGGGGTTTGATGTAGAGGCGGGCCTCGGGCAGCTCGCCGGCCAGATAGGCCTTGGATAGGGGCGGGCGCTGGTAGGGCAGGGTGGGTTCGTCCCCTACCAGCACCACCCGCCCCTTAAAACCCTGTTGACGGAGGCTGAATGCGGCCTGGGCGCCGGCCTGACCGGCGCCGATGATGACGGCGTTGTTGTTAGTCGGGGCGTCCGTCATGGTGCTCACTGCGGTCGGCTCAGGCATTGATCCGCACCGGCATCTCGGTATAACCGCGTACCACCGGCGAGTAGACCCGCTTGGGCTCGCCGACCACCTCGATACAGGGCTCGGGCCAGAGTTTGAGGATTTCCTCCCAGAGGATCTTCAACTGCAGTTCCGCCAGGCGGTTACCGACACAACGGTGAATACCAAAGCCAAAGGAAATGTGCTGGCGCGGCCGCTTGCGATCGATAATGAACTGCTCGGGATTCTCGATGGCTTCTGGATCGCGGTTTGCCGAGGCATACCACATCACCACTTTGTCGCCCTTGTGGATGGTCTTGCCGCCCAGTTCGTAATCGGCCAGGGCGGTACGGCGCATGGACGACAGCGGCGTCTGCCAGCGAATCAGCTCCGGCACCATGCTCTCGACCAGCTTCGGGTT
>DLXZ01000085.1:0-285 GCA_003448675.1 Porticoccaceae bacterium
GGACGTTATCTGTTCAAACAGGGTTTCAGACCACTTTTATCCACTCAAGGCAATCTCTTGATCACGTCAAGAGGATGTTAGCTTGGACGTTGCCGGGCTGGTGATTTCGACACGGTGATCGATGCTTTGTTGATGGGTGCGTTGTAGATTGAGTTGGCGGGCGAAGGTTTCCAGATGATTTGCCACCGCGTCGCGTTGTACGAAGAAGGCTTAATGAGAGCTTCCTTAAGTTAACTTGCTTCCCAGGAGCCGAGTATCTATTGCCTGTAATAAGACGAAAAGATC
>DLXZ01000085.1:589-2768 GCA_003448675.1 Porticoccaceae bacterium
GCTTGCGGGCTCACGCCCCTTACACGTTTGAATGCGGCGCTAAATGCAAACGGTGTTGCATAGCCAACCTTCTCGGCCACAGTGCTTACGCTTTCGTCTGGCTGGCACAACAGGTCTGCCGCCAGGGCCATTCGCCAATTGCGCAGGAAGGTCATCGGCGATTCTCCAACCCTTTCCTGGAAGCGACGTGCAAGTGATGCCCGCGAGGCGCCGACTTCCAGCGCCAATGCATCCATCGTCCACGGGTTGGCCGGCTGGTCGTGCATGATGCGTAAGGTGCGTTCGATGATCCGGTCTCCCTGATACCGCCACCATTCGGGCTTGCTACTGTCGTGTTTACCAAACCAGGCTTTCAGCACGGCAGTCAGTAGCAAATCAAGCAGCCGATCCAGCACCGCTGCCTGCCCCGCTTCGTCTTTAATCACTTCATCACGCAATAGTGCAACAAGGGGAGACTGCCACTCGCTATGAGTGAGCGATAGCACTGGCGGCAAAGCCCGTAACAGTCGATCGCTGATGTCGCTTAGATGCTCATAGGCGCCGATGAGAAATACCGTTGAACCGTCTGCATCATTACCCCAGGTTCTCACGCCATGCATCATCGTCTCATGCAATGAGTCGCCATTCAGGTCACAACAGCGTTGGCCGGGGTGAATGATCATTTGTGGTGGCGTGGAGGGGGAGTCGGCCAGCATGTAGTGCACGGGTGCCCGTGCGAGGGCGACATCACCGGGGCCGATCTGAAAAGGATCTCCATCATCGGGTGTCAACCATAGCGTACCGGCCACACCAGCGATCAATGTGAGGGGTGAACAGGCCTGATCCCTCAGCGACCACGGCGCATTCATAAGCGCTCGCAAGGCGAAAGCGCCGCGTGCGCGCGGAGTATCCAGCAATCCACCCAAGGCATCCATGGGCCAATTATAGACGAATGCGTATGAATCTGAGGTTTCTAAAAATGGCCTCTCAAAACCCCATGACATACCTTTATATGGCCCGAAACAAGGCGCCAAAGCGAACTAACAGAGGAGAAGCACACATGTTCCTGAGCAATGAAAAAACAATGCGGCGTTTTATCGAACAAGTCATCAACAAGGGAGATTTCGCGGTTCTTGAGGAATTTATTCACCCGAGCTACGCCTACCGCAGTCCCGATCGGGAATGCCACGGACCGGATGCGTTGAGAGAGCTGCTCACAGCCTATCGCAGTGCTTTCCCCGATCTGCACATTGAAATCGAGGCACTGGTCAGCGCGGGTAACAGAACCGTTATCGCTTTCACGCTATCCGGCACCCATGAAGGCGAACTCATGGGAATTGCGGCAACTGGCAGGGAGGTGAAGATAAGCGGGATGACACTCAGTCATTTTGAAAACGGAAAAATCGTCGAGGAGTGGGAGTTGCTGGATCAATTAAGCCTGTTCCAGCAGCTCGGTATCGTTTCAAGTCACCAGGAAATAGCGTCCAGCAGGAATGAGGAGAGAATGATGAGCACTGAGGTAAACAAGAATAAGGCATCCGAGGGCATTACCCTGGTAGTGGGAGGCACAGGCAAAACCGGTCGCCGCGTCGCAGATCAACTGCAAGCACGCGGGATTGAAACCCGTACTGCCTCCCGCTCGTCAGCCCCAAGTTTCGACTGGAACGATCCGAGCACCTGGAGCGCGGCGCTTGACGGGGTAAAGGCGGTTTACATCAGCTATGCCCCGGACCTCGCGATACCAGGTGCAACTGACTCAATTCGCCACTTCGTTGACCTCGCGGTAGCACAGGGTGTCAGGCGACTCGTGCTGTTGTCGGGTCGCGGTGAAGAGGAGGCGCAGGCCTGTGAGCAGATTATTCAGCAATCTGGCGCCGAGTGGACAGTGGTGCGTGCGAGTTGGTTTATGCAGAACTTCTCCGAGGGTGAATTCCTGGGCATGGTGTTGGCTGGCGCCATCACGCTGCCGGCTGCGGATGTCCCCGAGCCCTTCATCGATGTCAATGACATCGCTGATGTTGCGGTGGCGGCGCTGACCGAGGAGGGACATGTCGGCGAGATCTATGAGGTCACCGGTCCCCGCATGCTGACTTTCACAGAGCTGGCACGCGAGATTTCCCAAGCCGCCGGCCGCGAGGTGCCGTTTGTTCAGATCCCGAAAGAAGCTTTCGCTCAGGCTATCGCCGAAGCGGGCGCGCCG
>DLXZ01000085.1:2900-9452 GCA_003448675.1 Porticoccaceae bacterium
TCGCCTGGCTGTTGAACTACCTGTTTGAAACAGTCCTCGACGGGCGTAACGCCTACCTTGGTGACGGCGTCCAGCGCGCGCTTGGACGGGAACCGGCCGACTTTGCGGATTATGCGCGCCGCATTGCTGCGCGCGGTACCTGGGACGTGAAAAATGAAGCAGAGGAGGCAATGCTTACCTCGTGAGTCCAGTTGCCGGGGCTGTTGCATTGATCGATGGTCGCTTTCCGGTCTTTTCGAGCTACGTCGTGAAGGTCGGTTTCGGCGTGACGTTGGCGCTGTTCAGCACTGCACGCGTCAATGGCATGCCGTTGTTTAAGTTGATCTTGCTCGCGACGGGTACCGCGCTATAGCGGTTATCCGGTCATAGGATCCGGCATCCATTGGGCGAATTCCGGTAACGGTATGAGATGACGTCGTGCACGTACGGATTCAGCAGTGTTTGGGGTGCGCCGTAGCGCATGATGTGATCGGAGTTTGATGCAATCAGTAAGTGTTCTGATGACATCATGGCAGGGCGCAATATGCATTTCAACCTGGTCGCCAAGGCTGACGGAAAAGGCGCGTGCTACCGGAACACATCTGCGTTTATTCAAGTTCTTAAGCGTTTAGCAGCGTATAAATCTATATCTGGAGAGCATTTTTTTTGGGTGCCATTTGAACGCGGATAGAGGTGTGATAATGAAACTTGTCCTTGCTCTTTAACTCATGGGCTAATGGCTCATCGGGGAGAATTATTAACCCGATAACTTTGAGCAGTTAAGGCCATTAAGGGGTGTGAATAAGGGGGGCAGGCGTATTGCGTTAGATATAGCGACTTAAGGATCAGGAGATCTGGACTTTAAATACAGCCGATATAGCCACGATTCAGATTTATGTACGATGCAATGTCTTTTGATCGTTTTATCTGAATGACCTGGTAGTAGCTCCTATTGTTTGGTTCTATAATTTGGCAAACCAAACTAGAGTATTCAGCTATACCCAGCAGAGGTGAATGAAACCACTGGACTAATGTTCAGGAGTATTCAGGACTTTGCGATGGATACAAGCGCCGCGTAGCTTGGCTCTCGGTCTGGTGTTCAGATAACTAAGTTTTCGTTAACAAGGAGTGGAACGATGAAAGATACCGCAATTAGAGTGACTCTCGGAGAGGTGTTGGTAATCATTACGGTTATGGTTGCCTTTTATGCGAGTAATGTATTGGCTATACAGCCGGACGCCGGGCAGCAGGGGGTCGATTTCGAAAAAATAGCGAAAGCCGCAGCCGCTGGTGACGCAATTCAGCAATACAATTATGGTGTCATGCACGAAACAGGACAAGGTGTACAACAGAGTATGGCGACAGCGGTTGAGTGGTATGCTAAATCAGCGGCTCAAGGGTATGAAAATGCCCAGTACAATCTAGGTGTCATGTACCTGCGAGGCTTGGGTGTGGACAAAAATATACCGCGGGCGATTGAGTTGTTTGAAAAAGCGGCTGCTCAACAGAACCTATCAGCTATCGAGGCGCTAGAGATACTAAAAAATCAAAAACAATAATGGTTGTTAATCGCATTCGCGTGCCAACCATAAACTGGATAAATGCAATATATAGCAATTGGGATAAGCAATAGCGAGTAGATATCGAAACATCTGGCGCGCCGCGAGATGAGGCTGTTCTAGGAAGCTGAGGTCGCGGCGTCAATTGCGGGATCAATAATCATAAATAAATAAAATCTGCAAGTGCGCTAGTTGTAGTAGTAACCGTTCGTGCCTCAATATCCACCGTTCGCTCCACGTTAGCGTGAACTGGTTCACAAATAAGGTTAATAATGTGGGTGGATGAAGACTGAAGATGACGCTAGGCTACATCGTAAGTAGACGCCAAGCTAGGAAATGATAAAGCCAAGTTAGTTTATTTAGGCACTAACACATTTGGCTATCACGCTATGAGAGCCCATATGTTGTATGAAAAGCACAATTAAGATTAGCTGATAAGTCGTTCAGTAAAGCTAGCTTAGCGTTAAACGGTCTTATTTATATAAACTCCTATCGTTGTTCAATTTCATGCTGCGGTAGCAAATGGCACTTATAGTCAGTCATTTATAGCGCGCGCGACGAGTGCTGGAAACGGAAAGTACAGGAGGTACTACCCATTGCAAGAGGTTAAGGAAGCGAAGCGAAGCGCGATATTTTTGGCGGATCCAAAGCTTAAAGGAGAAGCGGTTAATGTCGTGTTAAGCGCGCTATCTGACTGGGATATCGGGATATTTAGGGATTGGAGTCAGATTGCTAAAAATAATATCGACGCAAAGGTTGGTGTTTTTTTCATAGCGGATAGCGAGGGTAAGGATGATGAATCCCTCTATATGCTGAATCAGACGCTCGCTCAACTCAAAGAGCTTGAATGGGTTGCCATAGCCACAAAAAGGCAGCTCTCGCTGACTGACTATGTCAGCATTTTGGCGCGATACGCTTCAGATTACTTCACTTATCCCCTCAATGGGACAGGTAATCAGCTGAGTGAGAGGTTGGGCCATGTTCACGGGATGGCAACTTTGCGTGCTCAATTTCGCGCTTTATCCACAACCAAGCGACATTTGGATATCGTGGGTGAAAGTTCGGCGATGAAGAAAATATATGATTTGATTCCACGCTTGGCGCGCAGTACGGCCCCGGTTTTGATTACAGGTGACACGGGCACGGGAAAAGAATTGATCGCTAAGACCATCCATGATCAGTCAGGCCGCGCTAAAAGTCCTTTTATTCCTGTCAATTGTGGCGCGATTCCCGACAATCTTGTCGAATCCGAACTGTTCGGGCATCGAAAAGGCGCGTTTACTGGAGCAGACCAGGACAAAATAGGACTGATCCAGGCTGCGGATCGCGGTACGTTGCTGCTAGATGAGATCGGCGACCTTCCAGCGGCACAGCAAGTTAAACTTCTTCGTTTCCTTCAAGAAGGAACGGTCACGCCGATAGGGGCTACACGTCCATTAAAAGTCGACGCACGAGTGATCGCTGCTACCCACGCTAATCTGGAGCAGTCCGCTTTGGAGGGCGGTTTTCGTTCTGACCTGTTTTATCGATTAAATGTGCTGCAAATTCATATGCCTAGTTTATCTGAACGCGTCGAGGATATTGAAGTTTTGGCTAATTACTTCCTGAGTATATTTAACGCTGAGGCTACCGCTAAAATCAGTGGATTTTCTGATCAAACACTGAGTGCGATGAGAGATCACCATTGGCGCGGTAATGTCAGGGAGTTGATGAATAGAATACGCAAGGGCGTTGTACTGTGCCAGTCACGATATATTGAGCCGGAAGACATTGGTTTGTCGCGAGATACTCAATGCCAACCAGGTGACAGTGCTAATAAAACGCTGGATTTAGCGGATTCGGTAAACGCGGCGCAGAAAGAAGCGATAAAAAATGCATTGAAAACGAGTGACTACAATATTTCCAAGGCGGCTAGAGACTTGGGTGTGTCTCGAATGACCCTCTATCGTTTATTGCAAAAGCATGACATACAAAACGTCGGCTAGTTTAGGATAGGATCGCTCATATCCAGCCGTTTGATCATAGTTAACTCCCCAGTTTTCGGTACTTCGGTATTTTGTTCAGTTTGTCCACCTCACCGTTCTTGGTTGATTTTGCATCTGTCACGTGTGTGTTGATTAACGCTATTTTGTATTATCCGAACGCGATTACATACTGATTTCATGTCGTATAAAGCGAGCTAGATTAGCTGATATGTAGCTGTAATAGCCGGTGGATAGTTACGGCAAATACATCCTATGTGTCATGAGGTACGTTGATGGATAACACTGTATCTATGATAAATAATAGGTGCCGGACTAGAATAAGACAAATAAAACCTAAATATTGCATAGACGCATAAGTAAGCATTGACTAAAGCATAGAGGGTTGCAGGAGTGCTTAGGAATTGAGTAGTTGTATCTAAACTGTTACAGAGAGGATGGTTTATCTAACCCATTGAATATTATGTATTAAGACAGTTTTATGACTTACTAACTGCACCATTTGCGTTACATTGATCCAAATAAAAAATATAAAAAAAAAGACTAATAATAAAAACCGACTAAGTATCATGCACTTAAGAGGTTGGCATGGTGGTTGCTAGTTTGCAGGTGTTAGTAATGCCAGACTAAGCATCTAAGCGCATTTATAAATAACAGGGATGATATGAGAATCAAAGGGAAGTTAGTGCCAGTCGTGCGTTATTTACTTTGTCATATCTATGCATGTGGCATGCTTTTGTTGGGCGAAAGTGTGTCGGCTAACCCTGTCCACGCTCAATCGGATGATGAGTTGGTAGCTAGAACAAACGCTGCATCCCGAATTCATACAAATCAGCATATTAGCCGGGTAATCGACCGTGCGGTTGTTAATGCTCAGGGACTCATAAGAGTCAATGTTACCGCAGGCGATGGTAACGTCCAGCAAAATTCAGCTGCGATCGCGGAGAATGGCGGATACAGCTCCGCAACGATCAAGGCTGCTCAAAAATCCGAAATGATCAAGCCTGCTATGGCGCAAACACTTTCGTCTCGTATGGACGGTGTGGCGTTTAGCGGTGCCAACGGTCTTGTTCAGGTAAATAGCTCGGCAGGTATGAGCAATCAACAGTTTAATGGTGCGGCGATGGCAGTAAGTGACGTTCATGCACATAGCTTCATCGAACTAGATGCCATTCGGCTTATGGGTAGTGCACGAGTTGGCACGGCACCTGAGAGTACCAAGAACGCCCCTGCGCAATCAGCGGAAGCGGTGCTTTCGCCGGGTACGTTCAAGAGCGCCAGTGGAATCATTCAGATTAATCAGACTGCTGGTAACCATAATACCGCAGCTAACAGTTTTACGATGTCAGTGTCGCCATGAAACCATCCCTGTAAAAATTGGATTTATTTCGGTTCTGGGTAAGTGTATTCAATACGACATCTGCAACGTAAAAAACGAAGTGCTTAAATCATGGAAACAAGGAGAAGTACGATGAACTTTAAAAAACTACCACTGAGTGTTGCCGTCGCCGCCTCCGTGGGCACCGGATATGTCCATGCTGGTGAGTATGAGTATGACATGAGCTCGGTCGATATCGACAAGAGCATTGTGTACAACCAAAATATTGGCAATACTGGTCATATCCTTACTTTGGGGATGATTCTTGTGGATTCTTCCGCTGTCGCGGTTTCGGAAGTTAAGCAATCCAGCGAGTACAACCAAGTATACAATGAGTTTGACACCCTTAATGACGCTAGTGTTGCGGACAACGTGCTCAACGGCGCCACTGGTAATATTGGTGTCAACGTGGCTGCCGGCGATAACAATGTTCAGCAGAACTCTGTCGCAATTGCAAATGCAAGTAGTAATGCCACCAGCGTTGATTTGAACGTTGATTTCACGCAGGGTGAAACCAATCATTTCGACGAACAATACCATGAAGATTATCATCAAGATTATCAAAAGGTAGATAATTATGATGAGAAATATGATGGCGCCTGGGGCGTGGATGGCAGTGTTGGATACAGCCATTCTACGACTGAACGTGTCACCGTTGACGAGTGGGAGGTCGGCACCAAATCGGAACTTACCCTTGAAGGTGATGCAGTGGGCATAGCCGGTGCTGCATCGGGTGCGCACACCGAAGGCATGGCAGCCTGGGGCGAATATGGTGTCGGTGGTGGTAGTGCTGGAGGTGGTGTATTCCTGAACGATAAAGACATTATTGTCCCTGGTGAAGGCGAAGCAGGGCCGACGGTGATTGAAGGGCATGAAACACAGGGTACTTATAGCGCATCTACCGAAGGTCGTGCAGCAGGTTCCGCTGAGTTTACTGAGGATGAAAGCTTGCTTGTTGATGTTAGCGGTTTTGCTGGTCAGTCTTACTCAGAATATTATGATGGAGCCGAATCCTATAATGAAGAAGCCAACTCTTCATATGACTCAAATGCGACCCATGACGATGATTATCGCTTGAATGTGGCGTTCGACGCCGATTTCGTTTTTGGTGGTGCAGCCGATGCCGAGACGTTCTCAGAGCAGTATGCGTATCTGAATACTACTATCAATAATGGTGTACTAAACACAGCTAGTGTAGGTGATGAGGTAGGTGTTGATGCGGCTGGCAACATCGGTATTAACGTAGCAGCCGGTAATAGTAATGTTCAAGCAAATCAATTGGCGTTGGCTAATAACGATGGTGTGTTGTCGACAGCTACTGCGTCGTCTTACCAGGTCGCTGCGGATAATTATACAGAAAATAATTCTTTGACCGTATATGAGACTAAATCGGTTGAAGCCACTATGTCAGGAGCCGCTTACGGTACCTATGAAGGATATTCTGACCAGGCCAATGATGTGTATCCTGATATTTGGGAAGGCGCGGAAAACCAACCCCACAGTCCTCATCCGACTACAGAAAGCTTTGTCTATCACATGGATTTAGACAGCAATAATCAGGGAGCTGAGCATGCGCCAGATGATCATGCCGCATACGACCCTGATGGTTCTTTGCTGTTTAGAGAAGCAGGAGAACTGGCATTGGATGATATCC
>DLXZ01000180.1:0-1179 GCA_003448675.1 Porticoccaceae bacterium
GCCGCTGGGGTAGGGGAACATGGCCAGACAGTAGTATTTTTCCCGGCTTGCATCTTCTAGGACTTTAAAGGACTGGTTTTCCCGCCAGTAATTTCTGGCTTCCTGTTCAACGGCTTTGGGGTGGTACTGCTCCTGCATTTGCTGCATGTAGTGCATGTCCTGCATAAGTGTTGGTGGTTTGCGGTCTTGCGAGCGCTGATTAGCCCCTGAGGCGCCAAGGATTTAAAAGGCGAAATTATAGGGGAAAGGCGGGTGCAGACCTAGGCCGTGATTGCCTGAGGGGATGTGATTTGTTGGCTTTGTTAGGGTGGTATTACTAGCTACCGGCGAAATCAGCCCCGCGCCGTGAGCGCAGGCCCACTAGCAGCGCAATTGCCACGCACAGAGCAAGTACCGGGGCATCGGCCCATTGTGTATACGGAGTGAGTCCACTGCGGGGCATGACTTCTCCATCCAGTACGCCGGGGGCAAAGCGCGATAGTTGTTTTTCGATGTCGCCTTTGGCGCTGATAAAGGCGGTAATGCCGTCATTGGTGGCTCGCAGCAGGGGTTTTTGATTTTCCAGGGCCCGAATTCGGGCGATCTGCAGGTGTTGGTGAGGACCAAAGCTGTCGCCGAACCAGGTGTCGTTGCTGACGGTCAGGAGTATGTCCGCCTTGCCAGCGTCCCGGGCCAGGGGGCGCGCATAGGCGATTTCGTAGCAGATAGCGGTGGCGATTTTGTAGGCGCCGACGGTGATTAGACCCTGCTGATCCTCGCCAGCGCTAAAGGCCGACATGGGCAGGTCGAAAAAGCCGATTATGCCGCGCAGCCATTGCTCCACTGGCACGTACTCGCCAAAGGGCACCAGCCGACGTTTTTGATATCCACCGGAAGCCGCGCCCAGGGCGACAACGCTGTTGAAATAGCGTTGGTCGTTGAAGTTGTACTCGGGCATGCCGGCTATCAGGGCGGTATTGTGTTCCCGCGCCTGGTTGTCCATTTGTTCAAGAAAGTTCTGTACCTCATGGCGCATGGCGGGGATGGCTGACTCCGGCCAGATAATAAGGTCCTGTCCCTTTTTTTCTTCGGCGAGTGTGTGAAAGTTGTCGAGAATACGTGGCAGGGTCTCGGGCTGCCATTTTCCCAACACGGGGTTGTCGGGCTGAACCAAGCTGACTTGAATGGCGCTATCGGCCT
>DLXZ01000180.1:1363-1775 GCA_003448675.1 Porticoccaceae bacterium
AAGCTGACTTGAATGGTGCTATCGGCCTCAGTAGTCCAGCGTAGTGTCTGTAATAAATAGCCGCCAGACCAAAGGGCGGCGATAAGCATCAGTTTTGCGCTGGCATATACCAGAACTTTGGTTTCGCTTGCTCGCAGCGTACCGGGTATCTGGCTACACAACGCGGCGCTTAGGGCGGTAACAAGACTGACCCCGAGCGCGCCGAAAATGGGTAACCATCCGGCGAGCCAGGTATCGATCATCCCGTAGCCCAGGTAAAGCCAGGGGAAGCCTGTTAAAAACCAGCCGCGAAACCATTCGCCCAAGACCCAGACGGCGGCAAAGTAAAAGGTACCCAGCAAGCCGGCCTGTGTTCTCGCCAGACCCAACAACTGCATGGGCAGGGCAAATACCAGCCCCAGGCCCACGGCAC
>DLXZ01000180.1:1923-9930 GCA_003448675.1 Porticoccaceae bacterium
GCAAACGCGCCGGTCATCAGACCCGCCAGCAGGGCGGGAGCTTGACCGTATTGGTGAATGCTGACATAGATCCACGAGGCGCCGGTGGCGTAAAGCCCAATACCGAATATCAGGTTGGTGAAAAACAGCTGTTTGTTATTTAGCCTTCGGGTCAGGCTGAACAGGGAGGCACAGCACAAAATGGCGACCGGCCACCACGACAGGGGCGCCAGGGACAGGGGTAGTGCGGCGCCGGAGAGGCCGGCGGCGGCATAGCGATAGCCAGCGGACAACCGAAAGCCTGCCATAAACCTCAGTCGGCTTTAATGGTGCGGGGGCTGATTTCCAGCAAGTGTATCTGGCGTTCATCCCCTTCGAGCACAGTAACCTGATAGTCAGCGAGCGTGGTCGATTCGCCGGCCTGGGGCAGGTGGCCAAAGGCGCGCACAACCAGGCCGCCGACGGTGTCGAATTCGTCCTCGTTGAGGCCCGCGCCGAAGTGTTCATTAAAGTCTTCAATGGGCGTCAGGGCGGCCACGTGGTAGCGCTGGTCGTCGATGCGTTGAATGGCTATCAGGTCCTGGGGGTCGGTTTCGTCAGCGATTTCGCCAACGATTTCCTCAAGGATGTCCTCAATGGTGACCAGGCCGGCCACCGTCGCGTATTCATCCAGTACTACGGCCATATGGTAGCGTTGCTCGCGAAACTCCTTGAGCAACACATTCAGGCGTTTACTTTCGGGCACGATGGTGGCGGGGCGAATCATGCGGCTGAGGTCTATACCCGCTTCCGCTTCAAGTGCCAGTGGTAACAGCTCCTTGGCCAGCAGGATGCCCTTGATGTCATCGGCGGACTCGCCCACCACCGGAAAGCGGGAATGACCGGACTTGATCACCAGTTCCAGTATTTCCTGAATATCGGCACTTTCTGGGATCACTGTCATTTTGGATCGCGGCACCATGATTTCGCGCACCTGCTGGTCGGATACCGCCAGTGCGCCTTCCATGATTTCCAGTGCCTCGTCATCGAGGATGGCGTTGCTGTGGGCGTCCTGTAACAGCTCCGCGATCTCTTCCCGGCTGGCAGGTTTGCGGACAAAGGATTTGGCCAGTCGAGCGAAGAAGCTCGACTTGTTCGACGGGGTGTCTGCAGTATTCACGGAGATGTTTCCTGGTTCGGAGGCCGTAATCGTTGTTGAGCATTCAGGCCGGGAGAAGTTCCGGGTAGGGTGCGGCAAAGCCAAGGCTTGTCATGATTTTGGTTTCCCGGGCTTCCATGATCACTGCATCCCCTTCTTCGATGTGATCGTAGCCCAACAGGTGCAACGTGCCATGCACTACCATGTGGGCCCAGTGGGCCTGCGCTGATTTGCTCTGTTCCACGGCTTCGCGAGCAACGACTGGTGCGCAGATGACGATTTCGCCCAGCAGGGGCATTGGTACGTCGGGAGGTAGGTCGGCGGCAAAGGAGAGCACGTTGGTTGGCCCGGTTTTGTTCCGGTAGCGCTGGTTCAGTTCAGCGCCCTGGGTCTCATCGACAAGACAGATATCGACTTCCGCCTGGTTCCGCTCATCGCCCACGGCCGCTGCCACCCAGGTGCGTATCGAGTCGGGGTCGGGGGCTTCCTCGCCGCTGAGGTTCTCTATGGAAACGGTGGTGCTCATGGCGGCTGATCAATTTTCGGTTTTGTTTTTCGTTTCGAAAGCGTCGTAGGCGTCGACGATTTTCTGTACCAGGGGGTGACGAACCACATCCTTGGACTGGAAGTAAGTAAAGGATATACCGTCAACGCCGTCCAGGACTTCGCTGCAATGAATCAGCCCGGAACGTTCGCCACGGGGCAGGTCGATCTGGGTAATATCGCCGGTGATCACCGCCGTTGAGCCAAAACCGATGCGGGTCAGAAACATTTTCATCTGCTCGCGGGTAGTGTTCTGGCTTTCGTCCAGAATAATATAGGCATTGTTCAGGGTGCGACCGCGCATATAGGCCAGTGGCGCCACCTCAATCACATTGCGCTCGATCAGCTTGCCCACGGTCTCGACGCCCATCATTTCATAGAGGGCGTCATAGAGGGGGCGCAGGTAGGGGTCGACCTTCTGCGACAGATCGCCGGGTAGAAATCCGAGTTTTTCGCCGGCTTCCACGGCTGGACGCACCAGCAGAATCCGGTCGATTTCATGGCGCAGGAAAGATTCCACCGCGCAGGCCACTGCCAGGTAGGTCTTGCCGGTACCGGCCGGGCCGATGCCGAAGTTGATATCGTGGGTTTGTATGGCCTGAACGTACTTGAGCTGGTTGCCGCCTCTGGGGGTGATATTGCCCTTTTTGGTGCGAATAACCGAAAAACCGCGGGTAACTTCGGTTTCTGCTTCGGAAGTGGCTTCGGCAAGGCTGGGTTCCATGTGGCTTTCCATATTGGCTTGTTGCAGACAGAGGTGGATTTTGTCCGGGTTGAGATCCTGACTGGCGCCGGTTTCCTCATAGAGATAGCGCAGCAGATTGGCGGATGCGCGTGTGCAGTCCGGATCACCATACAGAGCAAACACATTGCCCCGATTTCGGATCTGGATATTCAGCCGTTTTTCTATCTGGTGGAGATGTTCGTCGAACTGGCCGCAGAGTTTTGCGAGCCGCTGGGTATCGTTCGGTTCGAGGACGACCGTATGGGCCGCGGAGCTGGTGTTCAAATGGCTTATTGAAACCTATGGAGCAGTGAAGACGTGCCTAGCATAGCCGCTTTAAATCCGTAATGAAACCCATATCCCGCGATGTGTTTCAGCCGCTTTTTTCGGCACTAAAGTCGTAAGAATCCAGCAGCTGTGTGGTCGTTGGTGATGGGCTATAGGCGGTCGCCGCGCCGTTGTGCTGAGCTACCAACTCGCCACGCAGGGAATTGGGCAGCGCTTCAAGGATGATAACATCGGCAAAGTCACCGATCAGGCTGCGGTCCGAGCAGCTGAAGTTGACCACCCGGTTGTTTTCCGTACGACCCTGGAGCTGCCCCGGATCTTTTTTCGAAATGCCGGTCACCAGAATGCGTTCAATACCCCCGACCATGCGTTCACTGATGGCCATGGCCTGACGGGCGATGCGTGTTTGCAGTATTTGCAGGCGCTGGCGATGCACTTCCGCCGGGGTGTCGTCCTTGAGATCCGCGGCTGGGGTGCCTGGCCGGGCGCTATATATAAAGCTGAAAGAATGATCGAAGCCAACGTCCTCAATCAATTTCATGGTGGCGGCAAAATCAGCTTCGGTTTCCCCGGGAAAGCCGACAATAAAGTCCGAGGACAGGCTTATATCCGGACGCACCTTGCGCAGCTTGCGGATGGTAGATTTGTATTCCAGCGCCGTGTGGCCCCGCTTCATGGCTGCGAGAATACGGTCTGAGCCGCTTTGCACTGGCAGATGTAAATGGTTCACCAGCTCTGGTACTTCGGCGTAAGCCTCAATCAGGGCGTCGTTAAATTCAATGGGATGTGAGGTGGTAAAACGGATGCGGTCGATGCCGTCGATTTGCGCCACGTAATGAATCAGTTCAGCCAGGTTGGCGCTGGCTTCACCACCGCTGCTGTCGAGCATGGCGCCTAGATAGGCATTGACGTTTTGCCCCAGCAAGTTCACTTCCCGGACGCCCTGTTCGGCCAGATGGGCCACTTCGGCGAGCACATCGGTTACTGGCCGGCTGACCTCCTCACCCCGGGTGTAGGGCACAACGCAGAAGGTGCAGTATTTCGAGCAGCCCTCCATGATGGATACAAAGGCCGTGGCGCCGTCGGCCTCCGGCATGGGCAGACGGTCGAACTTTTCTATTTCGGGAAAGCTGACATCGACCACGACGACGCCATTTTGACGGCGCTCGTTGATCATTTCCGGCAGGCGGTGCAGGGTCTGGGGGCCGAATACCAGATCCACGTAGGGTGCCCGTTTGGCGATGGCTTCGCCTTCCTGGCTGGCGACACAGCCACCAACGCCAATAATCAATTCGGGACGGTCCTGCTTCAGGCTTTTCCAACGGCCCAGCTGGTGGAAGACTTTTTCCTGAGCCTTTTCCCTGATCGAGCATGTGTTGAGCAGCAATACATCGGCTTCTGCCGGGTCATCCGTGCTGATCACCTGGTGGGCCTCACCGAGCAAATCCTTCATGCGCGCCGAGTCATACTCGTTCATCTGGCAGCCATGGGTGACGATGTGGACTTTTCTAACTGGTTTTGGCGTCATAAACAGCTCGTGTCAGCGAATTCCGCCAGCAGCGGATATAAAACGCCAATTATAAGGCTTTGTGTTTTTCTAACCTAGTCAGTGCGCCGGATGAGGGCTTGGAGTTCCTCGTTTATGGTAAAATGCATCTCTTTTTATTTTCGGGACTGACGTTTTTTATATGGCAAGCGATCCGATTTACAAGGTTATATTTTTTAATCAGGGGCAAGTTTACGAGATATATGCGCGCAGTGTATATCAAAGCGATTTGCTTGGCTTTCTCGAAGTGGAGGAGTTCCTGTTTGGCGAGCGTACCCAGGTGATCGTTGATCCCGCTGAGGAAAAATTGAAGAATGAGTTTTCCGCCATCAAACGAAGTTATATCCCCATGCATGCTATCGTGCGTATTGACGAAGTTGAAAAAGAAGGCGCCTGTAAAATCACCGAAGTCAAGGATGGCAATGTTACGACCCTGCCTTTCCCGTCGATCGCTCCCGGCGGAAATAAACCTAAGTAGATCACCGCTTTTGCCGGTGATAGGGCTGGGGTCTTATATGCCCGGATGGGGCTCGGTACGTCCCCGTGATGTTTTATGCACGGAGTTTTGACCACAAAAAAAGCGCTAGCTACTCGAAGTGTGACTGCAATGTCACTATAAAGCATGTATGCAGTCACCACTGTATGCGTCTGCTGGTCTTTGGTTTAAGCGAGACCGGTACAAGGAGGTGAGACCAGTGAAATTCCTGCTCTTGGCGTTCGTGTTGCTGATTGTGTATCTGTTCTATCCTATCTACGACCTGTACGTTAAGGAAAACCCTTTTGCCGAGCACTATGTTCTCGAACAACAGGGGTTTTATTCCAAGTCCCGCTGCACGAAACATGCCAGGGGGCTGGCGACGTCGGCGATTGATGTGCCCGAACATCGCTGCCGCAGAACCAGTCAGTGGGGGCGGATGTACAGCAGTTATACGAGGTACGATCCCTCGATCAGGGAGGCCCAGCAAAGAAAGCAGGGGAACCCCTGATCACGGGATGCTATGGCGCTGATGTGTGTCGCGTTAATATCCCGATGCCAGGTTTACTGCCGGGCTTGAGCTACCCATACGCCGCTAAGCTGAAGCGCAATTTGCAGTTGCTGGGCGATTGTTTCCGCTTTTTGTTTCGACTCCAGTCCCTCAGTTCTGACGCGAAACATTGTGGTCTCGTCTAGGGTCACAGGGACAATTTCAAGGCCGGGGTGGGCGGCTAGGGCTGACTTTTGAAAATTTCCCGCATCAACTTCAGAAGAGAATGTGCCCAGATTAACAAACCAAAGCGCTGGACTAGTATTTAGCGTATTGGTTTTTTCCGTGCTAACGTCAGCGGCATCACTTGAGCTGGCCCTAGTGGTGGGCTGTTGTTCGGGGCGTTTGACCGTGCTGTTTACGACACCCTTGTCCAGGCTGTTTGATGCATGGACGGCGGATATTGAGTTTTTCCTGTTTTCATACTCCTGGTTCAGGGTCTCCATCATTCGTTTGAGTTGATTTTCAAGCTGCTCCATGCGCTTGTTGTTCTCGTGTGTGCTGTTCTCAATCAATGCAGTTAGCCGGTTGGCCAGCGCTTCGATATCAGGGTTCTGGTCGACAGTTGCAGAGCTGGAAGCTAGCAAATCTTCCACTTGAAGTGCGAGGTGGGTGAGAAATGCCAAGCAGGTAATGGCCAGAGCCAGTGCTAGTATGGCGATACCATTGAACACAGAGGTCCGGTTTTGATTGCCCGTCGCCGCCACGGTATGGCGTTCGCTTTTACTTTCCGGGGCGGCACTTCCTGGTAGCG
Source organism: Porticoccaceae bacterium (assembly GCA_003448675.1). GTDB lineage: Bacteria > Pseudomonadota > Gammaproteobacteria > Pseudomonadales > Porticoccaceae > HB2-32-21. The sequence goes on from DLXZ01000180.1 coordinate 7,921, forward strand.
CATCAGACTCTCTCGTGGAGAACGCCGCTGAAGGCGAGCTTTCGGGCTGAGCGCTGGAATTGTTGCCGAGCGCAATCAACTCTTCGCTCAGGTTGCGGTTCTTTCTGTATCTTAAGTTTGGGGTAGTGTCGTCTTGCATGGTAGAGGCATTCCAGCTTCATATTTCCAAGGCGCGCGAAACCAGTGAGGTAGACGGCGACTATTCATTGATATTGATTGTTTTCATGGTGGCGTGCTGATTGATTCTATAATTATAGTGGTGGCAATGATCAGAGCTTGCAATCAATCGGGTGGAATATAAAGTCATTTTTAACACGCCTCGGGCTTTGAGATTGTACTGGTTATGAGTGAACTTTGATAAAGTACGCCCGGATTGTTGATCGGACTATTTTTGGAAAACCCTTAAATGCCAAATCATGACGCTGGGCCAGGTGGTGCAGAATCACTACACTCGATTCTTCCTTTGGTTAAACGCATTGCCTCTGAGCTAACCCTGCTTGTACCTGCTCACGACGAAGACTTGAGTCAATTGCTACAACGGCTTCGCCGCTCGCTTTCCCGCTCTGAAGAGAACGCTACTCTTCAGGACAGCGCTAACGAATTTTTTCAGTACATGATTAGTGGCGCTGCTTCTTCCGACATGGATGGGGGGTTGATCCAGGTAGACGCCGCGTTACGGGAATTGGCCGATGAAGCACAGTTCAGTTTGTTCTTCGCTGATAAGGAAAGTAGCCAGAGTGTTGAACCGAGTAACCAGCAGCTTCTAGACGGTATTCTCGAAGCGATCCGACAGTTGTCCGTGGCTATAACCAGTTTGCGTCATCAGCTCAGTGTGTTGTCGGCCTCTGAACAGGAAGCAGGTAGTGATGAGGCGGTTCGGACTTCGTCGTGGCTGGGAAGGATGCTGGGTAAGGGGGATCAGGCGCCTGAAGAAGTCCTTGGCGTTGTTGAGGTTATTGGCCCGATCCTGGGAGATGTCGTCGAACATCTAAATATTCTCGACATGAATTCCGAACGCTCCCGAAAAATAAAAACCATGCTGTTCAAGGCGGAGTCATTGCCAGCTATTCAGTCGGTCTTGGAAGCTGCGCTTCAATTGATCATCGATATAGCCAAGGATATCAATACTGAACGGGGGGAGACTGAGCTTTTTCTCAGTGAAATCAAGCAGAAGCTCAACGGCCTTGAAGCGGGGGTCGTTGAGATTATTGATGTTGATGCCTCCCTGGAAAATGCCGATAAAATTGAGTTGGAGTTGAGTAATCAGGTGACTGGTATCGGTGCCGCGGTATCCGAAAGTGAGAACCTTGAGGATTTAAAAGCCGTGGTTACATCGAGGATCGAAGCGCTAACCGAGAAGTTGACCTCTTATATTGAAAACGAACGGAGCCATTTGCAAGCGGCTCAGGCCAGGGTTGGAGAGCTATCCTCCCAGATGCAGGCGATGGGTATGGAGATAGATCAATTGCAATATCAAGTGAATGAAAAGCAGATCGCCAGTATCACTGACTCACTCACTGGTGTGGTCAACCGGGGAGGCTTTGATAAAGCGTTGGCTACCGAAATGGCAAAGAGTCGGCGGATAAAATATCCCCTATCCTTAATGTTTATCGATATCGATAAGTTCAAGGATGTTAACGACAGGTTTGGACACGTTGCCGGTGATACTGTCATCAAAACAGTGGCGGAAATTATCACAAAAAGGATCAGGGAGAGTGACACTGTAGCAAGGTACGGGGGTGACGAGTTTGTCCTGCTTTTACCCGATACAGAAGTTGATGGTGCCAGGCTGGTTGCTGAAAATTTGGTTGAGAACGTTAGAAAAGCAGGCTTTCATGGCAGTGGAAAGCCGGTGGATGTCACTATTTCTGTAGGTGTTACGCAGCTAAACGAGCACGATAGTGCCGAGAGTGTGATTGAGCGAGCGGATCGGGCGCTTTATCGTGCTAAAGAGATGGGGCGTGATAGCGTACAATCCGTGGCCTAAGGTGTAGTAGTTCCGATCTGATC
>DLXZ01000180.1:10095-10336 GCA_003448675.1 Porticoccaceae bacterium
GTACAATCCGTGGCCTAAGGTGCGTAGTTTCTGGCTGTGTTTCTAGCGCCACCGCGCGTTTTCCCTTTCTAAACGTGAAGTGTGCCGTTGCAATTGCAGGCGGGTTTCCCTGTCGAGAGGCAGGAAGGTCAGTCCGGCAATGATCTCCCCGGTGGCGGGATGTCGGTGATGGTGGCATACCCTCGCCGAGGTAACCACGGTTGGGTCTTCATCAAAGGTAATGGCGCACATTACAAGCTGA
>DLXZ01000074.1:0-367 GCA_003448675.1 Porticoccaceae bacterium
AGGCCGGGGAAATGGAGCAAGCGTTTGAGCGGGCGCACCTGGAACAATTCGCCTTTCTGCAGCAGGGGCGAGCACTGGTAGTGGATAGTCTCTCTGTCGAGGCACTGACTAAAGGTGCTGTGGCGGCGGATGTGATTTCAACGTCCTTGCATGGCGCTGGCGTCCGTGAAGCGACCGAGCCAGGGGACTTCGATCAGATCACGCCCGTATATTCAGGAGGAAAGTGGTGGTCGGCACCCCTTTATCGGCGCGAGCGATTAAACCCACAACAGCAAATCACTGGCCCGGCAGTCATTGTTGATGCTTCGGCCACCACGGTGATTGAACCCGGCTGGCAGGCCCAGGTATTGGCAAGTGGTAGTCTGCA
>DLXZ01000074.1:556-719 GCA_003448675.1 Porticoccaceae bacterium
CTCTCGCATTTGCCCGATAGCGGTAGTGAATGGGTTAAAACAAACGAGACTGCCGAAATTCAGACGCCGCGACAGATTGTTGATGAAAACCATCCTGTGCGGCGCAATCCAATCCAGCTGGAGGTTTTTAATTACCGCTTTATGTCCATCGCCGAACAAATGG
>DLXZ01000074.1:897-3292 GCA_003448675.1 Porticoccaceae bacterium
GGCCGACCCGGTGATGCTGGAAGTCTTCAACAACCTGTTCATGTCCATCGCCGAACAAATGGGTGCGGTGCTGGCCAACACTGCCCATTCGGTCAATATCAAGGAACGGTTTGATTTCTCCTGCGCGTTGTTTGACGCCCGCGGCAAGTTGGTTGCTAATGCGCCCCATGTGCCGGTTCATCTCGGTTCGATGGGCGAGACGGTAGAGCATGTTATTGCGAAAAAAGCGGGTGATCTTAGGGAGGGCGACGCTTATCTGGTTAACTCGCCCTATGCTGGCGGTACTCATCTGCCGGATCTCACCGTGGTAACCCCCGTTTTTATCAATAGCAGTGCCATCAATAGTGGCGTCGAGGCCGGTGAAACACCGGCTTTTTTTGTCGCTACCCGCGCTCATCACGCGGACGTGGGTGGTGTGACACCGGGCTCAATTCCGCCGGGCAGTACGCGTATCGATCAAGAGGGGGTACTGTTTGAATGTTTTTCCCTGATCGAAAAGGGCGTGTTTCGTGCCGAAGCTCTAACGGAACAGCTGCGGGCGGGACCCTGGCCCGCACGCAATGTCGAACAGAATCTCGCCGACTTGCAGGCCCAGATTGGCGCCAATGTCACCGGCGTTAACGGTTTACGCAAGTTGGTGGACGATTATGGGCTGGCTGTCATCAATGCTTATATGGGTTTTGTCCAGGACAACGCCGATGAGGCGGTGCGTCGGGTGATTGGTGAACTGAAAGATGGCGAGTGTGAAAGCATTATGGATAGTGGCGCCCGGCTTAAGGTTGCCGCCCGTGTCAACCATGCCCGAGAGCGTTTGACCATAGATTTTCATGGGACGTCAGCCCAGCTGGGGAGTAACTTCAATGCTCCCTCGGCAGTGTGTAGAGCAGCCGTGCTGTATGTGTTGAGAACCCTGGTTGCCGACGCTATTCCACTCAATGCCGGTTGCCTGCGTTCGGTGGATATCCTGATTCCCGACCTGAGTATGCTTAGCCCCGAGCCACCGGCGGCGGTGGTAGCCGGCAACGTTGAGACCTCCCAGTGCGTGGCCGATGCCTTGTTTGCAGCACTCGGCGTTCTGGCGGGCTCCCAGGGCACCATGAATAACCTCACCTTTGGCAATGACCGATTTCAATATTATGAAACCATTTGCGGGGGTGCGGGAGCGGGTAATGGGTTTCATGGCGCCAGCGCCGTGCAGGTGCATATGACCAATTCACGGATGACCGACCCGGAAATTCTAGAGCAACGTTATCCCGTGCGACTGGAGCTGTTTCGGGTTCGCGCCGGTAGTGGAGGATGCGGCGCCTATGATGGCGGCGATGGCGTTATTCGTGGGATCCGATTTCTGGAAGCCATGAGTGTGGCGCTTGTCAGTAGTCACCGCAGGGTATCGCCGGCAGGCCTGCATGGAGGTAGCGCCGGAAAAACAGGAATCAACTTTATCGAGTCAGTGAACGGCCAGAAGCGGCGCCTGGACGGTGTGGCTCAAACCCACGTCATGCCTGGAGATATTCTCACAATTGAAACACCGGGCGGTGGGGGTTACGGTGAAGCTCAATGAGTCACCGTGTCCGAGCCTGCCTGTGGAGCTAAGGGAGCCGGTGCGAGGCTTGCTAAAACTTATCTGGCTCGGGATGCCCTGTTCTTAGTCCGACAGAGGGTCCACTTTTCTGGTTTGATAATAGCGAGTAGGGGCTGGTGCCAAAGGGTATCAGGCTTCGCTAGCTGTTGTTTTGAAAGTGACTGAAATTAATTGATACGCAGGGTGGCAGTAACGTAAGTGCCATCTGGAAGAGAGTTTTCAGGCCAGCTCATTTATAGCCGCTGGTTTTGTGTCACGTGCTTGACATTCATAACGAGAGCGATTAATTTGCGCCCTGCGGTAGGAAATGACTGGTATTAATGTTCCGCATGATCCGTCCCTATACTCCAATAGATTCCTTCGCAGTCGCGCTCTAACCGACTCAGTGTTTTTGCTGTGTCAGCGCTAAATACAACATACAATCCAATACGGGGGATGATTCGTTGAAGACGTATAAATCAACAATCAAAAACAGGATCACATCCTTGACATGCACAATGGGTGCTGCAGCAGCGCTGGCGTTAGGCGCTGGCTCAGCCCAGGCGCTTGATTTCAGGCTAGACTCGGGGGCTCGCGCCTTTATTGATACTACCATCACCGCCAGTGCGGCGATGACAACCAAAACAGCCCAACCTTACAATACATCGCCTAGTGGGCGAGGTGTTATTTTCGAGGACGCGGGTGAAATCTATAGCGCTCCGTTATCCTTTATTACCGATGCGGGCATTGATTGGGACAACTGGGGGGTGTTTACCCGTTTCGGGTATCTCTACGATTTTGAGCTGATGGACGGCTCTAACAAGTGTTCAAATT
>DLXZ01000129.1:0-7359 GCA_003448675.1 Porticoccaceae bacterium
GCGATGAGAAACTTGAGAAAATCAATAACCCCGAGCTGCGTGAAAAAGTTGTGCGGGAGACCGACGAGGCGGATCGCAAGCTCAAGGCCATTCAGGCCGGTGTCGGCGGCGCGGTGCCGAAACTGGTGATCACCGGGGTCAATAAACAGCCTGAATTGCTGCACTATCAGGGTAAATCCCTGGAGCAGGTGGCGGCCGAGGAGAACAAGCATCCGGTGGAAGTCATGCTCGATCTCTCCATTCAGACTGATCTCAAGGCGGAGTTCACCGGGCCCGATCGCGGCACCAATGCTGAGTTTATGGCGGAAATTATGAATGGTTCGGACTACACCTTCCCCGGCGTTTCCGATGGTGGGGCCCACACCAAGTTCTTCACCGGTGGCGGCTTCACCACGGATTTCCTACGCTGGCTGGTGCGTGATGAAGGCAAGATTACCCTGGAAGAAGCCCATTTTCGGCTCTCCGCGCTGCCCGCCAAAGCAGCGGGCTTCAAGGATCGCGGCACCCTCAAGGAAGGCGCGTGGGCCGATGTTGTGGTTTATGACCTGGATAAGCTGGAATGTGAAGGCGGCTGGGTGGGCGACATTGCCTACGACCTGCCGGGTGGCGAGTGGCGTCGTGTCCAACACGCTGTCGGCTATCGCGCAATTATCGTCAATGGTGAAGTGACCTTTGAAGATGGCGAATGCACCGGTGCTACGCCTGGTAAATTACTGCGTGGCGGGAGTGCGGATACCGTTGCCGAATGTGCTGCCTGATTTAGGTGCGATCTGCTGTAAAAAAACCCGGATTTTCCGGGTTTTTTAAGGTGTCGGGTTGGACACTAAAACAGTGAGCTATTCGAGGTGGATTCCGGTTTCAGGCGTTGGTTCGACATTCGGGCGCCTAATGGAGCTGTTCAATCATTTGCTGCACATCGTCAGCATAGCCCAGCGCATTGATATCCTGTTTAAAACGATCCGCGACCAGCAAGGCTGTTTTTTTCGTATAGGGTGACGCCTGGTTGGGCGCTGTCGTTTTTGACGATTTGTTTTTATGGGGCAATAGTGGCAGCCCGTATTGATCGGCGATGTGCTGCCAGTCTTCGTTGAGATTCTCGAAGTGGCCGATGTAATCAACCAACAGCTTATCGCCGTCACAGAGTATCGATGCCTGAGAGCGTAAATGGCGGTCTATTTTATGATCCGGAATCTCGATCAGTCTTTCGATAAATTCCTCAAAGGACATATCCAGACGGATGTCGTGGTTCCAGAAAATATTTTCCTTGCCGCCGGCATTTCGTACATCTTCGATCTTGTTGACATAGCTGGAATGAAGCCGCGCCAGCGGGTTGCGAACGATGGAAAACAGAAACTGCGGCCGGGTATCAGAGGATAGATCCTTGAGATCAGCGTGGATGGCGTATTGATCGGCACATTGCCGAATGTCTTTCTTGCTGAGCTCGGTGGGCTCTTTCCCGGTATCCTGCCCGCTTACGTGTCTGGCCAGGGCCAGTTCAACGGAAGACGATGCCACCTTGGTGATTTTCACATAGCCGATATCGGCCTCGGGGAGAATCCATATTTTGGGCCGGTGGCGGGCCACCTTGTAGTTACGCAACGATTTTTTCAGGATTCGGGGTTGTTTCATAAGCTCAAGGTGGATGCTAATGAGTTGGCAGCCGGAACGTCTGTCACGGAAGGGCTCGCACTTTAGCAGATGTGTTCGCGCGGTTCGAACAGGCCGGCCCGCTGTGTTGTCTGGTTAAAGTCAAATCCGTTGGCGCGGATAGGTTTACACCAGCTCAACCAGGCCCTCAAAAATCAGCTCGTTGTAGCCGACAATGCCCAGTACCTCGTTACCCGAGATGACTGGCGCGCTGGAGAGGCCGAAGCGATCAAAGAGGCGGGCGCAGTAACGGACATCGAGGTCGGGCTCCACGGAAATCACCGGCTTTGACATGATTTCATAAATGTTAACCCGGTCCGGCGCCTTATCCTGGGCGAGCACTTTCTTGGCGATGTCCGCGAGCAGAACCACACCGTAGGCGTCGTGCTCATTGCGTTTTTTGACGATCACCACCGAAGCCTTGTTTTGCTTCATCAGGTCCAGGGCTTCGGCGACGGTGGCCAGCCCGTCCAGCTCGATATGGCTTTCCTGCATGACATCCCGGGCCTTGATCACTTTTTTGGTCATCACAGCATCTCCTCTACATCATGGGTGATTTTTTCTACCTGGTGGGCGACGCCCAGGGCGTCCTCGACATCAAGTTGGATCGCGATACCGGTGCCGGGCTTGTCATCGAACTCACCCACGCGGCTAATTTCTTCAAGTATGTGCCGGCTCAGGTGTTCTTCCACCAGAAACAGCAGCACATCCCTTTGAGTTTCCAGGGACAGGCCAAAAAAAGTTTTGCTCTTATTCAGGCCTTCGCCACGGGCATTGTTGATGACAGTGGCTCCGGTTGCGCCTGCGGCTCTGGCGGCGTCCATCACGGCGTCAGTTTTGTCGTCTTCGACGAAAACCATCAACAGTTTAAAGTGCATGTTCAGCCCTCCGGCCGGTTCGTTTAAGTGTAGTCGTTCTGTTCAGGCCTGCCTTAGTCACTGGCTTTTGCCCCGTGTTTCGCTTTCAGTGCGGATAACTGGGCGTAGGCCATCACCGAAATGATGGGAAACAGGCTGGCAAAAGCGATTAGGCCAAAGCCATCAATTAGCGGATTTCTGCCTGGTACGGTTTCCGACAAACCCAGGCCCAGGGCTGCGACCAGCGGCACGGTCACGGTCGAGGTAGTGACGCCGCCGGAGTCGTAGGCCAGGGGAATGATCAATTTGGGCGCAAAGTTGGTTTGTATGACCACCACAATATAACCGGCGATGATGTACCAGTGGATGGGATCGCCGACCACGATTCGGTAGCAGCCCAGGGAAATCCCCACGGCAACGCCGATGGCCACCGCGATGCGCAGGCCCCACACGCCAATGGCGCCACCGGAGACTTCATTGGCCTTGATGGCGACCGCAATCAAGGAGGGTTCGGCGATTGTGGTGCTGAAACCGATCAGGAAGGCGAACAGATAGACCCAGAAATAGTCCTGCCAGCGGATCGCGCTCAGTGATTCCCCCGCAGTGCTCGCGGATTGAATAAATGCCGGATCGGTCAATTGCTCCGCCATTAACCTGCCCAGGGGAAACAGGCACCATTCCAGACCGAGTAAAAAGAACGACAGACCGATCAGCACCCAGAAAAAGCCAACCAGTATCTGGCCCAGGTTAGCGGGTTTGCGGCGGATAACCAAAAACTGAAAGCCGAAAATAATGACCGCGATAGGGATAACATCCCGCACCGTATTCAGGATGGTGGTGCCCAGTTCGGCCAGCACGTTCATCCGATCAACATTCCGTAAGCCATGACAAAAATCATTGGCGTTAGAGAAGCGAAGGCGATCAGGCCAAAGCCGTCGATCATCGGATTGCGCCCTTTAATGGATGAGGCCAAGCCGACACCGAGGGCAGTGACCAGGGGCACGGTAATCGTCGAGGTGGTGACGCCACCGGAGTCATAGGCAATACCGATAATTTCCCGGGGCGCGAACATGGTCATCATCACGACCAGCACATACCCACCAATGATCAGCCAGTGGATGGGCCAGCCTTTTAGAATGCGGACAACGCCGATGACGATGGCCAGGCCCACGGAAAGCGCCACGGTAAAGCGCAGGCCGTTTGCATATTGCGCTTTGGCAGTTTCACTAGCTTCAATCATCCGCCCGCCCGCGGCCACTTCAGCTGCCTCTTTGGCTACGGCAATCAGCGCGGGTTCGGCAACAGTGGTACCAAAACCCAGGGCAAAGGCAAACAGTACCAGCCACGCGATACTGCCCTTGCGGGCAAAGGCGTGGGCCATGGATTCACCAATGGGAAACAGGCCCTGTTCCAGGCCATGGATAAAGAAGGTCAGGCCAAGGATGACAAAGCTCAAACCCAACAACAATTGCGCCACGTCCGGCAGTGGCTGGCGCAGCACGAAGAACTGAAAAAACAGGATAACCGCCACGATGGGGGAGAGATCCCGCAGGCTACCGAGCATTGATCGCGCTAGTTTTTTCAGGGTATTACTCAATAGTTGGTTAGCCCGAACGGTAAGGAAAAAAACTCTTAAATCGCTGTACTGCGATATTGAAACGCTGAGCAAGAAGCATTTATACATGGTTTTGGCAGGGACTTGAATGAATCTGTGTCAATCGAAGCCGATGTTGACTGAGTTTTTTGGTGGCGTCGTTTGATGTCGTAGTGACTTGCCCTTGGGCGCGGAGGCAACCAGAGCCATCTATGGAAGTTTGGTGAGTGAAATGTCAGTTTCAGCTCGTTGGAGTCAGACTAACGGTATGATGATTGTGCCCCTTTGAAGTAAAATTCGGATCCACGTTGGAGTTGCTAACGGGTCTGTTTTGATCAAGGTTTAATCTTAAGGAGAGTTGTAGTGGAAGAGGAATATATCCAATTAATGCAAGGCGCATACATTGCTTATTATGGCCGCCCCGCTGATCCTGATGGCCTGGCTTTTTGGGTGGCGCTTCTCACTGAAGCTGGCGGTGATCTATCAGCCATCATTGAGGCGTTCGGGACTTCCCTGGAGTTTACTGAGCGGTACGGGTCACTTTCATATGCAGAGCTTGTCAATGGTCTTTACGAGCAACTGTTTAACCGCGAGGCGGATGCTGATGGCCTTGATTTTTATGTCAATTCCTTGGTTGAGGGAAGCAGAACCCTGCAGACCATAACCCTTGATATCCTGTATGGTGCCCAGAATTCTGACATCGATATAAGTAGCGCTAAAATAGCGTTCGCTCAGTATTTCACCCAGCAAGTTGAAAATGGAGTCATTAGTTATGCAGGTAATGGCGCTGCTGACGCCGCGAAGCAGATTTTGGCTCTGGTGGGTCTTGATACGCTAGAAGCTGAATTTGAGACGATTCTGTCCGGCTACAGCGCTGGCGGCGGCGAAGGTGTTGCGTTGTTGTCCGAAGATCTTCAGGCTTTTTTATCCATTGTTGAGCTGAATGCTAATGCGGGTGTTTTATCAACCGAGGCCTTACGAGACTCGGTTATTGAGTTAACCAGCCAGAGTGACTACGAGGCGGCATTTGATCCATCGAATTACGATGGAGCCGAAGATGGCGTATTTACCGGTGCCGAGCTGGGCTTTGACGGTTTCGGTGATTTGCCCGCGACCCAGGAAACACTGGAGTCGCTTATGTACGGAACCATGATTAATGCACTGAAAGCGTTTGACCTGGCAGAAGTACAGGAACTTACCGCTTTTGTGGAAGCTAACCCGGATTTGACGGGTCTGGAGCAGGATTATATCGATCTCCTTGTCAGTATTTTTGAAGATGAGGGCAATCCGCCGTTGTATGATGATGCTACCGTGGCTCAAATTGTAGTAACCGGGACCGCCGCATTTGTTGAAGTCGCCGCTAATGGGATTAATGCTTCCATTTTCGATGGCCTGCTTGATTTGGCGTGATTTGGGAATCGTAGATGTCTTTGGGCTGTTACCTGGTTCGCAGGGCAGCCCTTTATTCGTTAAGCAGTTTGGGCTTTCTTGCACGCGGGCGGTGGGCGACGTGAGCTGATTGCCATACCGAATTGCATCCCGGTTGTGGGGATTAGAGTAGTTTTGCTCGAACTAATGCTAGTTACTTTTCTAAATGTTTAATTCCACCGAAACGCGATCCCTTATCGCGCTGTCTTTCCTCTATGCGACCCGTATGCTGGGTCTGTTTATGGTGCTGCCTGTCTTTGCTCTGTACGCGGACAGCTACGAGGGCAGTACCGTTATGCTGGTGGGTCTGGCCCTGGGTATCTATGGGCTGACTCAGGGTGTTTTTCAAATTCCCTTTGGCCTGCTTTCCGATCGGATCGGGCGCAAGCCGGTGATTGCCGGGGGTATGATCCTGTTTTTGGCCGGCAGCCTTTTGTGCGCGGTGGCCGAAACCGCGTACGCGATTATCTTGGGCCGTGCGCTCCAGGGCGCTGGCGCCGTCGCTGGTGTGGTGATGGCCCTGTTATCCGATGTCACACGTGAGCAAAATCGTACCCGGGCCATGGCGGCGATTGGCGGCAGTATTGGTCTGGCTTTCATCGTCGCCATGATCACGGGGCCCCTTGTGGCTCAGCATTGGGGCATGGAGGGGGTTTTCTGGTTGACCAGTGTCCTAGCTGGTCTCGGCTTGTTGGTCGTGCTGGTGGCGGTACCTAACCCCCTGGTGCGTCACAGTGGCCATGAAGTGGTTCCAGTGCCGGCCATGCTGGGTCGCGTGTTGCGGGATGGTCAGTTGTGGCGCTTGAATGTCGGTATCTTCAGCCTTCACTTCGCGCAAATGGCGACCTGGGTGTCGGTCCCTGTTGTGCTGGAGCAAGTGCTGGATTTTGATCGTAGCCGGCACTGGAGTTTGTATCTCTCGACCATGGTTGCTGGATTTGTATTGATGCTGCCGTTTATCTGGTATGGCGAGACTCGGCGCAAGATGAAGCCGGTGTTTTTGTTTGCCGTGTCGTTGTTGGCGGTGGCTGAGTTGGTGATGGCGGGTACTGGAACCGCCTTGCGACAGATGGTGTTTGGCCTGGTGCTGTTTTTTATGGCCTTTAACCTGCTTGAAGCCAGCCTGCCTTCACTGGTGAGCAAAATGGCGCCCGCCGGCATTAAGGGAACGGCGATGGGGGTCTATTCCACCAGCCAGTTTCTGGGCGCTTTTAGCGGCGGTGTTGCCGGAGGAGTAGTGGCCCACTTCGCCGGTTTTGCCGGCGTGTTCTGGTTGTCGTTAGCGGTGGTGCTGGTTTGGCTTGGCATGGCATCCACTATGGACAGGCCGCGTAATTTGCGCAGTGTGGTGGTTGATCTGAATTCAGGGGCGGCGGTGGATAGCCATCGCTGGGTTGAGCATTTTTCCGGGGTCGAGGATGTGGTTGTCATCCCTGGAGAAAATCTTGCCTACGTGAAAGTGGACGATGAGCATTTTAATGAGCAGGCTTTTCACCAGAGTCTGGTGAAGTGAACACCCGGAGATAAGCCTTCGGGTAATTGCCCGCACCATTTTTCTTGATGCGATGGATTTTAACGCGCAGTAAGCGCTACACTGGGCGTTTTAGTGGGTTCGGGGTACAGGAGGAGCGACCATGGCCAGAGGTATCAACAAAGTCATCCTGATCGGTAACCTGGGTCAGGATCCAGAAACCCGTTACATGCCTTCGGGCGGCGCGGTGACCAATATCACCCTCGCCACCAGTGAAAGCTGGAAAGACAAGCAAACAGGCCAGCAGCAGGAGCGCACCGAATGGCACCGGATTGTCTTTTTCAACCGTCTTGCTGAAATCG
>DLXZ01000129.1:7593-9119 GCA_003448675.1 Porticoccaceae bacterium
AGGGCAGCAAGGTTTATATCGAAGGCTCCCTGCGCACCCGTAAATGGCAGGATAAGAACACCGGCCAGGATCGATACACCACCGAAATCGTCGCTAATGAGATGCAGATGCTAGACAGCCGGGGAGATTCCACCGGCGACTATGCGCCGGCTCAGCAACAGACCCCAGCCCAGCAGCAGTCTCCGGCGCCAGCCATGGCTCAAGGCGGTGGAGGGCAGAGCCAGCCCGGTGGTTTCGACAATTTTGATGACGATATTCCATTCTGACTGACGCCCTGAGCGGACATGTGGGAGGGTGTGGCCTACTAGCATGGGCCGCGCATGGAAAGACGACCGGCCCTGCATACGCATGGACCCAGTACTGATTAATACAAGCTAAATCGAGGAGCAATATTGAATACCAATCTCACTTGGCACGAATCCGTTGTCAGCAAAAAAGAACGCGCGGAAAGAAAGGGGCAGAAGCCCTGTGTTATCTGGTTTACCGGCCTCAGTGGCGCGGGAAAATCCACCCTGGCCAACGCGCTGGAAAGAGCGCTATTTGAGCGAGGGCACCATTGTTATTTGCTCGACGGCGATAATGTCCGTCAGGGACTAAATGGCGATCTGGGTTTTACCGACGAAGATCGCGTTGAAAATATTCGCCGTATCGGCGAGGCGGCAAAACTCTTTGTCGATGCGGGCTTGATTGTTATGACTGCCTTCATCTCCCCTTTTCGGGCCGAAAGAAAGCTTGCTCGTGAAATTGTCGAAGCTGATGAGTTTATAGAAGTGCACCTGTCTACTTCACTGGAAATCTGCGAGGAGCGGGACCCCAAGGGGCTGTATAAAAAGGCGCGGGCTGGTGAAATCCCGCATTTTACGGGCATTGATTCCGCTTATGAGGCCCCGGAGCAACCCGAACTGAGGATCGATACGGGTGCGAATGACCTGCGCGCCAGTACCGAACAACTGCTCAATTATCTGAGTGAGAATAACTACATTTAGCTAGCTGGGGCGCCAGAAACAAAAAAGGGGCTGATCCCATAATCAGCCCCTTTTTTTAGGATAGGGAATTTTAGGATAGAGAAGATGTTACTGGCGGTATTTCTGTAATACCAGGGTTGCATTGGTGCCGCCAAAGCCGAAGCTGTTGGACATGACTCTTTCCAGTTTGATGTCATCGACGCGACTGGTGGCGATGGGCATGTTGCCCACCTCGGGGTCCAGGTTCTCGATATTTATTGATTCGGCGACGAAGTTGTTTTCCATCATCAACAGGCTATAGATGGCTTCGTGAACGCCGGCAGCTCCCAGGGAGTGACCGGACAGGGATTTAGTGGAGCCAATATGGGGCGCATTATCACCGAAGACTTCCCGGATCGCGCCAATTTCCGCGATATCACCTACCGGGGTGCTGGTACCGTGGGTGTTAATATAGTCGATCCCGCCTTCAACGGTGTCCATGGCCTGTTGCATACAGCGAACCGCGCCTTCGCCCGAGGGTGCAACCATGTCATGTCCGTCGGACGTGGCGCCGTAACCGAC
>DLXZ01000129.1:9355-9621 GCA_003448675.1 Porticoccaceae bacterium
CGGTGGCGCCACGGGCGCGAGCGTGCTCCAGTTCCTCGACGACAAAGCAGCCACCGCCACAGGACATCACGAAGCCGTCGCGATCCGCGTCATAGGGTCGAGACGCTTTTTCCGGGGTGTCATTGTATTTGGTTGACAATGCTCCCATGGCGTCAAACATGCTGGCCATGGACCAGTGTTCCTCTTCGGCGCCACCGGCAAACAGAATATCCTGCTTGCCCAGTTGAATTTGTTCGACTGCCGCGCCGATACAGTGGGCGCTGGTG
>DLXZ01000129.1:9669-17355 GCA_003448675.1 Porticoccaceae bacterium
TCATAAGGACGGGAGGCCTTTTCCGGCGTGTCGTTGTACTTGGTGGACAGCGCACCCATGGCATCGAACATATGGGACAGCGACCAGTGCTCCGATTCGCCGCCACCGGCGAAGACGCGGTCCTGCTTGCCCATCTGGATCAGTTCGGCAGCATTGCCGATACAGTGGGCGCTGGTGGCGCAGGCGGAAGAGATGCAGATGTTCAGACCCTTGATCTGAAAGGGGGTGGCCAGGCAAGCGGCGACCGTGCTGCTCATGATCTGGGTGACTCGATAGGGGCCCATGCGCTTGACCCCTTTTGCGCGGCAGGTGTCGATGGATTCAACAAATTTTTCACCGGAAATTCCGCCGGAACCCATAATAATGCCGGTGCGGGGATTGCTGACGTGATTCTGACTGAGCCCGCTGTCTTCGATGGCCTGCTGCATGGCGACATAGCCATAGGCTGCGGAAATGCTCATAAAACGCAGGTGCTTGCGGTCAATGAGTCCCTTGAAATCGAGATCGATTTGTCCGCTTATTTGGCTTTTCATGCCGGTTTCTCGGTAGGACTCATTGGCGCCTATGCCCGAGCGCCCGTTACGAAGCGAATCGACCACGCTGGCCTGATCGTTTCCCAGGCAGGAAACAATGCCCATACCCGTAATTACCGCACGTCTCATAGCAACCTCATTCGGGGGTTTTCTGTTTGTTACAAACGACTTATTGTAAGCGTCTGGCGCCGCCGGATTTTACTGAATCCAGTCAGAAATTGTCAGTGGACTGGAAAAGACCGACTCGCAGATCCTTGGCTGTGTATATTTCCCGGTCATCCACGGAGACTGAGCCGTCAGCGATGGCCATCACCAGTTTGCGTTCTATAACACGTTTTATATCGAGCTTGTAAGTCAGTTTCTTGGCAGTGGGCAGAACCTGACCGAAAAATTTGACTTCCCCGGCGCCGAGGGCGCGGCCATGGCCATTATTGCCGCGCCAGGTCAGGAAGAAGCCGGTCAGTTGCCACAGGGCGTCCAGGCCCAGGCAACCGGGCATCACCGGATCGCCCTTAAAGTGGCAGTCAAAAAACCATTGCCCCGGCTTTACGTCCATTTCAGCGATAATTTCACCCTTTCCATTGGCGCCCCCTTCGGCGCTAATATGGGCGATTCTGTCAACCATTAACATATTGGGTAGCGGTAGTTGCGCGCTATTTTCGTTGAACAGTCGGCCTTCGGCGCAGGCTATCAGGTCGTCGTAATCAAAACTGTGTCGCTGGTGGGCGCTTGAATCGCTCAAAATAACCTCGAGAGGGAAATACGGTGATGGCCAAATATCGGCCCAAAAAAACGATGGCATTTTAGCTGATAGGCTTGGGAAGTCCAAACCCTGCTATCGATTTAAGGAGTGTAATGGAATTACTGGTCTTAATCATTCGCCGAGGAATTTGCCCGCATGGTTTGTCATAAAGATAGGTTAAGGTAGAGAGCTGAATCCGTGTCACCAAGCGCTGGGCTTTGTTTTGGCGCGGAGCTTGCTTATTTACAGTCGAGTCAATTTCAGTCAGTGGAGAAAGTCTGGATGATCAAAAAATGTTTGTTTCCCGTGGCTGGTTACGGTACGCGGTTTCTGCCGGCCACCAAGTCGATGCCCAAGGAGATGTTGCCGGTGGTGAACAAGCCACTGGTGCAGTATGGTGTGGAGGAGGCGCTGGATGCCGGTCTCAGTGAGATCTGTCTGGTAACCGGGCGTGGCAAGCGGGCGATCAACGATTTTTTTGATATCAGCTTTGAGCTGGAGCACCAGATCGCCGGCAGTGATAAGGAAAAATACCTCAGCAGTATCCGTAAGGTCATCGCCGAAGCTCGCTTTTCCACCACGCGTCAGTCGGAAATGAAGGGGTTGGGCCACGCGGTGCTCACAGGGGAGTTGCTGGTGGGCAGCGAGCCCTTTGGCGTGGTTCTGGCCGATGACCTGTGTATTACCGAGGACAGGGGGGTAATGGCCCAATTGGTGGATATCTATCTTAAGCACCGTTGCTCAGTGGTGGCCATTCAGGAGGTGCCCGAGGCGGACATTTCCAAGTTTGGAGTGATCTCCGGAGTGGAAGTGGAGCCGGGGCTTTATTCCGTCACCGATATGGTGGAAAAACCGGAGCCGCAGGATGCACCCAGTAATCTGGCAGTGATTGGTCGTTATGTTCTTACACCCTATATCTTTGAAATCCTGCGTCATACGCCGCCGGGTAAAAATGACGAATTACAGCTTACCGACGCCCTTCGTACCATGGCGAAAACCAGTAAGGTGCTGGCCTGCAAATTCCAGGGGCGCCGCTTTGATTGCGGCAGTGTCGATGGCTATGTGGAGGCGACCAACTACGTCTACGAAAATATTTACCTGCGCGATCAGGCCCACTGAAGCTGGAGTATCGGATGTCGGAAAGCTATAGCTGCTTTAAAGCCTATGACGTACGCGGCCGCGTGCCGGATCAGCTTAACGAAGAAATCGCCTACCGGATCGGCCGCGCCTTCGCCCAGTTTCTGGGAGCAAAAACCATCGTGGTCGGCCACGATATTCGTCTCACTAGCCCCGCAATCTGTGATGCCACGGTGAACGGTATCCTGGACGCTGGCTGCGATGTCAGCCATATCGGCCAGTGCGGCACCGAGGAGATCTATTTCGCCACGGCGGATGGCGGCTTTGACGGTGGGCTGGTGGTCACCGCCAGCCATAATCCCATGGACTATAACGGCATGAAGTTTGTCCGCGAGCAATCGCGGCCCATCAGTGGGGACGACGGCCTACCGGAGATCAAGGCGCTGGCGGAAAGTGGCGATTTTAACGAGCCTTCGAACCGAGGTTCGCTGATCAGGTCAGAGGACAAAAACGCTTACATCGATCATTTGCAAAGCTATGTGGATACAGGCTCGCTGCAGTCTTTGAAGGTGGTGGTCAATGCCGGTAACGGTGGAGCAGGGACGATTATCGACTTGCTGGAGCCGCGCTTGCCCCTGCGCTTTATTAAGGTTCATCACCAACCCGATGGCAATTTCCCAAATGGTGTACCCAATCCCTTGCTGGAGGAAAACCGCGCCGCCACTGCCCAGGTGGTGGTTGATGAGCAGGCTGACCTGGGTATCGCCTGGGACGGGGATTTTGATCGCTGCTTTTTCTTTGATGAAAAAGGCGCGTTTATCGAGGGTTACTACCTGGTCGGGTTGCTGGCGGAAGCGTTTCTTAAAAAAAGAGGCGCCGCGGCCATTGTCCACGACCCCCGCCTGACCTGGAATACCATCGATATCGTCAATCAATTTCAGGGCACGCCGGTGCAGAGTAAAACCGGCCATGCCTTTATCAAACAGGTGATGCGGGATAACGATGCGGTTTATGGTGGAGAGATGAGTGCTCACCACTATTTCCGTGATTTTGCCTACTGTGACAGCGGCATGGTGCCGTGGTTGCTCGTCGTCGAACTGGTGTCCATAAGTGGTAAGTCTCTGTCCCAGCTGGTGGCGGAGCGCCAGGCCGCTTATCCCGTCAGTGGTGAGATCAACCGCACTGTGGACGATGCCGAAAAGGTACTGGCGGTGATTGAATCCCGTTACCGGGAAGATGCTTTGCTGGTGGATAAAACCGACGGCTTGAGTATGGAATTTGCCGACTGGCGCTTTAATGTGCGCCGTTCGAACACCGAGCCACTGGTGCGCCTGAATGTCGAGAGCCGGGGGGATCGTGCGTTGATGGCGGATAAGACCGAAGAGTTGCTGACTTTTATCGAGACCTGATCTGGGTTGAACGTAAACAGATAAATCGTACTCAAAAAAAAGCCCCTTACGGGGCTTTTTTATTTTAGCTTCAGGCTGTCCTGATCTGTCGTTAGGCGAGGTCGAGGTTGGCGGTAATATCGATAACCGCCTTCTTGCCATCGCCGAACACCATCAGGCAATTGTCGGCGGCAAACAGCGGGTTGGGGAGGCCGGCAAAGCCAGGGCTCATGGAGCGTTTGATCACCACCACGGTGTTGGCCTTGTCGACATTGAGGATGGGCATGCCGTAGATGGGGCTGCCTTTGTCTTCCCGCGCCATGGGATTGGTCACGTCGTTGGCGCCGATAACAATGGCGACATCGGTTTGCTCGAAGGTGGGATTGATCTGATCCATCTCCACCATTTTGTCATAAGGCACTTCCGCCTCGGCCAGCAGCACGTTCATGTGTCCGGGCATACGGCCGGCCACCGGGTGGATGGCGTACTCCACTTCGATGCCCCGTGCTTCCATCACGTCGGCCAGCTCGCGGACAGCGTGCTGGGCCTGAGCCATGGCCAGACCAAAGCCGGGCACGATGACCACCCGGCGGGCGGTTTCCAGGATCATGGCGACTTCTTCGGCTTGGGCGCTTTTGACCTTGCCACCGTAGACTTCATCGGCATCAATGGCGTCGCTGCCTTCGGCCATCACCCCGAACAACACATTGGTGAGCGATCGGTTCATGGCCACGCACATGATATTGGTGAGGATCAGACCTGAGGCACCGACCAGTGAGCCGGTAACGATCAGCACGGTATTGCCCAGAATAAAGCCAGCGGCGGCCGCGGCGATACCAGAGTAGGAGTTCAGCAGGGCGATAACCACCGGCATATCGGCGCCACCAATGGGCAGCACCAGGGTCAGGCCCAGCACCATGGCGATGGCGATAAGGCCCCAGAACAGCGCGGTATTCCCTGGGTTCAGGGTGAGCATAATCAGGGATGCCAGGGCGCCGGCAAACAACGCGGCATTAAGAAATTTCATGCCGACAAAGCCGATGGGCTGGCCGGAGATCAGTTCCTGCAGCTTGGCAAAGGCGACAACACTGCCCGACAGGGTCACGGCGCCGATCAGTACGGTGATCATCACGAAAACCACCGCCAGAGTGCCCATCAGGTCGCCGGAATAGCCGGCGCCTTCCATCGCCAGCAGGTAGCTGGCTGCCGCCAGGCCCAGTGACGCGCCACCGCCACAACCGTTAAGCAGGGCGACCATCTGTGGCATGGAAGTCATCTGTACGCGGGTTGCCATGAGCCCCCCGATGATGCCGCCGGTGAGCATGCCGGCAATAATGTATTCAAAACTGATGATGTCGCGGTCAAACAGGGTGATGACCACGGCCAGTAGCATGCCAGTGGCCGACATCAGATTGCCGCGCACGGCGGTCTTGGGCCGGGTCAGGCCCTTGATGCCGAGCACAAAAAGAACGGCCGCGGCCAAATAAACGATATCTACAAAAGAACCACTCATGGTCTAGTCCCTCCGTTTAAACATGGCAAGCATGCGGTTGGTCACCAGATAACCACCGATGACATTGAGGGTAGCCATGGTCACGGCAATAAAGCCCAGGGCGTGTACCAGCGTCGATGCCTCGCCGGCGCCAGCGGCTAGCACGGCGCCTACAAGGGTGATCCCGGAGATGGCGTTGGTGCCGGACATCAGCGGCGTGTGAAGGGTGGGTGGCACTTTGGTAATCAGCTCCACGCCGAGAAACAGCGAGAGCACGAACAGCGCCAGTTGCATGATTATCAGTTCCATCAGGAAGTCTCCCCGCTTGCTTCTTCGCTTTCAGGTTCTTGGGTTTCAGGCTCCGGCAGGGCGGGCAACCCAACCAGCTCGCGCATTCGCGTGTGTGGCACATCACCCCCGTGGGCGATCACCGTCTCGTGGATAATTTCATCCTCGAAATCCAGCTTCAGATTATTGTCTTCATCAAGCAGATGGCCCAGCAGTACTTCCATGTTCTTGCCGTACATCTGGCTGGCATGGGTGGCGATGGTGGAGGCGAGATTTTCCGGCCCCAGAATGGTAACGCCGTGGGCGACCACGGTTTCACCCAGTTGAGTCAGCTCGCAGTTACCACCCCGTTCGGCGGCCAGATCAACGATGACCGCGCCGGGCTTCATCCGCTCGACCATGGCCGTGGTCACCAGAATCGGCGACTTGGCACCAGGCACCGCTGCTGTGGTGATAACCAGATCCTGTTCCTCCAGCACCTGGGTCAGCAGTTCCTGCTGGCGGGCAAGGAACTCCTCGCTCTGCTCCTTGGCGTAACCGCCGGTGTCTTCCGAGGTGTCCGTTTCCAGGTCCAGCTCGATGGGCTTGGCGCCCACGGAGATGATCTGTTCCCGGGCGGCCGGGCGGACGTCATAGGCTTCAACCACGCCGCCCAGACGCTTTGCCGTGGCGCAGGCCTGAAGGCCGGCAACGCCAGCGCCCATGATCAGTACTCGCATGGGGTTAAGTGTGCCTGCCGCGGTCATCAACATGGGTACGATCAGCGGTGAGTGGCTGGCACCCAGAAGCACGGCCTTGTAGCCGGCCAGGGTAGCCATGGAGGAGAGTACATCCATACTCTGGGCCCGGCTTATGCGCGGCACCAGCTCCATGGCAACGGCGGTGGCATTGGTGCCGGCCAGTTTTTGGGAAATCGCCGGTCCGCCCAGTGGATCCATCATGCCCGCGATCAGCTGACCGGCTTTTATGGAAGCCAGGTCATCATCGCCGTTTACGTCGTTGGCGCCGAAGGATTGCACCTGCATGATAATATCGGCTTCGGCAAATATACTGGCGCGATCGTTACGCACGGTGGCGCCCACCGCTTCGTATTGGTCATCCATAAACCCAGCGGCGATGCCAGCGCCACTTTCAACCAGGAAGTCGACTCCTTTTTGTTTCCACACCTGGATATTGCCTGGTGTCATGGCGACCCGGTTTTCACCGGGCTTGATTTCCCGGGGTATGCCTATAATCACAATGTTAGTCCCCTCAGTTTCGGTTGATTTTGGGCACCCTGATGGTGCATCGGGCGCGAAAAAGGCGGCAACTCTACAACAAAAACAAGGGAAAGAACAGCCGCTGATATGTTCCGGCAATATGACTTAAGTGTTTGTCTGGGAAGCAGGTTTTATTCTTTTGTTTTGTAGTTTTTCTAGCTATGGTCCGGCGGGTTGGGGGCTTGGGTCAAAGTTTCTATCAGTGTGTTGGTTGAACTATCCAGTTCTTCGAGGTGGCTGGTTCGGGGCTTATTGCTATCCAATTGTTGAAATAAACGGTGATGAAGGGTCTTGCCCAGTTCGACGCCCCATTGATCAAAAGCGTTGATATTCCAGATCACGCTTTGCACAAAAACACTGTGTTCATAAAAAGCCAATAATGCGCCCAGTGAGCGGGGCTTGAGATCATCCAGCAATAGGGTGTTGCTGGGCCGGTTTCCGGGGACTGCCTTGTGCGGCGCGAGGGACTTGGCAAACTCGGCTTCCAGACCTTGATCCAGTAATTCCCGGTGGCTTTGTGCGGCTGACTTGCCAGCCATTAAGGCCTGGCTCTGAGCCAGGCAGTTGCCGAGCAGGTGCCGATGATTTTCTGTGTCGCAGTGGGCTTCGCGGGTGGCAATGAAATCAACGGATACAGGCTCAGTACCTTGCAAAAGCAGCTGGTGAAAAGAGTGTTGCCCGTTGGTGCCTTCGCTGCCCCAGATCACCTGCCCTGTGGAATAATCAACTTTGCGGCCTGTTTTTGTAGTGCTTTTACCTAGGCTTTCCATGGTCAATTGTTGAAGATAGGCGGGTAGATCCCGCAGATGGTGAACGTAGGGCAGGACCGCCCGGCTTTTATAGCCCCGGAAATTGATATGCCAGATGGCCTGCAGGCCATGGAGTACGGGTAAATTGTTTCTCCAAT
>DLXZ01000129.1:17636-17790 GCA_003448675.1 Porticoccaceae bacterium
AAGTGCTGGTCCATTTCCCTGGCGCCATGGAGTAGTTGCCTGAATACCTCTTCGCCCAGGGATATGACGACTGGCAAGCCAATAGCCGACCACAGGGAGAAGCGACCGCCGACCCAGTCAGGCACGGGAAAGATTCGATCCTCGGTAATACCGA
>DLXZ01000129.1:18076-18506 GCA_003448675.1 Porticoccaceae bacterium
TTTCAACGCCGCCGGGGAATTGCCGGTGACCGCGACCAGGTGCTGGGCGATATTTCGCTCGGTCATGCCGGCGGCGCGCAACCAGGCGATGGCTCCCTGTGCATTGCTGAGGGTTTCCAGTGTCGAAAAGCTCTTGGAAGAGATGATAAAGAGCGTAGTTTCCGGCTCGCACCGGGCCAGCGTGTCAGTTAGCTCATCGCTATCGATATTGGCAACAAAATGGCAGTTTAGATTGGGCTGCCCTGAGCTCGGAAAAGCGCCGGTAACCAGCCGCGGACCCAGATCCGAGCCGCCAATGCCCAGGTTGACAATATGCCGAAAGGCCTGACCGTTCGTCCCCTTTATCTTGCCGTCGCGAATGCGTGTGGCAAATGCGCAAAATCGGGCAAGGGTTGCCGAGGCTGCTTGCTCAAAGTGATTGCCGGGTGTG
>DLXZ01000129.1:18748-18930 GCA_003448675.1 Porticoccaceae bacterium
GTTGCTTCTGAGCGCCACATGGAGGGCGGGACGGTTTTCGGTATTATTGACCGTTTCGCCACCAAACAGATTATCAATCGCACCCGTCAGGTTGGCGGTGTGTGCCAGACCGCATAGCAAGGTAAGGGTTTCTTCGGTGAGATGATCCTTGGCGAAGTCGAAGTAAAGGGACCCCGCGCTGG
>DLXZ01000129.1:19058-26283 GCA_003448675.1 Porticoccaceae bacterium
GGGCCCCGCGCTGGCGGCAAAGCGCTGACCGCGCTGCGGATCACGCTCGAACAGTTCTCGCAGCGTGACCTGATCCAGCGCTTTTGCGTGGTCACTCAGGGCCCGCCAGGCTGGAGTGCCGCTGATTAAGGGTTCGGTTGGCAAATCCTTTGTGTTCATATCGCGTCGAGGCTATCCATTTCACTGTTTGACTGTCGGTGTTCAGTATAGCCCGAGCAAAGAATATGCCGGATACGGATATGCGCAAAGCGCGGTTAGTGGTTTCTTGTCACCGCGAATTCACTCAGCTCAATTAAAGCGGTGTGGAATTCCGATGTTGGCAGCCCTCTGATGCTGTCCCGAGCATTCCGGGCACGGGTTCTCGCCAGCTCAAGGGTGTAGTCAAAGGCCCCGGTTTGTTCGACAATTTCGATAACCGCCGGTAATTGTGAGGTGTCTTTCTTTCGTATGGCAGCCTCTAATCGTTGTCGCTGGCTATTCGTTCCGCTTTTCATTGCCTGAATCAGGGGCAGGGTTACCTTGCCTTCGGCCAGGTCATCGCCGGTATTCTTGCCAATCACGGCGCTATCAACGGCGTAATCGAGGGCGTCGTCCACGAGCTGGAAAGCCAGGCCCAGCTCCCAGCCATAATCGCTGAGAGCCTGACGGGTGGCGCCATCCGCGCCACTTATTAATGCGGCGGTATGGGCGGCGCCCTTGAACAGTTGCGCGGTTTTGCCACCGATGACTGTAAGGTATTCCGACTCGCTAAGTTCGGGGTCGCCGATGTTGATCAACTGGCGGACCTCGCCTTCCGAGATAATGTTAGTGGTTTCCGCCAGCACATCCATAATGTCCATATTGCCCAGCGCCACCATCATTTGGAAAGCGCGACTGTACAGAAAGTCACCCACCAGGACACTGGGGGCATTGCCCCACTGAGCATTTGCGGTATAGCGCCCGCGCCGTTGCTCGGAGGTGTCCACCACGTCATCATGGAGAAGAGTGGCGGTGTGAATAAACTCGATGATGACGGCCAGGTCCACGTGTTGCTGGCCTTTGTAGCCGCAGCATCTGGCGGCGATAAGCACCAAAAGAGGGCGCAGCCGTTTGCCGCCCGCCTCGATCAGGTAATGCCCGATTTGTTCAACCAGGCCAACATCTGAATGAAGTTGTTCAATGATGCGTTTGTTGACCGCGTCAAAGTCGGTGCGAACAGGCTCGCGAAAAGACTGCATATGAAATGTGTAAAACCCGGGGCGCGTGTAGCGCGGCATGCTAGGGTTGGCCGTGCAGGGTGTCAAGGCGTTGGCTGAATTTTAGCTCGTTGACGGGCCTACATACCGGGGGGTATCAGGATTTTTGAGGCTTGCGGATCACGCCCCTTTCCCCTAGAATTGCCGCCCTTCGAAAGTCAGCCTCTGACGGCCAGGTGGATGCACGGTTAAGGTTTCCGTGTTCCGGCGTCGAGTGGTTCTGTCTGGACCTTATTCAGTAGCGCAGCAGTGGGATTCAGGAGCGGGATATGTACGCGGTAATAGAAAGTGGCGGCAAGCAACATCGCGTTGAGCCGGGTGAAGTCTTAAAACTCGAAAAACTCAATGTGGCGACTGGCGAGGCCATTGAAATCGACAAGGTGCTGATGGTTGCCGATGGTGATGACGTCAAGGTAGGCGCGCCTTACCTGGATGGCGGTAAAGTCAGCGCCGAAGTAGTGGCCCACGGTCGTGGTGCCAAGGTGAAAATCATTAAGTTTCGCCGCCGTAAGCATCACCGCAAGCAGATGGGACACCGGCAGTGGTATACCGAAGTGAAAATTACCGGTATCAGCGCGGTATAACTCAACAGGATCAGGTGGGAGTCCAGTCATGGCACACAAAAAAGCAGGTGGTAGTACCCGGAACGGTCGCGATTCAGAGAGTAAACGGCTGGGTGTAAAATGTTTTGGCGGCGAAGAAGTCACCGCCGGCAGCATCATTGTTCGCCAGCGAGGTACCCGTTTTCACGCTGGCTTGAATACAGGAGTGGGCAAGGATCACACCATTTTTGCCACCACCGGTGGCAGGGTGCAGTTTGTTCAGAAAGGCCCGCATAAACGTAAGTTCGTGGACATTGTGCCGGTCTGACGTATAAGGGAATATCGAAAAAGCCCCGCACGCGGGGCTTTTTTTATGGCTTTATGGTTTCATAATCTTATGACTGGTGGGGATTTCCCCGCTTATTATTCGTAAGCATTCTTACCTACAAAGCTGGTCAATCAGCCATGACTGTCGCGCAGTCAAGTGAGGAATCAGGTGAAATTTGTCGACGAAGCGCCTGTCAATGTCCGTGCCGGCAACGGCGGCAACGGCTGCCTGAGTTTTCGTCGGGAAAAGTACATTCCCAAGGGCGGGCCCGATGGTGGCGATGGGGGTGATGGTGGCTCGGTGATTCTGGTCGCTGATGTGAATCTGAATACTCTGGTGGATTACCGTTATCAGCGCAATTACCAGGCTGAGAACGGCGAGCCGGGGAGAGGCAAGGACTGCACCGGTGGTAAAGGCGAGGATCTGGTTCTGAAGGTGCCAGTGGGCACCACTGTCATTGATGAAGGCTCCGGCGCCGTCCTGGGCGACCTGGTGGAAGCGGGCCAGTCACTGGTGGTTGCTCGCGGTGGCCATCATGGGCTTGGTAACACACGGTTCAAGTCATCCACCAACCGGGCGCCGCGAAAAACCACACCGGGAGAAGAAGGCGAGAGTCGGCAGTTACGCCTGGAGCTCAAGTTGCTGGCCGACGTCGGACTGGTGGGTATGCCTAATGCCGGCAAGTCAACGTTGATTCGTGCGGTCTCAGCCGCCCGGCCCAAGGTGGCGAATTACCCCTTCACCACGCTGACGCCAAACCTGGGTGTGGTACAGGTGGGACCCTACCGGAGCTTTGTAATGGCGGATGTGCCCGGGTTGATCGAGGGCGCATCAGCCGGCGCGGGCCTGGGTATCCGTTTCCTCAAGCACTTGACCCGTACGCGCATTCTGTTGCATCTGGTCGATGTCCTGCCCGCCGATGGCACGGATCCGCTGGACAATGCCAGGGCTATCGAGTCGGAACTCCAGGCTTTTAGCCCGACCCTCGCGGCACGGGATCGCTGGTTGGTGCTGAATAAAATGGATCTATTGCCAGCGGATGAGGCAGACGCTGTTTGTGAGACTTTGGTTAATGGCCTGCACTGGAGTGGGCCCGTATACAGGGTGTCAGCCATTGCGGCCACCGGCACACAGGCATTGTGTGAAGATATTTATGAGTACCTGGTCAGGCGCCAGGAGTTGCTGGAGACGGATTCCGAAGCCAGGGACGCCGAGCTGGCCATGCAGGCCCGTATGCAGGCCGAAGCGCGTGAGCAGATCGAAGGTTTGCGGACCGCGCAGAAAGGCAACGCCAGTGTCGCGGAAAATGATGAAGACGACGATGACGACGATTACGATGTCGACGTGGTATATCAGCCCTAGGGTCTGGTAACCCGACTTGACAGTGTAACGACGCAATGCGGAAGCAGTTATGAGTTTGGAAACCCAGGCCCGTGAAAAACTCGGCGCCACCCGCCGTTGGGTGGTGAAAATAGGTAGCGCCCTGTTGACCAATAATGGCCGTGGCCTCGATCGCGAGGCCATTGGCGCTTGGGTGGGGCAGATTGCGGCTTTGCAGGAGCGTGGCATCGAGGTGGTGCTGGTGTCATCCGGCGCCGTTGCCGAGGGCATGAGCCGTCTGGGCTGGAACCAACGTCCCGATACCGTGCACGAGCTGCAGGCAGCGGCGGCGGTGGGTCAGATGGGTCTGATAGAGGCCTATGAAACCCAGTTCCAGCGTTTTGATAGGCATACCGCCCAGGTACTTGTGGATCACGACGATCTGGCCAATCGCCAGCGTTATTTAAATGCGCGCAGTACCCTCAATACCTTGTTGGAGCTCGGTGTAGTGCCAGTGGTTAATGAGAATGACACAGTGGCCACCGAGGAAATTCGCTTTGGTGACAACGATCGTCTGGCGGCGTTGGTCACCAACCTGATTGAAGCTGAAGTGCTTGTGATACTCACGGATCAGGCGGGCCTCTTTGAACAGGATCCGCGGCATAACCCCGACGCGGCTTTGATATCCCTTGCCGATGCCGAAGACCGATCATTGGAAGCCATCGCCGGGGACAGCGGCAGCGGCCTGGGACGCGGTGGCATGATTACCAAACTGGAAGCCGCGCGGCTGGCGGCCCGTTCCGGGGCCAATACACTGATAGCTGGCGGTCAGGTGAAAGATATCCTGCTCAAATTGCAAGCGGGGGCAGCGCAGGGGACGTTGCTGGTTTCCGCGCGCGAACCCCTCGATGCCCGCAAGCAATGGTTGGCGGGGCACTTGCAGATGCGAGGCAGGTTGGTGCTGGATGAAGGCGCGGTTAAGGTGGTGCGCGAACAGGGCCGGAGTTTGTTACCGGTGGGTGTTAAGGCGGTCAGCGGTGGCTTTACCCGGGGTGAGATGGTCAGTTGTGTCGATAGCAACAACACGGAAGTCGCCAGGGGGCTGGTTAATTACAATGCTGACGAAACCGCCAGGATTATCGGCCGGCCCAGTAGCGAAATCGTTAATATTCTTGGCTATTGCGCCGATGAGGAGCTGGTGCACCGGGACAATATGGTGCTGATGTGAGGCCTGCGCTGGATCGAATAAAGATAGAAATCGAGCAAGCATAAACAGCAGGCATTAAAAAAGCCGACCTGCTGTCGGCTTTTTTAATGCCTTACCGCGCTTAGTTGTATCAGGCGGACATGGCTTTGATGCGCTTGTTCAGACGGCTCTTATGACGAGCGGCCTTGTTTTTGTGCAGGATGCCGTCCTTGTCCGCGTAGCGATCCAGTACCGACACAGCGGCCTGGTAGGCGGCTTTTGCCTGCTCTACATCACCGGCTTCAATCGCGGCGTTGACTTTTTTGATGTAGGTGCGCGCCATGGAACGCATGCTGGCGTTGTGACGTCGACGTTTTTCGTTCTGTCTGGCGCGTTTGCGCGCCTGGGGTGAATTGGCCACCGAGCTGCTCCACTTACTGTTTGTCTTTGGGGTGAATGTTTGGATTGTCCAGGGGTTATCCCGGTTTCCCCGGCCGTTTGCTGTAAGCGGCCGCTGCTTGACAAGGCGGCGCAGTCTACAGAATCACGATCATGAGATCAATACCAGCGTGTCAGGGGTGATCGGCTTTTTGGCCTTGCTGGTCAAGGGCCCAAAGGACATGCTCCCTGACCAGCGCCGAAGCCGAACTCAGGCGGGCACGCAGGGCCTCGACTACGCCGGCTGAATGGGGCGCGTTGCCCAGACCGATGGCCAGATTGCGCAACCAGCGTTCGTAGCCGATGCGGCGGATAGGCGAGCCGGCAGTGTTGGCGAGAAACTGTTCCTCGCTCCAGGTGAATAAATCCGCCAGCGCGCTGCTGTCGAGATTGTGGCGCGGGTGGAAGTCGACTTCGTCGGTTGTTTTCGCGAAGCGGTTCCAGGGGCAGACGATCTGACAGTCATCGCAGCCGAACACGCGATTGCCCATGGCCTGGCGAAACTCCAGCGGGATCGATCCCTTGTGTTCGATAGTGAGGTAGGAGATACAGCGCCGGGCATCGAGCACATAGGGTTCCGGGAAGGCGTCGGTGGGGCAGATCCTGGTGCAGGCGCGACACTGGCCACATTGTTTTTCCGGAGTGGGTTCATCGGGCGGCAGGGGCAGGCTGGTGTAGAGCTCGCCCAGGAAGAACCAGGAACCAGCTTCACGGTTTAACAACAGAGTGTTTTTGCCAATCCAGCCCAGTCCGGCCTGCTCGGCCAGGGGTTTTTCCATCACCGGGGCGCTATCAACAAAGGGCCGCTGAATAACGGGGTGGCCACTGAGCTGTTCTATCTTGCTCGCGAGTCTTGCCAGCCGTTTGCGCACCAGTTTGTGGTAGTCCCTACCCAGGGCGTAGCGGGACAGGTAAGCCTGGTTGCCGTCCCTGAGTGCGGCAAGTATGCCGGTTTCCGGAGGCAGGTAATTCATCCGCGCGCAGATAACAGTGACCGTGCCGGGCACCAGCTTTTGCGGACGCCAGCGTTTGTCGCCATGATCGGCCATCCAGTCCATGGTGGCGTGATAGTTCTGGTCCAGCCATTGCTGTAAGCGCTTTCCGGCTGATTCGAGGTCAGTGTGGGTGATACCGACCTGCTGAAAACCCTGTTCATGCCCCAGTTGGCGGATTTGCTCCACCAGCGCGGATTGGTCAGAGCTTTGCTGCTGCCCCTTTGCCTGCAAGTCAGAGCCGTTGGTTTTGGTCATAGTGGCTGTCACCGCAAAAAAGCTTACACCATTGAGCCCGCGGGAGCGGGCTGATAGGGATGCGATGTGTGGGGTGTAAATTCCATAAAAATGCTGGCAATATATGAAGTTATGGTTGATTTTTCAGAAAAACTCTACACGGCTGGCTCGGTGCGTGAGCTTGACCGGCGAGCCATAGAAGGCCACGGTATCCCCGGCATTGTACTCATGAAGCGGGCAGGAGAGTCAGCTTTCCAGCAAATACTCCGTCATTGGCCCGAAGTGAGCCTCCTCACGGTCTATTGCGGTGGCGGCAATAACGGAGGTGACGGCTACATTATTGCCGGCCTGGCGGCGCAGCGTGGACTTCGAGTGAGGCTTATCCAGCTTGTTGGCGCGGAAAGGCTTAAAGGCGATGCCGCGCGGGCCTGGGAGTTTGCCCGCCAGGAAGGGGTGCCGATGCGAGCGTTTGATGCGCCCGCTGATGAACCGTCGGGTACCGGCACTGGCGATTCTGATAGTGAACGGGAGGTCATAGTTGATGCCCTGCTGGGTACCGGCATTCAGGGCGAGGTGCGGGAAACGTATGTCCGCGCCATGGAAATCATCAATCGGTCTGGCAAGCCGGTGTTGGCCGTGGATATTCCTTCCGGTCTGGACAGCGATACCGGCGCGGTGCGCGGCATTGCGATCAAGGCCGATGTAACTGTGACTTTTATTGGTATGAAAGTGGGGCTGTTGACTGGCAGAGGACCCGCGCTATGCGGCGACTTGAAGTATCAGGATCTCTCGGTACCGAATGCGGTTCACCGGGATATGCCCGTGGCAGCTCGGCGCCTGGATCTGAGCACATTGACCAGCGTTTACCTGCCCCCGCGGGATCGAGATGCCCACAAGGGCAAGTTCGGCCATGTGTTGGTGATCGGCGGCGATGAAGGCTTTGGCGG
>DLXZ01000129.1:26461-29536 GCA_003448675.1 Porticoccaceae bacterium
AAAGGCTTTGGCGGCGCCGCC
Source organism: Porticoccaceae bacterium (assembly GCA_003448675.1). GTDB lineage: Bacteria > Pseudomonadota > Gammaproteobacteria > Pseudomonadales > Porticoccaceae > HB2-32-21. Next base: position 26,483 of record DLXZ01000129.1, read on the forward strand.
GCCATGGCGGCTGAAGCAGCCCTTCGGGTTGGCGCCGGCCTGGTGGGTGTGGCCACGCGCTCTAGCCATGTGCCAGCCCTGCTCGCCCGACGGCCAGAATTAATGGTGAAAGGGATTGAATCCGGGCAGCAGTTGGAGCCTTTACTCAGCGCGCCGACCGTTCTGGTGATAGGGCCTGGTTTGGGACGCTCTTCCTGGTCCGAGCAGGTATTGCAACAGGCGATGAAATCCGGCCTGCCCATGGTGGTGGATGCCGATGCCCTGAACATTATCAGCGAGGGTAAGCTGGCCGAGGAAATCGATACCAGCGGGTGGGTATTGACCCCCCATCCCGGGGAGGCGGCGCGCCTGCTCGGTAAGAGCAACGCCGATGTGCAGGCGGATCGCATTCAGGCCTGCCGGGACATTCAAGCGCGCTTTCGCGCCACGGTGTTATTAAAAGGCGCCGGTACTCTGATCGCGGGCCCTGATGGCGTGAGCCTGTGTCCCTATGGCAATCCGGGTATGGCCACGGGGGGTATGGGCGACGTGCTGGCTGGCGTCATCGGCGGTCTGCTGGCCCAGGGCATTGCGGCGGAACAGGCGACTCAGCTTGGGGCTTGTCTTCACGCGGTGGCGGCGGATCGGGTAGCGGACGAAGGTGGTGAACGGGGAATAATAGCGACGGACTTGCTTGAACCGGTTCAGCGTTTGGTTAATGGTGCATGAGTGAATCATTTGTCCGGGATATCCACGGTGAGGACGCCATGGTGGCCGCGGGTGAGGCTCTTGGACGGGCGCTAATGGACGGCGGCGTGGTATTTTTTCACGGCAATCTGGGGAGTGGCAAAACCACCATGTGTCGCGGGGTGCTACGCGCCTGGGGCCACCGGGGCGCGGTCAAGAGTCCCACTTATACCCTGGTTGAACCCTATCGCCACAGGGACACGGATATTTATCACTTCGATCTCTACCGATTGGGTGATCCCGAGGAGCTGGATTACATCGGTATTCGGGACTATTTCGAGCAGGGCAATGTCTGCCTGGTGGAATGGCCGGAAAAAGGCGAAGGGGCTTTGCCGAAACCCGATCTCGATATTTTTTTGAGCGGCGAGGGCGATAAGCGTCAGCTAAGCCTGGAAGCTGGCAGCTCGCACGGTGACAGGATCATTAACAGTCTGAGGGAGGTATGTGCTCCGAATGACTAGAAGATACCATGCGCGGAAAATAACTAATGCTCCGATAGGCTTGTCCCTGTCCGGACGGCGCCTGCGGCAATTCTTGTTCACGACATGCCTGGGGCTGGTTTTGGCAACACAGGCAACAGTGACATTGGCGGCGGACGTCAACGGCATACGCTTGTGGCGAGCGCCGGATCACACCCGTGTGGTATTTGATCTGTCTGGGCCGGTGGAGCACAAAATATTCCAGCTCGAAAATCCCGCTCGTCTGGTGCTGGATCTAAGCGCCAGCCAGACCAGTGCATCCGTTTCTTCACCGGATTTCAAAAACACACCGATTACATCCTTACGATGGGCCACCCGCGAACAGCGGGATTTGCGCGTCGTACTGGACCTAACCAAACCGGTGAGTCCCCGTAGTTTCGTTCTAGGCAGTAATGAGCAGTATGGCGACCGTCTCGTTGTTGACCTTTACGACAACGAGAAAACCACGGTAAAGACTGTTGACGATGTGATGCCTGCTGACAGCAAGGCGCGCAATGTCATTATTGCCATTGACGCCGGTCATGGCGGTGACGATCCAGGTGCGATTGGGCCGGGCAAGGTCCAGGAGAAAAAAGTGGTTTTGCAAATCAGCCGGGAGTTAAAAAAGCTGGTTGATGGAACACCGGGTTACGAGGGTGTGCTGGTTCGGTCCGGGGATTACTACATTCCCTTGCGCAAGCGCACCGACATCGCCCGGCAAAAACGCGCTGATCTTTTTATTTCGGTTCATGCCGATGCCTTCAAGGCTGCGTCCGCCCACGGGGCGTCGGTTTATGCGTTATCACGACGGGGTGCGACCAGTGAAACCGCCCGCTATCTGGCTAAACGGGAAAACCGCGCCGACCTGATCGGCGGGGTAGGTTCGGTGAGTCTTACCGATAAAGACGCCATGCTGGCTGGTGTCTTGCTCGATTTATCCATGACCGCAACCCTGGATAGCAGTCTGGAGGTAGGTGGCAAGGTGCTGAAGTCCATGGGGAAGGTCGCACGTCTGCACAAGAAGCACGTGGAGCAGGCGGGGTTTATGGTGCTGAAATCGCCGGATGTGCCCTCGATTCTGGTGGAGACAGGGTTTATCTCGAACCCCGGTGAAGCCAAGCGCTTGAGTCAGCGTGGTTACCAGCGAAAAATGGCCAACGCGATTTTTCAGGGCGTCAAGGAGTACTTTGACCAGAGTCCGCCGGAAGGCACATTGTTGGCTCTGAATCGGCGCAAATTGGGGACGGTTTATGTGGTCAGTCCGGGAGATACACTGTCCGAAATCGCGCAGCGCCATCACACCAGCGTCAACACACTACAGCGACACAATCAGTTAAAATCAACCCGCATTCGCGTCGGCCAGCGTATTAAAATCCCCATTTCCTCTTAATGCTCAGGGCAGCCGTATTATGGCTATCGAACTACTAAGTCCCCGCCTGGCGAACCAGATCGCCGCTGGCGAGGTGGTCGAGCGGCCCGCGTCCCTGGTCAAGGAGCTGCTGGAAAACAGCCTTGATGCAGGCGCCACGGTTATTGATATCGAAGTGGAGCAGGGCGGCAGCAAGCGGGTTCAGGTGCGTGATAACGGCGGCGGGATCAGTGCCGACGATCTGCCCCTGGCCCTGAGTCGCCATGCTACCAGCAAAATCAAAACCCTGGATGATCTGGAGGCCATTGGTACTTTAGGTTTCCGCGGCGAGGCGCTGGCAGCCATTAGTTCTGTTTCCCGTCTGACCCTCTCATCGAATGAGGGTGATGGCTCCGAAGGCTGGCAGGTGCAAGTGGAAGGGCGCGATATGGAGCCCCAGCTTCAACCCGCGGCTCATATGCGTGGCACTACCGTCGAGATGCGATTGTGAGTCAAACGAAA
>DLXZ01000027.1:0-252 GCA_003448675.1 Porticoccaceae bacterium
TCAGCCCTACACCAGCGAAAGCGTTGTGGCGGAAGACCTGAAGGCCGGTATTTGTGATGCCGCCTTGATGACCGGTATGCGCGGGCGCCTGTTCAACAAGTACACCGGGACCATTGATTCTATCGGCGGCCTGCCCTCGGACGAGCACATGCGCATCCTGCTGCAAGTGCTGGCCAATCCGAAGTCGGCCGACAAGATGGTTCAGGGGGAATACGTCATTCTCGGTGTCGCACCCGGCGGGGCAGCCTATGT
>DLXZ01000027.1:524-681 GCA_003448675.1 Porticoccaceae bacterium
TTTGTCAACGACAAGAGCATTAACACACTGGCCAACGCGGCCGGCAAACGGGTGGCCGTGCTCGACTACGACCCGACCCAGGCCGAAATGGTTGCCCAGGTAGGCGCCACCCCGGTGGCATCGGACATTGTTTCTGCCCCCAACAAATTCAACAACG
>DLXZ01000027.1:938-3972 GCA_003448675.1 Porticoccaceae bacterium
TCCGCCCCCAACAAATTCAACAACGGGGTTGTCGATGTGCTGGCCTGCCCTCTAGTGGCCTATGAAGTACTGGAACTGTACAAAGGCATGGAACCGGATGGCGGCATCATCAATTATCCACTGGCGCAGATCACCATGCAGTTAATTGGACGCAAGGACAAATTTCCCAACGAAGTTGCTCAACTGGTTCGCGAGGAGTTTTTCAACAGCTACCACCTGATCAAGGAACGGCTGGATCAGGAAGCAGAAAAGGTACCAGACCACTGGTGGATTGAGATCCCCGATAGTGATCAGCGCGAATACGAAATCATGATGCAGGAAGCGCGACTGCAACTACGTGAAAAAGGGTACTACCACCCGGATATGCTGACCCTTCAGCGCAAGATTCGTTGCAAGCTAAACCCGGCGCACAGCGAATGTTCGAATCCGGTGGAGTGATAGCCACCAGCTGTAGGCTCAAAAAAGGTTTCATCGCGGATTAACGGGAATCGCCTACGAAAAAACTCCTTTTTTTGTAGGCGCGTCGCTGGCGGCCCGAAGGGTGAGCGGAGCGCATAACCGACGCTCCTACCACTAGAGAGGGAACCAAATTGGATTTTTCCCGGAAACCCGCGATCAAGACAAAAAAACCGCACCCTGTCCGGGTGCGGTTTTTTTGTGTTTACAGACTGCTTCAGTGAATTTCGAAAACCCAAACACCGTGTAATCAGCCTGGTGTTTCTGCTTTTTTCACTTAATGCTCATAACTCAAAGCTGGCAGCTCATCGCTATAAAATTAGTGCAACATCCCGCCGTCGTTATCATCCAGCCCCGCAAAAATATCCACGCGATTGTCGCTGAACATATCCATCTCTGGAGCCAGCACCTGAACATAGCGATCAAAATACAGGAACTGTTTGAGCAACAAGGCGAACTCTCGAGGGAAACGAATCCCGTGTCCCTCACCAATCTTCACCAGATCCATCAACAATCGGTTCACTTCCTTGTCGTTGCGATCTGCCTGCACCAACGCCGACGGATCCACCTGGCCCAGCACGCCCTGCAGATTTTCAATGTCTCGGGTCAGGGCATCCACGTCGACTTCTTCACGGGTCATGCCGATTATCGCCATAGCCTCTGCCATCTGCCGCACATCGCCCCGGCCGATAGCATCGAAAAACTTCGCCATGCCATCCCACGCTTCACGGCGAATACGGCCGACAATACCGAAATCGATGAAACCGACCCGACCGTCTTCCAGCAACATCAAGTTGCCAGCATGCACATCGGCATGGAAGAAGTCACACAGCATCAGACTGGAGAACCAGGTGTTCAGTGCAGAAATCAGGGTTTCTGCCGGATCATCGGTGTACTTGCGCAACACCTCCATATCGGTGAGCGGCACACCAAAAAAGCGCTCCATGGTCAGCACCTTGCCGGTGGTATGACTCATCACCGGATCGGGCGCCACCGCCCGGGTGTTGCCGGTATCGCGCAAAAAGGCATTGAATGCCTTCAGGTTATTGGCTTCCTTGATGAAATCACACTCTTCCAGCATGCCTGCCTGAAGCTCTTCCACCACACCTGAAATCGCCGATCGTGACAGTCCCGGAGCCAACCGCTCAGTAATGCGGGCGGCAAAATAAAGAAAGTTGAAATCGGTCAGCAAGACGTTACGAACGCCGGGACGCTGGACCTTAACCACCACATCCTGACCGTTTTTCAATTTTGCGGCATGGACCTGCGCAATCGACGCACTGGCCAGGGGTTTCGGATCCACCGACAGGTACAGCGCTTCCAGGGGTTGCCCCAACTCGCGCTCAATGGTGTCCCGGATGTAATGAAAAGGTAGGGGGGGAGTCCGGTCCAGGCAACGCTGAAACTCTTCCACATACTCTTCAGGAAAAATGGAGGGCGAGCTGGCGATAAACTGACCCAGCTTGATGTACGTGGTGCCCAGAGATTCGAACGTGGTACGCAGCAAGGCCGGTACTGGCGGGCGATTACCCAGGGCCCAGCCCAGTCCCTGACGGCCGATCACGCCAAGCGTTTCGAGAATTCGCAGGCCACCGCGAGCGGTATTCAGGGCCAGAGACACGCCGCTGCGTTCACCTTCCAGCCAGGCTTTCATGTCCTTGATGTCAGAGTAATCACTCATAATAAAGTCGTATCATCCCTGTGGGTGACTGCGCTTAAACATAACTGCCACGCATGATATAGCAAATTTATGGTTTGTAATTGCTTGCAGGCTTTTTTGTAATTGCCGCTTGTGCCAATTCGCGGACTTTCGTACCTTTGACCGCGCTATTTCGAGAACAATAACAAGGAGCTGCCGAATGGGTTCTCTTTCCATGAAAAAAATGCTACGACACTCACGTCTAGCCCTGGTAGGGGGCGCCATCCTGGCTCTGCAAGGCTGTGGCGTCATCTACAAAAGCACTGGTGACATTCTGATCAGTTTTGGTCGTTCAGAAATGCTGCCCTACATGATGACTTACAACGACGTGCGCATGGCCTGTGTGACGGGCGAAGCACAAACCCCCCTGCTGATGTCCTTCGAACGGGTGGGCTCCCACCCGGAAAAACTGGGCGCGATGGTCTTCACCACTGCGGCCACCTGCGCCGAGCAGATCGCCCTGGATTCTGAACTCCGTTACATGCGTGCAGTCAAAGATGGACGCGTGAACGAAGCTCAGGATGCTCGCATTGAGCAGAAACGCTGGTCTGCCGTTGCCGCCCAACGTCAGTACACCGCTTACCAAAACATGATGGAAGCGTTTGGCGAGCAGAAAGAGGGTGAATGCCCGAAACTGAAAAGCGACTTCGATGAGATGGTCTGGCTGGTGGGCAATATCTCTGGTGTGCAATCGCTGCTCAACGACGGTAACGCGGATGGTGCCGTAGGTATCCCGCGCGATATCGCCGCCAAGGTAGAACGCAACATGAAGTGCCTGGACAACGACCAGTGGTGGGGCGTGCCCCGTGGCGTCCGTGCAGCGGCATGGAACCTGCTGCCCATGTTGGCTCCGCCGAACCAAATACCGGTGATGATGAA
>DLXZ01000240.1:0-12182 GCA_003448675.1 Porticoccaceae bacterium
AAGTAAACTGTCCCCGGAATTGTTATTCGTTCGTTGTATGCCCCCTATTTTCCTCTATTTTCCCCTGGCTTGGCTTCACAGAAAATCTATCAATTAAAGAGGCTATACTCTGCTCGCATAGCTCTTCACTTTTACTACCTAGGTTTTCCAGTATGCTCGCTTTTCTAGATATTAAAAAATTAACTGCTTCTAAGTCTCTAGCAATGACCGACAACTGTAGCGACGTACAGCCTCTTGCACTTTTCTTATCCAGATCCAAACCTCGATCAAGAAAGCTATCCACAATTTTCTCAAGCTTCTTCTGATGCTTAGACTTTTGATACTTATCAACATCTTTCAATGTCAATATTGTGTAGGGCAATAGCTCAAAACCTGGCCATGTATCGTATGAAGAAATGGGCCTTGTGCGTAGTTCGTACTGTGTAACCCTGTCTCTAAAAGGTAGTGGCGGCAATCTAGAATCAAAAAACTCCCAATTCCCATAGACCGACGCATAAATCAATTTATAAGGATGGCCCGATTTAACCTCATAAATAACGTATCCGGTGTAACACAGAGCTACAGCACATAAAACTAGAGCTATAATTTTGGGTTTCATATCACCGATCCCCTCCAAAAAGCACATTAAATCTTAATCTATTGTCAGGATTGATAGCCGCACCGCCCCTGGCTGCACCACCAAATTGCCCAAGCTTTTCTTCAAATGTTAGGTCCCTTGTTAAGCCCTTAAAACCATCTGTCGCAAACCTCCTGGCTAAAGTAAATAGGCCTGGTTTTACTACACTCCCGGGTCCGAAATTTTGGACAACATCAGCAACGTCTTGAATCTGAGCCGCATCAGTAATCAGGTTATTGGCAAGCGCCACTCCATCTGGCCCAATTTGATCGGCAGTTGGAAGGTTAGGATGTTCCGGATAGAAAACACCAAAGGTCGTTTCTGCATTTTCCGGTGTGAGTCCTAAAGGATTATTTTTATCTAGCTGCGTCTGTTGTGCAGCCAACTCCTTCTCAAGCTGCTCCTGATTCAAAGCCTGACTAAACGCCCCAGTTATCGCACCATTGGCAAACTTGCCACCCGTCATCTCCGAAGCCGTACCGCCAATCATAGCCCCAATCAGTACCCGCAGGGGGCTTACACCTTTACCGGGTATAAAACTAGAGTTATTAAAGCCCGTTCCCAAGGCCGTAAACCCGGCCGAGGCAAAGCCATGACCAAACTTCCCTCCCTGAAGTTGCGAACTGGTACCGCCAATCAACCCATGCAGTGCGATCTTCATACTGAAGCCAGTGCCAGTCAATCCACCGGCAAAAACTCCTTCACCAAAGGTTTTTGCATATTGTCCGGCACCATAAAAGGCCGCCGCCGATACCCCGGAGATAATGCCCGATTTAAGCGCCTGACCAAAATCAGCTCCCTGAACTAACGCATCGGCAAAGCCGGCTGCTGCAAATGCCAAACTGGCCGTATACCATGGTGCAAACCCTTCACCAATAGTAGGCCAGGAAACAAGGGACAGACCACGATTTATTCAGCATTCTCAATAGCTTTACGCGGGCGTCCAGCTTTGCCCCGCGTAACACGCCTTCCCAGGGCAAGCGACACCAGCAGCTGGAAACGTGAACTCCCCAAAGCACTGTTGCTGTTGGTGGCTGAGCGGATTTGATCCACAAGCCGGGGGTCAAGTTGGTATCGGAATAACTCACAATAGGCTGCCTGTCGTTCGGTACGGTCTCGGCCCAGAGCGTTGGGCCGAGCATGAGATAAGCCTCTGGCTTTGACAACATCGGGGAAAGATTTTTTTATCTATCCGTATACCGATTTCATCAAGCGCCAGCGCCACATCTGATTATTCCTCAATCCGGCAGACGCCAATGAATCGGTTCGATGCCCTGACTTTGCAGATAAGCGTTGGTGCGGGAAAAAGGCTTGCTACCAAAAAAACCGCGATGGGCGGATAGCGGCGAGGGATGGGGCGAGCGGATCACGCAGTGTCTGCTCTCGTCGATAATGCTGCCTTTTTTCTGGGCGTAACTGCCCCAAAGAATGAACACCAGATGCTGACGTTGCTCATTAAGCACTTCGATAACTTTATCGGTAAAACTCTCCCAGCCCTGACGCTGATGGGAGCCGGCTTGACCGGCGACCACGGTCAGGGTGGCGTTTAGCAGCAAAACGCCCTGCTCGGCCCAGTGATTCAAACAACCGTGTGCCGGTGCGCCAAGACCAAGGTCGGCATCCAGTTCCTTATAAATATTAATCAGCGAAGGCGGCGGCTGGACACCCGGGGGCACGGAAAAACACAGGCCGTGGGCCTGATTGGGCCCGTGGTAAGGATCCTGACCCAGAATCACCACCTTAACCGCTTCGAAAGGTGTCGTGTCCAGGGCGGCAAACCAGTTTTCACTGGGGGGATAGATCGTTTTGCCTGCCCGCTTTTCCGCTAACAGAAAAGTCCTCAAGGCTTTCATATAGGGCTTGTCAAACTCTTCCCCCAACACCTTGAGCCAGGAGGGGTGGAGTTTGATCGGCCTTTTTTCAATCATTTTATCGGGCCTGCCTATTCTGCGTGATACTGTTTGAACTCTCCTGATGGCTCACGATCCGAATAAATATAAATAGAGTTACCAATAGGATCCTTAATGGAAAAACCTCTATCACCCCATGGGTGATCCTCCAGGGGCATTGCCATCTCAAGCCCTTCGCGTGTTAGTCTCGCGTGCTCGGCGTCCACATCATGCACTTTGAAATTAAGGGTAACGCCAGCGCCTGAAAAAGTTAGCATACCTTCTTGTTGCGGTTGAATAAAACTAATCTCGGGTCCGTCTTGATCGATTCTCAGCGTCACATACCAACCACAATCGAAGACGGGTTTTGCGGCGAAATATTTTTTATAGAAGTCTTTGCAGGCGTCAATATCTTCCGTACAAAAACATGTTGAAAGTTGGCTGGTTTTCACGGTCTTCTCCTGGCGGCTAAGCCAACAATATAGCTGTGCTAGCCAGCATCTCAATCGACGCGACGCTGATCCCAACAGGCTATCCTTACTCGGGTCGCATATGGGGAAATAACAACACATCGCGAATGGAGGGCGAGTCGGTAAGCAGCATCACCAGCCGATCAATGCCGATGCCCTCGCCCGCGGTCGGCGGCAGGCCATATTCAAGAGCCCGCACATAGTCGGCATCGTAATGCATGGCCTCGTCGTCACCGGCGTCTTTTTCCGCCACCTGCTGACGAAAGCGCTCCGCCTGATCCTCGGCATCATTCAATTCGGAAAAACCATTGGCCAGTTCCCGGCCACCGACAAAGAACTCAAAGCGGTCGGTGACAAAGGGATCGGTATCGCTGCGACGGGCCAGGGGTGAAACCTCGGTGGGATAGGCGGTAATAAATGTCGGATTATCCAGTCGGTGCTCGACGGTTTTTTCAAAGATTTCTATCTGTACCTTGCCCAGGCCCCAGCTATCCTTGAGAGGAATCTCCAGTTTCTCAGCCACTGCCCGAGCGCTTTCCAGGCTATCGATATCACCGGCCTCAAGGTTTTCGTTGTAGTGCAAAATCGAATCAAAAACCGTCAAGCGCTGAAAGGGTTGGGCAAAATCGTAGGCTGTGCCCTGATAACTGACCGTGGTCGATCCCAGCACCGTCTGACACAGCTGACGGAGCATGTCCTCGGTAAGATCCATCAGATCGCGATAGTCCGCGTAGGCCTGATAAAACTCCAGCATGGTGAACTCGGGGTTGTGTCGGGTGGACAAACCTTCGTTGCGGAAATTACGGTTAATTTCATAGACTTTTTCAAAACCACCCACCACCAGGCGCTTTAAGTAAAGCTCCGGGGCTACCCGCATAAACATTTCCTGATCCAGGGCGTTGTGGAAAGTCACAAAAGGCCGCGCCGTGGCCCCACCAGGAATCACCTGCATCATCGGGGTTTCGACTTCCATGAAGTCCCGCTGATTCAGGTAGTGGCGAATAAAATCGATAATTTTCGAGCGCAGCTTGAAGATCTGGCGCGAGTTTTCATTGACGATCAGGTCCACGTAACGCTGGCGATAACGCATTTCCTGGTCGGCCAGACCATGGAATTTCTCCGGTAGCGGGCGCAGGGATTTGGTTAACAGCTCGTACTGATCAAGGGTCACGTAAAGGTCGCCCCGGCCAGACTTGTGTAAGGGGCCGCGCACGCCCACCAGATCACCCACGTCCCAGTGTCCGTAGCGCTCCTTGATATCAGCCTGAACCGTTTTATCGGCATAAAGCTGGATTTGTCCGCTGACATCCTGGAGTACCATGAATGGCCCGCGCTTGGCCATAATCCTGCCAGCAACGCTAACCTCATGATGCAAGGCTTCCAGCTCTACCTTGTCCTTATCGCCAAAGCTTTCCTGCAATTTCGCCGCGAAATCAGACCGCCGGAAATTATTGGGAAAAGCCGTTGCTTCGCCTTGCTCCCGAATATAGCTAAGCTTACCGCGACGTTCCGCGATCAGCTTGTTTTCGTCAATTGCGCCTGTTGTGTCTTTGCTCATTGAGCCTGTCTATCCACCTGGTTTTTGTATTACAGCCCGGCCTTGAGGCTGGCTTCGATAAAGCGGTCGAGTCCACCGTCCAGCACCGCCTGGGTGTTGCGGGTCTCGACATTGGTGCGCAAGTCCTTGATGCGGGAATCATCCAGCACATAGGAGCGAATCTGACTGCCCCAGCCAATATCCGACTTGCTGTCTTCCACTGCCTGGGCGCTCTCCCTACGCTTGAGCTCTTCCAGCTCATAGAGCTTCGCCTTGAGCATCTTCCAGGCCCTGTCGCGATTCTGATGCTGGGAGCGCTCGCTCTGACATTGCACCACAATACCGGATTCCAGATGGGTCAGCCGGACCGCCGAATCGGTTTTGTTAACGTGCTGACCACCGGCGCCACTGGCGCGGTAGGTATCTTCCCGAACGTCGGCCTTGCCCACATCAATCTCAATATCATCGTCGATTTCGGGGGATACAAACACCGCCGAAAAAGAGGTATGGCGACGATTGCCTGAATCAAAGGGCGATTTACGCACCAGACGATGAACGCCGGTTTCGGTACGCAGCCAGCCGAAGGCGTATTCCCCCTTGAAATGTATGGTGGCGCTTTTTATGCCGGCCACCTCGCCCGGTGAGACTTCGATGAGTTCGGTATCAAAGCCCCTGGCATCGCCCCAGCGCAGATACATGCGCAACAGCATTTCCGCCCAGTCCTGGGCTTCAGTGCCGCCCGAGCCGGACTGGATATCGAGAAAGGCGTTATTGGGGTCCATTTCGCCGGAAAACATGCGGCGAAACTCCAGTAGCTCTAACTGGCCGACCAGGCCTGCCACTTCGTCTTCAACGGAGGCCAGGGTTTCGGCATCCTCTTCTTCCACCGCCAGCTCCAGCAGCTCGGCGGCATCGGCAGCACCGCTGTCCAGACCCTCAATGGTGGAAACCACCTGCTCCAGGGAGGCCCGCTCGCGACCCAGGGCCTGGGCGCGCTCGGGGTTATCCCACACTTCTGGCTCACCCAGCTCCAGCTCTACTTCGGTCAGGCGCTCCTTTTTGTGAGCATAGTCAAAGATACCCCCTGAGCACTTCCGTGCGGCTTTGGATATCTTCGATGGAGGCTTTGATGTGATTGGTTTCCAAGGTCTTTTTCCGGCGGAGTAAAAGCGCCTATTCTATCGAAAGGCCCGCTGGCTAACCAGACGGATCAGGATTTTCTAGTCTATAGACCGGACCGTAAACCGCCAGAAACCGGAATGGTCACCCCGGTAATATAGCTGGATTCCTCACTGGCCAAAAACAAGGCGGCGTTGGCAATATCCTCTGGCTCAGCCATGGGTTTGAGCAGGCTTTACTCCGTAAATTCACGGCAACGGCCTGCCCCACATCCGGATTGACAGTAAAACACATATCCCAGCGCTCTTCCTGAACTTCCGTCACCGGCGTGTATTTGGCATCGAGCCACAAGCTGCCGACCACATTGACGACAATATCTATACGATCGAAGTGCTCACAGCTGGCGGCCAATCAGTCATTCACTCGCTTTCCACCAACACATTGCCCCGCTTGGCAAACAGACGCGCACCGTCGCACAAACTGGCTGTCACGATTTCCTCTGCCTGGGCCAGGCGGCTGCCGGATATGTCGGGACGCACCCTCTTCTGCGCACCGCTTGGCCAAACCCATGCCCATGGGGCCACCCGCCTCGGTGACCAGCGCTGCTTTATTTTTTAGTCGCAGGTGAACCCCAGATTTTAAAATGATTTACACATTCCCATAGGGTTTACCGGATTCAGGGCCAGGGAAAAATCAGGCGACGGACAGCGGCCCAACATGGCGGAAACAGGCGCTCATCACCCGACATAAGTCCAACGCATCGCGGCTGCCGGCCAACTCCCGCACCGAGTGCATGGCGAAGGTGGGCACGCCCACGTCAAGGGTTGGCACGCCGATCTGGGTGGCGGTAATGGGGCCGATGGTGCTGCCGCAACCCAGATCCGTCCGCGTAACAAAGGATTGCAAATTCACACTCTCGGCTTCACACCATTGACGAAACAGGGCAGCGGTCACGCCACTGGTAGCGTAACGCTGGTTGGCATTGATTTTTAACACCGGCCCGTGATTTAACAGCGGCACATGATTGTCGTCGTGGCGGCCAGCATAGTTGGGATGGACCCCATGCGCATTGTCGGCGGAAATCAGCAATGACTGACTGATGCCCCGAAGCCGCTCCGAGGCATCGGGAAATATACGCTCAAGGGTGTGTTGCAACATGGGGCCCTGGGCTCCACAGGCGGAAGCACTGCCAACTTCTTCGTGGTCGGTACAGATCAGCATGCAGGTAGCAGGCGCGGCACCGCTCCCGCTTGTTAGGCCCGCACTCAAGAGCGCCTTGAGGCCACAGAAGCAACTGAGCAGATTATCGAGCCGGGCAGCGGCGAGAAAATCTCCGTGCAAGCCGATTTGGGCGGGAGCCTGAGTGTCATAAAGACTTAATTCATAATCGAGAACTTCAACATCCCCAAGCTGGGCGTGTTCGGTCTTGAGCTGGGCGGCCACAATTTCGCGAAAATCGTCTACTTTATTCCCCGGCTGAGCATTGTGTTTCACCTCGAACAAAATGGGAGGGATATCAGTTTGCGGGTTAACGGTACGGCCGGTATTGGCCTCCCGATCCAGGTGAATGGCCAGGCTGGGAATAATGGCAACCGGCGCTTTAAAATCGATTAGGCCCTTAGTGAGTTTGCCACTGCCTTTCTCTCGATAAACCACACGACCGGCGATGGATAAATCCCGGTCAAACCAGGGGTTCAACAGTACGCCGCCGTATACTTCAACACCCAGTTGAAAATAGTCTTTTACTTTTTCCGGCAGTGGTTTAACACGCAGGTTGGGACTATCGGTATGGGCGCCGACCATGCGGATTCCCTGATTAAGACTTTCCGGCCCTCCATAGATAAAGGCGATGATGGAAGAGTCATTACGGGTAAGGAAATACTTGCCCCCCAGCTGCAAAGACCAGGCGTCCTGTTCGCGCAGTTCTATAAAATTCTCGGCACGAAGTGCTGCCGCCAGACGATGGGTTGCATGGAAGGGTGTTGGCGAGCACCGAATAAAATCCAGTAACTCAGTATTAAAAGCATGATAGTCGGAGCTTACCGTCATTAATTTGTCTCTATTTCTAGTGCGTAAAAAATACTAGTCTTTTGTATCCGCTGTCAGCCGTGTTAACAGGCTGGACGTATCCCAGCGCCCGCCGCCATTGGCCTGAACATCGGCATAAAACTGATCCACCAGGGCCACAAGCGGTAGTCGAGCCCCGTTATCGCGGGCTTCACTAAGCACCATGGCCAGGTCCTTACGCATCCAGTCAACGGCGAAACCATGGTTGTACTCACCCGCCAACATGGTTTGATGGCGGTTTTCCATTTGCCAGGACTGGGCAGCACCTTTGGCAATAACTGATACCACTTCGGTCCCATCCAGGCCTGCCTGTTGGGCAAAGTGCAGGCCTTCCGCCAAGCCCTGGACTACGCCGGCAATACATATCTGGTTGACCATTTTGCACAACTGCCCCGCGCCCGCCGGGCCGACGCGCTTAACCATCTGGGCATAGCAGTCGATCACCGGCTTTGCGCGTTCAAAAACCGCTTCATCCCCACCGCACATCACTGTTAAGCGACCATTTTCCGCCCCCTGCTGACCACCGGACACCGGGGCATCAACAAAACCAACCCCCTTTTCCACGCAGGCTTGGTTTAACTCCCGCGCCAATGTCGCCGAAGCCGTCGTGTGATCCACCAGAAGACTGCCTGCGGTCATGGCTTCCAGCACGCCCTCCGGCCCATAGCAGACCTGACGGACATCGTCATCCTGACCGACGCAGATAAAAACGAGATCGGACCCGACCGTCGCCCGGCCGGGGGTATCGGCCACCCTGCCCGGGTATTGTTCAACCCACTGCTCGGCCCTGGCGCGGGTGCGGTTATATACGCACACTTCAAAGCCTGCTTTGCTCAGATGACCCGCCATGGGGTAGCCCATTACGCCGAGGCCAATAAATGCTGTCTTGATAGTCATACTATGTACTTCCCAATGTTCGCTATGGGTATAAAAAACTAGCCGTTACCGTTGGCGACAAACAGAAATAATACGCTACCCAGCGCCAGCCTGTACCAGACAAAGGGCATCATGCCGATACGCTCCACCAACGCCAGAAAAAAATGAATGCAGGTCAGCGCCATAACACCCGACACGAGAAATCCAATGACAATCTCCTGCCAGAGTAAGGCCGAACCAGCGGTCACCACATCTGGTTCCGCGAAATATTGATAGCCCTGATAAAGACCACTCAAGGCAATTACGGGTATCGCCAACAAAAATGAGTAACGGGCCGCTTCCCGTCGGTTGAAACCCAGCGCCAGGGCTGCGGTCATGGTAATACCAGAGCGGGATGTTCCCGGCACTAGCGCCAGCATTTGCGCAAGACCGATCAATAAAGCGTTTTTATAGTTAAGGTCAGAGATATCAGCACGCTGAGCCCCGTATTTATCAGCAATGGCGAGCAACAATGCGTAGACAATAGTGGTAGCGGCAATAACACCGACCGAGCGTAAATGGGATTCGATAAGACCACCAAATAAAAGCCCCCCCAGGCCAACGGGAACAGTGCCCAGGGCCAGAAACCACACCAGCCGACTTTCATGGCTGGCTCCACCTCCGCAAATGGAACGAAACCATGCGATCGCCAATTGATGGATATCCTGCCGCAAATAATAAATCACCGCCATCAGGGAACCCACGTGTACGGCGATATCAAACGCCAGGCCCTGATCCCGTAAATCCAGTAATTGGGCGGGAAGAATCAGGTGGGCCGAGCTGGATATGGGTAGAAACTCGGTGAGGCCCTGTATCAGCGCCAGTAGTACCAGTTGTAGTAAGTCCAAGGAAACTCCCGCAGTCGTCTGTGTAAACTTGCTACTTCATTAAGTCCGCAGTCTCTGACGTTTCTTCCAGGTGGTTTTATTGCGCAAATACATAGGCTCCACTTCATCGATTGTCCGTGCTTCACCCCGCTCAAAGGCCGCAAAAGCCAGGCGCAGTGTTTGCTCAGCGTCACTGCATGCCTGTGTATCAACAATACGAGGCTCCAGTAATATCCGTTCACGAAAAGTCCAGCCATCACCAAGTCCAACTGCGATAAGCGTTTTATCTATCAGCGCACTATGCTGAAAACGCCCCGTTCCTTCTTTAAAGATAGAAAGATAGATGTTGCTGATTTCCTCGGGCGCGGAAAGCCTGTCATCCATAAGCGGTCGCGCCAGACCATCACAATTCTGGTAGGCACCCCAATAAACTTCATCCATACGAGCGTCGATAACTGGCATGATGATTTCCTGCTCGCACACATCCTTGCCGTCGATAGCTCTTTGAGCCAGCGCCTGCAAGGTGGATATCGGCAAGACAGGCAAATCAGCCCCCATGGCTAAGCCCTGAATCACGCCCATGCCAATCCGAAGTCCGGTGAAAGAACCCGGACCACAGTTAAAGGCCAGCGCGTCAACGTCCTTTAGTTGCAGAGTATTTTCCGCCAACAAGGCATCAATCATAGGCAATAAGCGCTTGATATGTTGCCGCGGCGCGCTTTCTCTTTGCACACTTACCTGTCCGTCCGTCAACAGAGCAACGGAACAAGCGGACAAAGCCGTATCTATGGCCAGCAAATTACTCACTTACTATCCTGCACTTGTTTAATAGACACCAAGGCCCTTGTTAAATTGGCACCAAGGCCATAGAAAAGACGTCTTAAAATAGAGGCCATAAAAAAATCCCCCGAATGGAGGATTTTTATCTATACCAGCCCGGCAGGCAAATTACTATTACCTGCCCTACCCATACCCGAGCTACGCGGACTTGGGTGGACGGCCACGGCGCTTCGGCTCAGCTGTGGCGGTGGTTTCTGATTTCGGTGGACGTCCTCTACGCTTAGGTGCGGACTTCTCGACTGATTCGGTCTTGGGCGGACGACCACGACGTTTAGGCGCAGCCTTGTCCGCGCTTGCTGCCTTGGGGGGCCGACCTCTACGCTTAGGTGCGGCCTTATCGACTGCCTCGACCTTGGCCGGACGGCCACGACGTTTGGGTGCAGATTTGACGGCGGTTGCCGCTTTCGGCGGACGACCCCTACGCTTGGGTGCAGCTTTCGCCTCGGTTTCAGCCTTCGGTGGACGACCTCTACGCTTGGGTGCGGTTGCCTTGGCCCCTGCCGCGCCTTCTACTTTTTTGGGACGGCCCGGCCGAGATACTGATTTTTCGGGCTTATCAATAGCTTTTTTAACTTTACGCTCTATAGCGCGAACTTCCGATTCACTCTTCTTTGCGACAGACTTTACTCTTGCGGCACCAGCCCTGGTCGCTGCGCGCACTTTTTTTCCATCCAGCGCCTGGCGCTTCTTTCGCCACCGCGTCTCGAACTTTTCCAGGGCCGCCTGGAGTTCTTTTTCTGATCGTTCGATCAGTTTTTTCTCGAACTCCAACACTTTGGTTTCAGCTTTTAGTTCCGCATCCCTAACTTTTTGTCGAATCTTCTCGATTCTCACATTTGCTTTAGCAGAATGTAATTTACGCTCCGCGTCATCAAGCGAAACAATGTTTCTTGCCACCGCGCTATAGGCTTTGTCAACCATGGCTTTGGCTGTCTTGCTCGTGCTTTTTTGGGCAGCCACACGTCTTGCCCGCAGTTTTTCCCTCGCAACGCGCAAACTCTCTTTCTGTCTTTCATATTCTGCCTGAGCAGTTTTTAGTTTCTTTTCCATTTGCTCCAGTGCCGACAATGTACTTCTTCTCTTATTAGTGGTTTTAGTATCAGCAACTGTCTTTTTGGCAGTACGGGGCATAAGTTAGCTCCTGATTATCTCTCTATGAAAAAAACTGTGTTAAGGATGTTGCGATCGCGAATTTTAATACAAATGTTATATTTAACCAACCAGAAAAATCTTTTCCCCGTTTTCCACAATTTTATAGGCCATATCGCGGCCATTTAGCAATGGGTATCGCAATCTCATCATCGCGGCTGACTGACAGCGCCAACTCGAGCAAAAAATGTTTTTTTCTTAGAAGTGTTCTCTGACAACAGCTGTTATCAGCTCAACGTGGGCTGGGCTACTGTTCAGGCACGGTATCAATGTCAGATCGTGGCCACCAGCCTGTTGAAACATCGCCCGATATTCAACGCCAACTTCTTCCAGGGTTTCCAGGCAATCCGTTGCAAAAGAGGGACAAAGGACGTCAATGGTTTTAATGCCCTGAGTTACCCAATCGTTAATGATATTGTCTGCATATGGCTCGACCCACTTCGCTCGCCCAAACCGCGATTGAAACCCAGTACGCCACTGGTCAGTTTTCAACTGCAGGTATTCAGCCAGCAAATTAGCTGTTGCCTTACACTGATCAATATAAGGGTCCCCTTGCTCTATGTACCTCTCAGGCAAACCATGGAACGAAATGAGCAATTTTTGTTTTCTACCATGAGTTTGCCAGTGTTTTTCAACGGAGTGAGCCAGAGCCTCAATATAGGCAGGATGGTCGTGATAATTGTGAACACACCGCAAATCCGGAATATTGCGTGTACCACCGATATATCTGAACAGACAGTCGTACACAGATCC
>DLXZ01000240.1:12428-12650 GCA_003448675.1 Porticoccaceae bacterium
GTAGTGGAGGAAAACTGGGGATAGAGCGGACATAGGACGATCCTTTCTATCCCCTGACGTTTGAAATCATCGACTCTTTGACTAATAGAGGGCTCCCCATAGGTCATGGCCCAGGTGACTTTTACGCTTTCGATGGCGCCCGCCACAGCCCCGGATTCGCGAAAGGAAGCCTCCAATTTATCTGCCAACTCTCGTGTGTAGTGACGCAATGGCGAACCCTCT
>DLXZ01000240.1:12873-24795 GCA_003448675.1 Porticoccaceae bacterium
GACGCAATGGCGAACCCTCTTGAAGCCAGATGTTCTGATAAGAACAAGCCACTCTCGACGCTCTGCGCGGCAAAATAAAAAGATTTAGGATGGTTTTCCAAAGCCAGGGGGGGATATCAACCACCCTCGGATCAGACAAAAATGCGCGTAGAAATTGCCGAACGCTGGTGGGCGTGGGCTCAGCGGGCGTCCCGAGATTTACCAAAATAACGCCAAGGAGCTTTTGCCGCATATTTTTTGAGTCGGGAGAATAGTTTGCTAAAACGTCTACAATAACGGGCTTAGGCTAAATTTCAAACTAATCTTCGCCCAGGGCCGTAACCAGCCTTTGCCGAACGGTATCCAACTCACCAACACCATCCACTCTCACGTAGCTTGGCGCTGACTCGCTGGTACTTTGCAGGTCGGTATAAAAAGCGACCAACGGTTCGGTTTGTTCGTGATAAACAGTAAGACGGTTACGTACAGTTTCCGCGCTATCGTCAGCTCGCTGAACCAGCGGCTCGCCCGTGACATCATCCACGCCATCCTGTTGGGGCGGGTTATGTTCAATATGATATACGCGCCCAGAGGCCTCATGCACCCGTCGACCACTGAGCCGGGAGACAATCTCTTCGTCCTCAACGTAGACTTCGATAACATAGTCAATGAGGACCCCAGCGTCGACAAGAGCCTGCGCCTGGGGGATGGTGCGTGGAAAACCATCAAATAAAAAGCCGTTAACACAGTCCGGCTCTTCGATACGCTCCTTGACCAAAGCAATGATCAGGTCATCGGATACCAGGCCACCGGCCTCCATGACGCTTTTAGCCTGCAGACCCAGTTCGCTGCCCGCCTTAACCGCCGCACGCAACATATCACCCGTGGAAATCTGGGGAATACCGTATTTTTCAGTAATAAACTGAGCCTGGGTTCCCTTCCCGGCACCGGGTGGTCCGAGCAAAATAACACGCATTTTCTATTCTCCAACAATCAGTGATCACCATCTGCCAACGCTGCGAACGACTTAAGCTTGTCAAGCGAACCCGTACGCAATGCAAGCGCGTAAAATCGGCAAGAGCCAAAAAGGTGGGGAACCTTACACTCTACATTACCCTTTCTCAAGTTAAGACCTGCACAGGGAATGGCCAAATACTCACTATTGCTTTTCGATCCGCTTGGCTTCGTCCCAGAGAGCATTTTTTTCATCCATGCCCAGGCTATCAAATAACTGACCTCGTGCTTCGCAAAGGGCTTCCATGGTTTCAAACCGCGACTCAAACTTCCCGTTTGCCCGTCTTAGCGCCGCCTCCGCATCAAGGCCCGCGTGACGGGCAAGGTTGACACAGACAAAAATCAGATCACCCAACTCGTCTTCAATGGCGTTATTTTCCCCCGCAAGAATGGCGGCTTTTAGCTCTTCTGCTTCTTCATCTATTTTGTCAACAACCTGGCTGATATTTTCCCAGTCAAATCCATGATTGGCGGCGCGTCTTTGCAATTTTTGCGCTCGGCTGAGGGCTGGAAGCGCCAGAGGGATGTTGGACAAGCGTTTTTTGTGTCCCTTTGCCCGCCGATCCCTTTCCTTCCGCGATTCCCAATTGTCTTTAATCATCTGCTCCGAAGGCAGGTCCGCGGGGCTGCGCTGTTTCCCGTGGAGACGACCTTCGGGAAAAACATGTGGATGGCGAGTAACGAGCTTATTAATCAGGGCAACAAGCACATCGTTAAAATCGAAGCGGCCCTCTTCCGAGGCCATTTGCGTATAGAAAATCACCTGAAACAGAAGATCGCCCAATTCTTCTCGCAGGTTGTCGAAATCTCCCTGTTCGATAGCAGCGGCAACTTCATAAGCCTCTTCGAGGGTATGAGGGACGATACCGGAATAGCTCTGCTTGATATCCCACGGACAGCCTGTGTCGGGATCACGCAGGCGCGCCATCAGGTAGATGAGATCGGAGATTTGGTAGTGTTTGTCAGTCACCCTGATGAAGCGCCCTTTTTATTTTTAATAACTACCCGGCTTTTCGCGAGACATCAATAATATTGGGAATTTGCCGCAGCCGTGCCAACATTTTGCTGAGGCGTTCAATGTTGTCAATTTCCGCTGTGAGCTCCATGTTTACGATGCCTCCCTCGCTACTTCCCGTATGTAAGGCATCGATAAAAATACCCAGCTCATCAATCAAACTTGTCACATCACGCAACAGTCCACTGCGGTCATAGGATTTGATCACCACCGTAACCGGAAACACCTGCTGTGGTGGGCCGCCCCAACTCAGCTGTAACACTTTGAGCGGCTCGCTAACCTGAAGGGACAGCAGATTGCCACAATCCTTCCGGTGAACGCTAACGCCCCGCCCCCGGGTTTTGTACCCACAAACCGGCTGACCCGGTTCCGGCTTACAGCATGCGGCAACATGCATTGCCATATCACCCGCGCCGTATAGGTGGTGTTCAGTGTCTTGAAACCGTTGGGCGTGCTGCATAGCAGGATGCGGGACACCCGATACAACACCGCTCGCCCGTTGAGCGACACCAATCACCGTTTGCAACTCAAGCTGACCGGAACCAATCTCCTCAAAAAAATCCTCTTCGCTAGCGCGGGCAAAACTTGCAACCAGGGTTGACACCGTCTCGACATTAAGACCGAGCTGATGAAATTCACGGGCCAACGCACTTCTACCCGCCTCGATATTCTGCTCGCGATCCTGCTGTTTGAACCACTGCTGTATTTTTGATTTGGCCCGCGTGGTTTTGACAAAACCCAACGAGCTGTTGAGCCAGTCCCGACTGGGCCCGGCGTGGCGCCCGGTAATAATATCCACTTGATCCGCGGTTTTCAGGCGGTAAGTCAGGGGAACAATCTGGCCATTGATTTTTGCACCTTTACAGTGGTGCCCAACTTCGCTGTGTACCTGGTAAGCAAAATCCACGGGGGTCGCGCCATCGGGCAAATCGATGACGTGGCCCTTTGGTGTAAATACATAAACCCTGTCAGTGTCACGCTCTTCTCGTAGAAAATTATCGATCGCCTGATCACCGATGCTATCGTGCCATTCCAGTACCTGGCGCAGCCAGGCCATTTTCTCTTCGAAGGTCCTGGAGCTTTGTTCGCCACTGTCTTTGTAGTGCCAGTGAGCGCAAATACCGAATTCAGCCTCTTCGTGCATTTCATAGGTGCGGATCTGCACCTCAATCACTTTCCGTCCCGGACCGATAACCGCTGTGTGCAGTGACCGATAACCATTCTCCTTGGGAGAAGCGATGTAGTCATCAAATTCATTGGGAATATTGCGCCACTTGCTGTGTACAATTCCCAGCACGGCGTAGCAATCAGTAATCGTGGGCACCAGCACACGCACCGCGCGAATATCATAGACTTGGGAGAAACCAATGTCCTTGCGGTGCATTTTCCGCCAGATGCTGTAGATATTCTTGGCCCGCCCGGTCACTTCACCTTTTTTCCCCAGACGCTCAAGTTCAGACTCAATGGTCCGAATCATCTCGGTAATATATTGTTGTCGCTCCCTTCTTTTTTCCGCCAGCAATCGGGCTATCTGCTGGTATTCGTCGGGCTCCATATAGCGAAAAGCGAGGTCTTCCAGCTCCCACTTTAGATGGCCTATACCCAGGCGATGAGCCAGAGGCGCATAAATATCGAACACTTCACGGGCGACCGCCTGGCGCTTTTCCGGCGCGGCATCCTTAACCGCCCGGATGGCACAGGTGCGTTCAGCCAGCTTGAGAAGGGCCACTCTTACATCATCGATAATCGAAACCAGCATTTCCCGGACTTTAGCGGCGTGATAGGCGCTGTCATGCCCCAGGGTCTGAGCAGGCACTTCACCGCGCAAGGCGGTAATGAGGGCCATGTCCAGTACCTTTTCAATAAGGCTAGCGATTTCCGGGCCGAACTGTCGCTGCACTTTAGCAAGTGTGGTTTTATTCTCCCGCACGGCGCGATACAAGATACTTGCCTGCAGGGCTTCCAATCCCACACCCAGTTCGGAAAGAATCTCGGCCATTTCCAGGCCAACCCTCAGACTGGAAATTCGCGTCGAAGTAAAGGCGTCAGCCTGCGGGCTCGCGGCAAAAGCAATCTCCGCCTCACGGACGCTGGCTACCGCGGCTATCAAGGCTTCATCGCAGTGTTGGTCGAGACCAGGATTATTTTCCTTAATCCTCTGCAACCACGGCTCGAGATCCTCGGGCACCGCGTGCTCGTAATCGTGACTCTGGCGAATATTTACCATGGTTTGTTCTGGCACCGACGCTTTGCGTCTAAATCATCCGGAATATAAACCGGAGGACAGGTAGCGGTCGCCCCGATCGGATATGGACACGACTACCACTGCATCGCTCAGCCCTTCGGCCAGGCGCAGTGCCCCAGCTACCGCGCCTCCAGAGGAAACACCACAAAAAATACCCTCGCGCCTCGCCAGCGCCCGCATGGTGTCTTCCGCCTCCTGCTGACCAATGTCGAGGGTCAAATCGACCAGTTTGGCATCGAAAATGCCGGGCAAATAGGCTTTGGGCCAGCGGCGGATCCCCGGAATACTCGCCCCTTCCGCCGGTTGCAGTCCCACGATCTGAATATCGGGGTTTTTACCTTTCAGGTATTTTGCCACGCCCATAATGGTTCCGGTGGTGCCCATGGCGCTGACGAAATGCGTAACAGTGCCATCCGTTTGTCGCCAAATTTCAGGCCCTGTCCCTTCTATGTGAGAGAGCGGATTATCGGCATTGTTGAACTGATCCAGCACCAGCCCTCTGCCTTCACGTTGCATTTTCAGCGCCAGGTCGCGAGCACCCTCCATGCTTTCTTCCTTGCTCACAAGCACCAGTTCAGCGCCATAAGCCTGCATCGCGGCTTTACGTTCCTCGGTCATATGATCCGGCATAATCAATATCATCCGGTAGCCACGAATCGCCGCGACCATGGCCAGCGCGATGCCGGTGTTGCCGCTGGTGGCCTCGATCAAGGTATCACCCGGCCGGATGAGACCACGGTCCTCGGCATGCTTGATCATGCTCAATGCTGGCCGATCCTTTACCGAACCGGCCGGATTATTGCCCTCCAGTTTTACCAACAGGGTGTTATTGCTTCCGGCATGCAAACGCTGCAATCTCACCAGTGGTGTATTGCCGATACAGGATTCTATGGTCGGATAGTCTTGGGCCATGGACAAACCTTAAATGGATTATTTTACCGATTCGATCAATGTCTGTCCCATGAGCTCACCCATGGCTGATAATAGATATTTATAAGCAAATGACTTTTGTGCACAGGCTTAGGTCATTGACGGACATTCAAGCACTCAGGACCACGAAAGCCAGGGCATAGTGACGCTCGTCACTGAGACTCAAATACGCTTCCCGCGCTCCCAGGGCAAACAAGCGCTCGCGCGCCTTGCCGGAAAACTCAAGTCTCGGCGCCCCGGCCTTGGTGCTTGAAACGTTTATATCCTGCCAGCTGATACGACCAATTCCCGTCTGGAGGGCTTTGCTTGAGGCTTCCTTGGCCGCAAAACGCTTAGCCAGGAAATGCGCCTTTTGGCCATGGTCGAGAAAATGAGCGAGTTCCTTGGGTGTCAGAATACGCCGCGCTAGACGATCACCATTGCGCTCCAGAGACAACTTTATCCGGGCAACCTCGACCAGGTCAGTGCCGACTCCCACAATCACGACCGCCCTCTTGGCACATGTACCATCTGTTGGAACAGTTCGCGACTGCGAAGAGGCTTTCCTCCCAGGTTCTGGGCGATTGCCTGACGTAAAAGCCTTTTGGCGCTTTGCCTGACCGAAGGTTCATGCAATCGCCCGTCAGCAATCGCCAACAAATGCTCTCCGCTAAATATATTTAGCGACGCTCCCCCCAAGGCTTGTTGCACCAGTCGGAAAAAACCTTCGCCAGGATGGTAGCGATAATTACTGCCTGCCTGAATCGGCGCACCCTCATTGAGATCCGCAAACAAATCGATTCCACTACCCATTTCATTAAGCACGGACATTTCAAATCGGCGCAAAGCGGGCTCAAAATCTACATCCGAGGCCAGCAAGCTAACCAACTCTGTATAACCGTCGAAAAGGCATGGATGAGGGCTGTGTTCTGGCAAAAAGCGCACCAGCAACTCATTGATATAGAATCCAATATAAAGTGCCTTGCCCTGCAACGGCATATCAGAACTGACAGCTTCGTAGTTAATCAGGGTTTTTAAATCGCTCCTGCCCCGCCAGACTATTTGATAGCCCTGAAAGGAATGTAGCGGCGCCAGCGCCTTTTTTTGTTTCTTTGGCCCACGTGTCCCCCGGGCGATTAACCGGAACCTGCCTAATTCGCGGGAAAAAAAATCCACTAACTGGCTGGTTTCGCGAAAAACCCGTGTATGCAACACATAAGCCAACGGCGCTTGACTATTGTCCATGAGTTTCAGCAGGTTTTTATGTTACCGAGTCATTAATCGCTATAACCCAAACTACGTAAGGCTCGCTCATCATCGGACCAGCCACCGCGCACCTTCACCCATAGCTTGAGCATAACCTTGTCACCAAATAAACGCTCCATATCAAGCCGGGCTTTCTGGCCAATATTTTTCAAACGTTCGCCCTTGCTGCCGATCAATATTTTTTTCTGCCCCTCGCGCTCGACTAGCACCAAGGCATCAATATGTATGATTTTACCGCGGCGGCTAAAGTTTTCGATTTCAACAGTCACCTGGTAGGGCAACTCGGCCCCCAGTTGCCGGGTGATTTTTTCCCGAACAATTTCCGCCGCCAAAAACCGTTCGCTGCGATCGGTAATTTGATCAGCCGGAAAAAGGTGTTCTCCACTAGGGATATGTTCACTGATGGATTGTTCCAGAGTTTCAAGATTCTGATTGTACAAAGCTGATACCGGGATGAGCTCTGCTTCGGGCAGATACTCATGCAGGGCCTGCATTACCGGCAGCAACGTATCGGTATCATCCAGGCGGTCCACTTTATTTATCGCTACGATCACCGGCACATTCAGACTGACCAGGCGCTGGGCCACACGTTGATCTGCCTCACCCCATTGATCCCGGTCGATTACAAAAACCACCACGTCCACATCGCTCATGGCACTCTCAGCCGCTCGATTCATGAGCCTATTGATGGCTTTGGTTTGTTTAGTGTGAATGCCGGGGGTATCGACGAATATAAGTTGCAGATTTTCAGCAGTTTTTATACCCAATACGTTGTGACGCGTGGTTTGGGGTTTACGCGAAGTAATGCTTAACTTCATACCCAAGAGATGATTCAGCAGAGTCGACTTACCAACATTGGGCTGGCCGACGATAGCCACATAGCCACAACGCGTTTCATTTTTTTTGCTCATAACTGCTCGCCAAGCACTTCCAGCATAGCCAGGGCCGCCGCCCGCTCCGCCTTCTTACGACTACTGTCCTCAGCGGTGGTTTGCCGGCCCGTGTCGGGCAGGCTGCAAGTGATCGCAAACACCCGCGCGTGAGCTTGACCACGTTTTTCCAACAGCCTGTACTCCGGTAAGGGGCGCCCGGTTTTTTGTAAGTATTCCTGCAGGCGGGATTTGGGATCCTTTTCAATCGCCTGCGGAGATAATGTTGTGAGCTTCGCCGCAAACCAACTTTCAATGCGGGCGCGACAGATATCCAGCCCCGCATCAAGATAAATGGCGCCAATCAACGCTTCCAGCACATTGGCCAGGTTGGAATCTCGATCAGCGCCACCGGTCTTGCGCTCGCCGCTGCCAAGGCTAATAAAAGCTCCCAACTGTAATTGTCGGGCAACGGTGGCTAGGCTAGGGCCTTTAACAAGACTGGCTCGTAACAAACTCAGTTGTCCCTCATCAGCATCCTCGAAACGCAGATATAACATCTGGGTGATTACCAAATCGAGAACAGCATCTCCCAGGAACTCCAGTCGTTCGTTATTCTCAGGACCAAAACTACGGTGCGTCAGTGCCCGCTCGCACAGTTCAGGTCTGCTGAACTGGTAGCCGATTCGGGCCTCAAGACGCTGGTTACTAGTAACCACAAACCATCATTGAACGGAGCTGTCATAGACGTTGTTGAACGCTACCACAACATCCAGATTACCGAGAAAATTGACCCGTTTCTCATAATCCAACTTTACTAACGTGCGGGTTTTTTCCCGCACTATTTGTACTTTTTTTACATCGACATCGCGCACGTTATTGATCGTAAACGAATCACCAATTTTTCTCCGAATACGTGCGTCGGTCATCTCGTGGACCTTTTCGTCAGCTAGGGTATTCATCGCACCCTGAACAAAATAATTATCCAGGTACATGGGGCCGACCTTAAACAGCGCCGTCAGAAAAAACCCACCGATGGCCAAAACGATGAGAAAACCCAGGGCGGATAGCCCTCTTTGCTTACGCGCAAGCATGCTTAATTCTCCTGTTGTGACAATGCTATTTACAACTTATTTTATCGCGCCCACTGTATCAAAACTTGGCAGGCTAAGCACTTTTTCCCAGTGCATCCAGATGACGAAAGCCTTACCGACAATGTTTTTTTCGGGCACCGCTCCCCAAGCGCGGCTGTCCCAGCTATTGTCCCTGTTATCGCCGACCAGAAAAAAGTGGCCAGCGGGAACAACTTCAACATAGTTATCCCCATACTTTCCCGCGCTCTTGCGCCGCCGCACCAGGTGCTCCACTCCTTTCAGATTTTCCGTCACTACCTGATAGCTACTTTGGGAGCGATTTGTTTCCAGGGTTGTCTGGGGCATCGCTTCACCATTTATGTGCAGCACATTATTTACCAGACGAATTTCATCACCGGGGAGTCCGACCACGCGCTTAATAAAATAACGGTCATCGCCGGGGGGGAAAAAAACCATCACATCACCGTAATCAGGCTCACCCACATCCATGATCTTGGTACCCAGAACCGGCAAACGGAGTCCATAGGTATATTTATTCACCAGAATAAAATCGCCAACCTCGAGGGTTGGGATCATTGAGCCTGAAGGTATCTGGAAGGGTTCAACAATAAACGAGCGCACCACCAAAACAATCAACAGTACCGGGAAAAATGGCGCCGTGCTCTCGACATACCACGGACGCTTATCCCCATCCTTTGTCCGCCGCGGCGCAAGAAAGAAACGGTCAAACAGCCACATCAATCCACTAAGGGCAGTTAAAATCACCAATACCAGTGGAAAATCAATATTCATACTTCAGCCCTTATCCGACCTTAAAACGGCCAGAAACGCTTCCTGGGGAATCTCGACCCTACCAACCTGTTTCATGCGTTTTTTACCCGCTTTCTGTTTCTCCAAAAGCTTTTTCTTGCGCGTGACATCTCCGCCGTAGCATTTAGCCGTAACATTCTTACGTAACGCCTTAACCGTGGTGCGAGCTATAATATGGCCACCCAACGCCGCCTGAATAGCCACATCAAACATTTGCCGAGGAATAAGTTCCTTCATTTTGTCGGCAATGACGCGACCCTTCTGCTGCGCGTTCTCTCGATGCACAATCAGCGCCAGCGCATCAACCTTGTCACCGTTAATCAAAATATCCAGTCGCACCAAAGGCGCACCCTGAAAGCGTTGGAAATTGTATTCCAACGAAGCAAAGCCGCGACTACAGGATTTGAGCCGATCAAAAAAATCCATAATCACTTCGCTCATCGGCAAATCATAGGTCAACGAGACCTGGTTTCCGGCATATTGCATGTCCTTTTGTACGCCCCGCTTCTCAACACAAAGCGAGATGACATTGCCCACAAACTCCTTGGGTACCAGAATATTTGCCTCGCAAATGGGTTCACGCATTTCCTCAATACTACCGGGATCGGGCAAGCTAGAGGGATTGGATATATAGAGGGTTTCGCCACCAGTCGTAAGCACTTCGTAAACGACCGTCGGCGCCGTGGTAATAAGATCAAGATTATATTCCCGTTCCAGGCGCTCCTGAATGATCTCCATATGCAACAGGCCAAGAAAGCCACAACGAAAACCGAAGCCCAAAGCATCGGACGTTTCGGGCTCATAGAAAAGCGATGCGTCATTAAGTGTCAACTTCGCGAGAGCTTCTCGAAAATCCTCAAAATCATCGGAGCTGACCGGGAATAGACCAGCATAAACCTGCGGTGTGACTTTCTGGAAGCCCGGCAAGGCCGGTGTGTCAGGCGTCGCCGCGTGGGTAAAAGTGTCACCCACCGGGGCGCCCAAAATATCCTTGATGCCCGCGACCACGAAGCCCACTTCACCGGCGCTCAGCACACCGGTCTCCTTGCGCTTGGGCGTAAACACGCCGACGCTGTCTACCACGTTACTTTTACCGATAGTTTTACTGATAATTTTGTCTTTTACCCTAAGGCTGCCCTGGTTCACTTTCACCAGAGAGACCACGCCCAGGTAATTATCAAACCAGGAATCGATAATCAGCGCCTGAAGGGGGGCGTCAACATCGCCAACCGGTGGTGGTATCCGTTCAACCAGCTGCTCGAGAATATCCTCAACACCCACACCGGTTTTGGCGCTGCAGGAAACAGCATCGGAAGCATCGATTCCTATAATTTCCTCAATTTCGCTTTTTACCCTATCCGGCTCCGCTTGGGGCAGGTCGATTTTATTAAGGACCGGAATAACTTCCAGCCCCTGGGCAATGGCGGTGTAGCAATTGGCGACAGACTGAGCCTCCACTCCCTGGGCTGCGTCCACCACCAGCAAGGCGCCCTCGCAGGCCGCTAGGGAGCGGGACACTTCATAGGAAAAATCCACATGCCCCGGGGTATCGATAAAGTTGAGTTGATAGGTTTCGCCATTTCTGGCGGTATAGTCAAGGGTGACACTCTGAGCCTTGATGGTAATTCCACGCTCACGCTCGATATCCATGGAGTCGAGCACCTGGTCGGCCATTTCCCGTTCACTCAAACCCTCGCAGACTTGAATAAATCGATCCGACAAGGTGGATTTGCCGTGATCGATATGGGCAATGATGGAAAAATTACGGATGTGGCTGAGTTCGGGCACTTCGCTTATGAACCGTGGGTGGGTGTAGGCACTAGGACCGCGTTGGCGGGGGCCAGCGCGGTGCGCAGTCTAGCTTATTTGACCCCACCGCGCTATGACGAGCGCCACGCGCGGCATTACCCTTTACCGCCCATCGAACCTTTTACTGCCATCCAGTCAATCGATTTCTATGGTACGGAAAACCGATCTACCCTTGCGGAAAAACCGCAAAGCCACAGGTGTTCCCCGGGGCATATCTTCAAGCACCGCTTCGTATTCATCGACATCGGCGATACTGCGATATCCTAGTTGAACAATGACGTCACCACTGCGCAGGCCCGCCTCCGCAGCGGCCGAATCCGGCGCGACTTTTACCACTGCCACACCGCCGGACAAACGCCATTTGCTCCGTTGGTCTTCATCGACCTCTTCAACGGTCAGACCCAGAAGATCTCCGTCCGCTCGGGAGCCATTCGCCCCCTCCGAATCGGGCCGGGCGCCAACGGTCACCTGCATTCTTTTTTCCTTGCTTTTGCGGATAACAAGCACTGACGCTTTTTTGCCGGGCGCGATCAGACCGACGGTATGGGGGAGATCGCTGGCCTCAATTATTTCTTTACCGTCGAACTCAATCACCACGTCGCCTGCCTCGATACCTGCCTTATCAGCTGGGCTGCCCGGCTCCACCTGAGCGATCAACGCACCGCTGGGTTTTTCCAGATCAAGAGACTCCGCAAGGTTTTTGTCGACATCCTGAATATAGACGCCCAACCAGCCCCGCTCGACCTTGCCTTTAGCCTTCAACTGTTGAACAACATCATTGACAACATTTACCGGGATGGCAAACGAAAGGCCGATAGATCCTCCGGATCGGGTATATATCTGCGAGTTGACGCCGACCACCTCGCCCCTGAGGTTAAACAGTGGTCCACCCGAATTTCCGGGATTGATCGC
>DLXZ01000240.1:25161-33961 GCA_003448675.1 Porticoccaceae bacterium
GAACCGATGGCCACCACCCATTCCCCAACTTTAAGGTCACCGGGCGCGGCCAGCTTCACTTTGGGCAAGCCTGTGGCATCGATTTTCAGTAGCGCCAGATCCGATCGTGGATCGACACC
The DNA here is from genome assembly GCA_003448675.1 of Porticoccaceae bacterium. Lineage (GTDB taxonomy): Bacteria > Pseudomonadota > Gammaproteobacteria > Pseudomonadales > Porticoccaceae > HB2-32-21. The sequence goes on from DLXZ01000240.1 coordinate 25,281, forward strand.
CACCACCTCGGCAGTGAACTCGCGACGATCAATGAGGCGAACCGTGATTTCGTCGGCATCACCAATGACATGGTTATTAGTCAGAATATAGCCATCACTAGAGATAAAAAAACCCGAGCCCATTGCCGAGGGCCGCTGTCGCTGTCTTCCCCCATCACCGAATCTGTCACCAAAAAAATCCCGAAAAATATCCGGCAACTGATCCTGGGGGATTTGCTGACGCCTGCGCTCCGGCGCTTTCTCAGTAGCTTTAATTTTGACCACCGCTGGCGAATTAGCCTCTATCAGGCCGGTAAAGCCCGGCAGCTCCGCCTGGACGGGACTCGCCGCCAACGCCGCTACAAGCAAGAGGCCTAAAACACGTACTATCATCGACTATCGTCTCCGTTTGCTATTACCACCGACTTATGAGGTCGCTCAATCATTCGGTCATTGAATCAAAAGGTTTGAGCACAGGATCAACCCAATAGGGCTTACGAATGAGAACAACACTTTAGTTATCTAATCTTCCACCCTGCGCAGCACCTGCGCATGTAGGGTGTTGTCGCTGGATATTTTTGCTGAAAGGCGTCGAACAAGTACAGCACCGGATAATAAACCCGCCACGCCCGCACAAATAGTCAACCACTCCTTTCCCAGCCAGTAATCAGCGAGCAACGCCGCCAGCAGGAGACAGCCAAGGGGTAACAGGTACAGCAGCAGCGAACTTTTAACGATCAGATCTTCCGGAATACCCACTTCGACGCTGCTTCCGGCCTGGTAGTTGAAACGATCCTCAGGGGCAATGGCTGCTTTTATGGTCGGTGTTCTACGCTGACCCAGCAGGCGATGACCACAGCCCGCACGGGCTGCGCAGGACCCACAGGTCGAACGTTGGACACCTTCTACCCAGAGGTTTCCCCCCTGGATATCGACTCCCACCACTTTTGCGGTTTCTTTAATCAAGATAGGTACTGCACGAATACAACCTGGAATGAACCATCACTGCCAACGCAGTTTAACGCTGTCCGCCTTCCGTCTGCATCCGCCGTAGCGCCTCCCGTTCAGCGTGCTCACGCATTAAACGTTGCAAATAATTACTGATTTGTCGATCGGTTTCCAGATCACTTACGTCATAGCCAATATAGGCTGAGGTGTCAGTCTGGCTAATACGTTGCACGGGTGCCGTACTGGCGGTTCTAAGATTAACCGGAGGCCGCATATAACCCGCAGGCCGCTGAAGCGCCGCACCGCTACCCAATTCATCATTAATACTCTTGGCAAGAGAAGGAGAGCCGGGAAACTGCCCCCCGTTGTTAGACGTACCGGACTGAAACTGGATTGCACCGAAGACCGCGACCATGGCAACGGAAGCCGCAACGGCAAATTTGCGCAGCGGCCCCGCTGGTTTTGAAAAACCCTCGGCTGCCTGCAATTGATTTTTTCCAGCCACAACGCCAGAAACACTATGAGACTCTTCCCTGGCGATCGCTTCACTGATAATGCCCGAAAGATCCGTCAGACTATCGGATACTTCCCGACGCATCACCGACCTGCCCAGATGATAACGACGCCAGGTCTGTCTGAGTTCCGGGTTTTCGGACAGCGCCTTGTTAACTCGACGGAATTCCAGCTCCGTCGCCTCATCGTCCATCATAGCGGACAGGGTTTCCGTGAGTCCGCCTGCGTTCCGATCAGTCATAGATAATACCCTTCAGCTTAATACCCTATCCGACTCGTGATGACGCTCTCTTACCTACACGAGCGTCCGTTATTTCCGCCCCGTGTTTCGTGCCAGCTCCGACTTACACACCAACAATGCCAACCTCGCACCCATGAGACCATCCGATTCTGCAATTGAGACAGAGTGGCTTCGAAAAGGTTCCAGGGCCTGATTAACGAACTTCAACTCAGTTGCCCAACATCAGCGGAGGCTATTTTCCAAAGTCTGAATCTCCTGGTCAATTGCCTCCCGGGCGCGGAATATGCGGGAGCGAACCGTACCCACCGGACAGTCCATGATCGCGGCAATCTCATCGTAACTGAGTCCCTCAAATTCACGTAATGTGACGGCGGTACGTAGGTCTTCTGGCAAATTTTTGATAGCACCGTTGACCGCCCGCTCGAGTTCATCACGGTAAACCAGATTCTCCGGCGTATCGACATCACTGAGCTTGTCGGTACTACTGAACTGCTCAGCCTCGTCAACATCAATATCGCTGCCTGGCGGCCGCCTGCTTCGGGATACCAAGTAGTTTTTCGCCGTATTCACCGCAATCCGATAGAGCCAGGTGTAGAACTGACTGTCGCCACGGAAATTGCCCAGCGCTCGATAAGCCTTGATAAAGGCTTCCTGAACGACATCATTGACTTCGTCCCGGTCGCTGACAAACCGGGAAACAATGGCGCTGATCTTATGTTGATATTTCAGCACCAACACATCAAAAGCTGCCTTGTCCCCCCTCTGTACCCTCGCGACCAATTGTTGATCAGTATCCTGCGCTTGGTCCGCCGACATCTATAGGCTCCGCCCTCTATCCCTTTTTTCAGCCCCTGTGACTGACAACATCAAACAGCGATAGTTCAGGAAAATGCAACCTCGCATACACCCCGACCGTTTCAATCGCCAGTTTTTAACACAACCTATGGTTCCCGGCCGTTTCGGTGGCCTATACTAGCACGCCCCCCGGTCCGGCAAGACAGCCCTTAACCCGAGCAATATCCGGTGAAAGTTAGTTATCAACACGATGTCCTGATCATAGGCAGCGGCGCTGCCGGCATGAGTCTGGCCCTGCAACTGGCGCCCCACCGTCGGGTCGCCATACTCAGCAAAGCCAACTTGCAGGCCGGATCAACTGCCTGGGCCCAGGGCGGTATCGCCGCCGTCTTTGATGAGTCAGACAGCATCGATTCCCATGTTCAGGACACTCTCAAAGCTGGCGCTGGCCTATGCCATGAAGATGTGGTTCGTCACACCCTTGAACAGGGCCCCGCGGCCCTAAACTGGCTCATTGGGCAGGGCGTGGAATTCAGCAGGGACGAAAGCGGTGCCGGCTATCACCTGACCCAGGAAGGCGGCCACAGCCACCGGCGCATTTTGCATACCGCCGACGCCACCGGGCAGGCAGTCTCAGGAACACTGGCCAAACAGGTGGAGAAAGCGCCAAACATTGATGTCTTCGAACATCATATCGTGGTGGATCTGACCACGCAGGCCGATCAGGGATCCCGTAGCCTGCGTTGTAACGGCGCCTATGTGCTCGACAAAAACCGGGACCGCGTCTGCTTGTTTCAGGCCCGCATCGTGGTGTTGGCTACCGGTGGCGCCAGCAAGGCCTACCTTTACACAAGCAACCCGGACGGCGCCAGCGGCGACGGTATCGCGGTGGCCTGGCGTCGGGGTTGCCGGGTAGCCAATATGGAGTTCAACCAGTTTCATCCCACCTGCCTGTTTCATCCAGAGGCCAAATCATTTTTGATCTCCGAAGCCCTGCGCGGTGAAGGCGCCCACCTGCTGCTGCCCGACGGCAGCCGGTTTATGCATGATTTTCACCCGGATGCGGAACTGGCGCCCCGGGATATCGTCGCCCGGGCCATTGACCACGAAATGAAACGCCTGGGCGCCGATTGCGTTTATCTGGACATCAGCCACAAGCCGGCGGACTTTATCAACGCCCATTTCCCCATGGTCAGCGCCCAATGCCTGAAATTTGGCATCGACATCACCCGCCAGCCCATACCCGTGGTGCCAGCCGCCCATTACACCTGTGGCGGTATCGTTACCGATACCCAAGGCCGCACCGACCTGAAAAACCTGTACGCTATCGGCGAGTGTTCCTTTACCGGTCTGCATGGGGCCAACCGCATGGCCAGCAACTCCCTGCTTGAATGCCTGGTGTTTGGCGGTTCGTCGGCGCGAAGCATAGACGCGGTTCTCGACGACATACCCGCACCCAGTTACACCAAACCCTGGGACGAATCCCGGGTCACCTATTCGGATGAAAACGTGGTGCTATCCCATAACTGGGACGAGCTACGCCGCTTTATGTGGGACTATGTGGGCATCGTGCGCACCCGCAAACGCCTGGAGCGGGCCGAGCACCGTATCAGACTGCTGAAGCGGGAGATTCAGGAGTATTACAGCAACTACAAAGTCAGTCGGGATGTGCTGGAGCTGCGCAACCTGGCTGTGGTCGCCGATCTGATTATCCGTTCCGCCCTGCTGCGCAAGGAAAGTCGCGGCCTGCATTACACCCTCGATCACCCGGAACTGTCTGCCATCGCCAAGGACACCATTCTGGTGCCCATGAACTTCGCGGGGCAGGACATTATCGTTAGCAAAAACGGTTGAGCTATCGCACCCAAAACAGGCGTAACAAAACCTCTAGCCATCGCCATAGGTAAAAGCCGCAGCCGACAAACGCCGAAAGTCATCCCTGCTCAGGGAACTGGCGAAAACCGGCAAGCGCCTCGATAGAGGCCAACGCAAAGCACCTTGAAAACCGCGAGACGGTTCCTTTACCACCAGAATAATCAGATAAGCGCTGTGGTAGGCCACCCGACAATCAACCGTGTCTTTCCCCCTGCCAACGGAACGCATTTCCAGGCAAATACGCGACCCCTTGCGGTCAATTCTTAAACCAACGAACTCGCCCAACTCCGACCAGCACCTGGGCACGTGAGTTACCTGAATAACACAAAGCGCCAGCGCCGCGACAATCAGCGATCCCTTTAGCCAAATGGCCAGGGGTGCGAGCAACAACAACACAATCACGACAAACAACAGCGCGCCCTGCAATTTTGCGAGCGTATCGAAGGGGCTGCGTACAAAAGGCAAGCGGTGTTCCATGGGCCTACTGAAAACAATGCTCGTCAGGGCTTGCGACTGGCTAGAATAATATCGACGATGCGCCGCATGTCCTCTTCCTCGGGAAGCACACTGCGCAGCAACCAGGTGAAAATATCCTGATCCTCACAGGCCAGCAGGTCCTGGTAAAGCCGCTGATCCTCCGGCGCCAGTTGCGGATATGCCTGCTCCACAAAAGGAATCAGAATCAGGTCCAGTTCCAGCATACCCCGACGGCTAGCCCAGAGCAGGCGTTTGTCATCCATATCATTGGTCTGTTGTATTGAAGGCCAATAAGTATAATAAAATGCGTTCCCGGATACCGGCCCGCGGTTTGATAAATTGCCGTTGGCCCTGACTCCAGGCTAAAACCCTTTCACACGCCAAGCAGTCCCCTATGAATAACTGGCAACAACGACTTGAAACCGCGGGCGCTCGCTACTCGGGCAAACAAATAGTGTCATTCGGTGAAACGCCAGCGAATTACGCAGAAATCAGCACGGGCCTTACACCGCTCGACAACCTGGGAGTGCTGGCGGTACGCGGCGCCGGCGGTCCTAAATTCCTGCAGGGGCAAAGCACCTGTGATTTCGAGAACCTGGCTGTGGGTGGCGTCACCCCCGGCGCCCTGTGTAATGCCAAGGGACGGATGATGACATCTTTTACCGCTTGCCGAAGCGGCGAAGACGAAATACTGCTGTCAATGGACAGGGAGCTGGTTGAACCCACTATCGCCCAACTGAAAAAATTCGCGGTGTTTTTCAAGGTTGAGTTGACTGATGCCAGTGATAAATACCGTCAGCTTGGTTTAGCCGGCAGCGGGCTTACCGAAATACTCAGCCCAACCTTTCATTCAATGCCCAGCGCCAGCCAGTCCGGCGAGGATAATCAAGGCAACCGCCTTGCACTGTTGGCCAGGGAAATTTATCTGCTTATTTGCCACAGCGAAAATGCCTCCGCTCTCTGGCAAAGTCTAAGTGGTGCGGTGACTGCGGCAGGACTGCCCTGGTGGAACCTGCAGCTGGTGCGTGCGGGCCTGGCCTCGGTAACACCTGCCCTGAGTGAACAACTGGTGCCACAGATGCTGAACTATCAGGCCACCGGCGCCATCAGCTTCACCAAGGGCTGCTATACCGGCCAGGAAGTGGTGGCACGCATGCAGTATCTAGGTAAGTTGAAGCGACGCACCTATCGCATTACAGCCAGTACCAGTTCCGTTCCCGAAATCGGCACCCAGATCAGCACAACCGAGGGCAAAAACGTCGGTACAATCGTGCTCGCTGCTCCAGAAGATGAAAAATACATGACCATGCTCGCCGTATTGCGCGAAGCAGCCCTCGACCAGAAACAGCTGGTCATCAACGGCGAAAGCGTGCCAATCACATTAGAAGACCTGCCCTACACCCTGGATGAGCAGTGAGCGCCTGGTTGGCACAATATCAGAGCCTGTTCACCTGGTTGGCCATTGGCTCGGTCATTACTTTCGTGGTCAGTCTGTTGTCACTGCCCTGGCTGGTGGCACTGATTCCCGAGGATTATTTCTGTCATGATCGTCGGCAGCCGGCGGGCATGAAAAAAACTCACCCCGTTGCCCGAATGATTCTGCTGATTATGAAAAACATCCTTGGCGCGATACTGCTGGCCGGCGGATTTATTATGCTGTTTGTGCCAGGCCAGGGCCTGCTGACCATCGCCATGGGGATGGTATTGCTGGACTATCCCGGCAAATTCCAGTTGGAGCAGCGCCTGGCCAGCAACGACAAGATACTCAATGGCCTCAACTGGTTCCGGGCCAGGGCCAAGGCACCGCCACTCAAGGTTGAGAAGGTTGATTAACCGGGTCGCCGGTTAAAAATCCGCCGATAGCAGTTCAATCTTGTAACCGTCGGGGTCTTCCACAAAAGCCAGCACCGTGGTGCCGTGCATCATTGGTCCCGGTTCGCGCACGACCTTGCCGCCTTTTGAGCGAATCTCCTCGCAGGTGGCATAAACGTCCTCAACGCCAATGGCTATGTGGCCGTAGGCATCACCCAGCTCATAGCTGTCGGTATCCCAGTTATGGGTGAGCTCAAGCACGGTGTTTTCCTTTTCCGAACCGTAACCGAGAAAAGCCAGGGTGAACTTGCCATCGGGAAAATCCCTTTTGCGCAGCAGTGTCATGCCCAGAAGCTCGGTATAAAACCCGATGGACTTGTCCAGGTCACCCACCCTGAGCATGGTGTGCAGATATCTCATCGCTGTCTCCCCCGCTTATCTTGGTATTGTCCCGCGTTACTTTTGAAGACGCTCGGCAGCTATACGCATACGCAGCGCATTGAGCTTGATAAAGCCCTCCGCATCCTGCTGATTGTAGGCGCCTTCATCGTCATCAAAGGTCGCCATGCGCCCGTCAAAAAGGCTGTTCTCGGACTGCCTGCCCACCACGATGACATTGCCCTTATAGAGTTTAAGCCTGACCACGCCACTGACAAAACGCTGGGATTCGTCGATCATGCTCTGCAGCATCCGCCGCTCCGGCGACCACCAGTAACCGTTGTAAATCAGGCTGGCATAGCGGGGCATCAATTCATCCTTCAAGTGCGCCACCTCCCGGTCCAGAGTGATGGACTCGATGGCCCGGTGGCCACGCAGCATAATGGTGCCGCCCGGCGTTTCATAACAACCGCGAGCTTTCATACCCACATAACGATTCTCGACAATATCGGTGCGACCGATACCGTTGGCGCCACCAATCTCATTCAGCCTGGTCAGCACCTGGGCCGGAGACATGGGCTCGCCATCCAGGGCAACGATATCCCCACCTTCATAACTCAGCTCAATGTAAACCGGCTTATCTGGCGCCTCCTCGGGCGAGACGCTCCAACGCCACATATCAGCTTCGGCCTCGGCCCAGGGGTCTTCCAGAATGTCGCCCTCGTAGGAAATATGCAGCAGATTGGCGTCCATTGAATAGGGGGATTTTTTCTGCTGGCTGGCAAAGTCCACCGGGATGTCACGCTCACGACAATAGGCCATCAGGGTTTCCCGCGAACTCAAATCCCACTCCCGCCAGGGCGCGATCACCTTGATGCCGGGTTTCAAGGCATAGGCCCCCAGCTCGAAACGCACCTGATCATTCCCTTTTCCGGTAGCGCCATGGGCAATAGCATCGGCCCCCGTTTCGTTGGCGATTTCAACCAGCCGCTTGGCAATCAGGGGACGGGCAATGGAGGTGCCAAGCAGATACTCGCCTTCGTAAATGGTGTTGGCGCGAAACATGGGATAAACAAAATCCCTGACAAACTCCTCACGCAGGTCGTCGATATAGATTTCCTTCACCCCCATGGCCTCGGCCTTGGCCCGCGCCGGCTCCACTTCCTCGCCCTGCCCAATATCGGCGGTAAAAGTCACTACCTCACACTGATAGTTATCCTGCAACCAACGCACGATGACGGACGTATCCAGGCCCCCGGAATAGGCGAGCACGACTTTTTTAACAGAGGGTCGGTTTAATTCGGACACAAAGTCCTCCCTAGAAAACAAATATAAAGAAAGTATCGACTGCGCTTAAAAAACGAAAAGCGCGGCAATTTTAAACCGCTGCTCATCTAATTGACACCTCAACCGGTATCGCCAGGAATGGCTTTCCGGTAGGATGTACTCTTCAAGCAAAGCCACTCGCAACACCAGCCGGACTATCCTCGACGCTTCATGGACAGCATTACCATTACCCGCCCCGACGACTGGCATCTGCATCTTCGTGACGGGCCGGCGCTGGCTGATACGGCTGGTGACGCGGCGCGCCACTTCGCCCGGGGCATGGTGATGCCCAACCTGGCGCCACCGGTTACCAGCACCGCCTTGCCGGCAAGGCGGT
>DLXZ01000111.1 GCA_003448675.1 Porticoccaceae bacterium
GAGACAATTTATGACAAATATACGTTCGATTTCGGGAGAGCTTTCTGCCAACGGTGCAAAAGTGGCGATAGCGGTGGGCCGGTTCAATGGGTTTATTGTGGAAAGCCTGCTGGATGGGGCGATTGATGCTTTGGAGCGCAGCGGCGTTAAATCCAGCGACATAACGGTGGTTCGTGCGCCGGGTGCATTTGAACTTCCGTTGGTGGCTGATAAGCTGGCTGCGAGTGGTAACTACCAGGCTGTGATCGTCCTTGGCGCGGTAATCCGCGGTTCTACACCGCACTTTGACTATGTCGCCGGGGAATGCACCAAAGGGATTGCCAATATTGCCTTGAAGCACTGCCTGCCGGTTATATTTGGCGTGTTAACGACAGACACGATTGAACAGGCAATTGAACGTGCCGGCACCAAGGCGGGCAACAAAGGCGCAGAAGCGGCGCTCACCGCGATCGAGATGATCAACTTATTGGACAAACTTTAAAGGCCACACCCTGTGGATGATGCTGTTGAAAAACGATCACTCCTACGAGGCCGAAAGCATGCCCGGCGCAAAGCTGTGCAGGCACTCTATCAATGGCATATGAACGCATTGATGGGGGAGGAGCCTCCTACGGACCAGTTCGTTAACGATTTTCTGAGTTACCAGGATATGGGTAACGCAGACAATGACTACTTCTGCGAACTGGTGAAAGGCGCCTTAAAACACCGCCGTCGAATCGATAGCTTACTGGCTGATCAGATGATTCGGGATACTGAACAGGTTGATGCGGTTGAACTTGCGATTCTGCAATTGGCGACCTACGAGCTGATCGAGCGCATCGACGTGCCGTTTAGAGTAGCAATCAATGAAGCCGTTGAGTTGGCAAAGACATACGGTGCTGATCAGGGGCATAAATTTGTTAACGGGATTCTCGACAAGCTGGCAAAGGATCTAAGATCCGTGGAGCGTCAGGCTGGTCGCGCACCGTCTCATGAGCCAAAGTGAATTTGATCTGATTCAAACTCACTTCATGCGTGCGGTGGAAAATCGCGATGATGTCGTATTGGGTATTGGCGATGATGGCGCGGTACTTAAATGTCCTGAAGTCCAAGAACTGATTGTGTCCATCGACACTTTGGTGGCCGGTGTGCACTTTCCGGAACCCACAGCCCCCCAAGACATTGCTCACAAAGCACTGGCGGTTAACTTGAGTGATCTGGCTGCAATGGGGGCGACTCCGGCTTGGGTCACGTTATCGTTGACCTTACCAGACGCTGATGAGGCCTGGGTGTCGGCTTTTTGCACAGGTTTTTTCGCCTTGGCTGATCAGCACCAGGTGCAGCTCGTGGGTGGGGATACAACCCGAGGGCCGCTGTCAGTCACCGTACAAGCGCATGGGTTTGTGCCCAGAGGACAGGCGTTGCGAAGAGATGGTGCACATGCAGGTGATCTCATTTTTGTGACCGGAGAATTAGGTCTCGGCGGGTGGGGGCTAGCCGCAGTCACGCAAAGACTGCCTCCTGAACATCAGAGGCTTGATCATACGCGTGCGATTGCGCATCTTAATCGACCAGAGCCCAGGTTGGCGGTTGGCGAGCAACTCCGGGGAATTGCCAGCGCGTGCATTGACTTGTCGGATGGCTTGGCAGGGGATCTTAGACATATTCTTGAGCGCAGCCAGGTAGGTGCAGTGATTGATGCCGAGAAAATTCCACTTCCGAGCATGTACTGCCTGCAGGGCGACCGCCAGCAAGCACTGGAGTACGCGCTCTTTGCAGGTGATGATTATGAGCTGTGCTTTACCGTACCCGAGGAGAAGCTCGGGCAATTGTCGCCGGATCATTGGTTGTTTTCCACCTGCTGGTCCATAGGCAGGATGACGGATGAACCGGGATTGCGTATAAAAACGTATGCTCCACAAGGTCGCAGTGAAATTCATACACTAGCACGGTCAGGGTACACACATTTCAATTCAGCGGGTTGATGCATCAGCCTGAGGAGGGCTTATCAAGCCAGGAGTCGACAATTTGTTTTCCCCGCCTGTGAACTTCTTGGGATTGGGGTTTGGGTCAGGCCTTTCGCCGTGGATGCCGGGCACGATGGGTACGGTAGCGGCAATTGCGCCCTATCTTGCATTGCAATCGCTGCCGCTTTGGTTTTATCTCAGCTTCGTATTGGCTGCCGCTCTGGTGGGCATCGTGATCTGTGGTGCAACAGCCGATGCGTTGGGTGTTCACGATCATGGCGCCATTGTTTGGGATGAATTTGTAGGCTTTTGGGTGACCATGATTGCCGCGCCGGCTGGTTGGCAATGGGTTGTGGCCGGGTTTTTGTTGTTCCGTTTTTTTGACATCGTGAAACCCTGGCCAATCCGCTGGCTTGATGAGCATGTCGGAGGTGGCGTTGGGATCATGTTGGATGACCTAATCGCCGGCATTATGGCGTTTGTTTGCCTCCAGTGTACCCACTATGCGCTCAGTCGGCTGGTTTGAGTCAGGCGTATCGGCCTGAAAATGACCATGCCAGCCATGCCTGTTTTGGTATTCGGGGCGATATTTTTACTGCTTTCCGGTTGTGGTTCTCAACCAGAGAAAGCGCAGGCTCAACGCGAACACTCAACCCACGAGGCTATTTCATTGCGTTTGCTCGAGCATTATCAGGTGTGGCGGGGCGTACCGTATCAACTGGGTGGTATGAGCCGTCAAGGGGTTGATTGTTCAGGCTTTGTTTATTTGGCCTACAGTGATCTGTTTGGCGTGATGTTGCCTCGTACGACGCAGGCACAGTCAAAAGTGGGTCCCAAGGTCAATCGAAGTGCCTTGGCTCCAGGGGATTTGGTCTTTTTTCGAACAGGTCGGCGGTTACGGCATGTCGGGATAGTCATCGATCAGCAACGGTTCTTGCATGCCTCAACACGTCGGGGTGTGATGATCTCCGATCTGGATGACCGTTACTGGTCGGCCCGGTTTTGGAAAGCCACACGCCCGCTTGTGAGCCACTAGCGCGCACTCGGAAACAGATGCGCGGCTGGGTCAGCTGGGCAAGCCTGACGTTTGTCGTTTTATGGGGGCCACTGCCAACTCACCACGCCGATGCTGATCGATCAACGTTCGTTTTAACACTTTCCCGCTGGCCGTGAGCGGAAAGGCTTCCACCCGCGCGAAGTATTCCGGCATATCATATTTAGACAAACCTTCTCGACGAAGATGTTCCAGCAAGTCATTGATGGTTATTCTGCCGATAATGGCGATGCAGATTTTTTCACCGAGGCGGTCGTCTGGTACAGGGAAAACCGCCGCTTTTTCAACCGCCGGATGCCTGAGTGCGACGGCTTCAATGGGGGCGGGGTGAATATTGTGACCGCCTCGGATAATCAGGTCTTTGATTCGGCCTTTGATCGTCAGGTTGCCCGCTTCATCCAGTGAACCAAGGTCTCCGGACATAAACCAGCCATCCTGATTAAAGCTGCTTTCGCTAGCTGATTGGTTATCAAAATAACCAAGCATCAGTGCGGCACCTCGCCCGGCAATGTGCCCAGTTTCACCGGTCTTGAGGTATCGGCTGGGGTTGTCAGGGTCCAGTATACACACATCGTAAGCCGGGCCACCCCGGCCACAGGTGCCGACTATGATCTCGAAGGAGTCATCCGGGAAAGTGTACTGGTGAGATGAGTTTTCTGTCATACCGTAAACATTTTGAGGGGTAATTCCCTGTTTGATGAATGCTTCTGCCACACTGGGCGGGATCGGTGATCCGGCTAGATAAAACACTGAAACGTTACCCAGTCTGGGCAGGTTTCGACGGGCTTGTTCTGCGAGAATATCCATGGCATGTGTTGGGACGCCGAGCACATAGGTCGCGCCTGTTTGTACAATCCAGTCGAGCGCATGCACATCTGGTGGAGGGTGGTTGGTGATAAAGACGCCGCCACAAACCAGCCACTCGGATGCGGCTACCCAGGCAATGTGGTGAGACAACGGGCTGAGCGTCAGAATCCGCGTTTGTGTATCAAACCCCCAGGTCTCAACAAGCTTACGCACGCTGGAAAGCAACGTGTTCGCTGAGTGCATAACGCCCTTTGGTTCCCCGGTGGTGCCCGAAGTAAAGGCCAGGTAAGTGACATGATCCGGTGTTTTGCTCGGCGGGTGGTCGGGTTTTTTTACCGGTTTAGGGAGCGTGTCTGGCTCATAGATCACTTTTAGCGATGGCGCCTGCTCATACAGATTGTCAATGCTGATCTCATCCGGGTCAGCGCCCCAGCCCGGTTGAGTGATGAATGCTTTGGTGTTTAAACGGTTCAAGCGCTCAATGATTTCTGCCCAGGTATGGGTTTTATGGAGGGAAGGGTTGCAGACAAAACCTTCTCTGGAGCATGCGAGCAGAGCAATCACCGGGGTAATGCAATCAGACATCCAGACGGAGACTCTGTCGCCACCACAAAGCCCTTGGTCGATTAAGTCTCGTGCGAGTGCATCAGCATGGTGGATGACATCTTGCCATGTCAGTTTTGTAAAGCCGTCCTGTAACGCCAGCGCATGGGGCCTGGCAGTTGCGTGCTTGGTCGCTAAATCATAAAAGGTTTCATCAAACCAGAGTTTATCCTGGTAATACTTTTGAGCCGCAGCTGGGTTATGCAGTGTTAAAAAGGGTCTCATCAAACCGCCTCCCATGTTGTCTAAGCAATTGTTTCTGAGTCAATCAGAAATATGGTTGAGAGAGATTTTCTGCGATCGGTTTATGTTGAATTAATTTCCATGAGCTTCCTTCCATCGGGGTTGTGGCCGCTTTGAGTTGTAGTCATATGTTATGTGTTGCGGCCAGTGTTTTGATCCGCCGTTAAGGCAGGACTTTTTTAAATGGTTTTACAATGGTTTTGGCGTAAACGCCAGCGGTGATGTACGGGTCTTTGCTTGCCCATTCTTCAGCGGCTTCCAAGGATGGAAATTCGGCGATCACCAGGCTGCCTGTAAATCCGCTCTCACCCGGGTCGAGGCTGTCAATGGCCGGGTGAGGACCTGCAACGAAAAGGCGATTTTCACTTTTCAATGCTTCCAGTCGCTCGAGGTGTTTTGGGCGGGCGCTGAGCCGCTTCTCCAGGCTGTTTTCAATATCTTCGCTGATGATGGCGTAGAGCATAAAGTGTTCTTCCTAAGGTGCGTTGGTTTTGGGTTCCTGGATGTGCCGGGCCAAGTAGATGGTTTGCACAATGACGAAAAGGATGGTTAAGCCCAACAGCCCGAATAATTTGAAATTTACCCAAAACTCTTCTTTGTCACGTGCCGTTTCACATAAACCAATCGTAGTGGGATTGAAGTCAGCTTCACAGTTTAATGTTTCCAGCTGTTCACTGGTGACAGCCGGTGAGGCATTAACCAATGCCGCCTCAGCACGCAGGTAGTCACTGGCAAAGTAAATATTGAGCGCGCCACTGAAAAGAAAAAAGCCAACCCACATATAGCTTAAGCGGCGCCATATGGTATCCGTGAGCGAAATTTGTCCGCCGATCATGCGCTGTATCAACGGTTGTTTGCCGATGAAATGGCTACCCAGGAAGACGGCTCCAAAGGCCCAGTTAATTAATGTGGGCTTCCACATGATGAAACTTTTCTCCTGGAGTAACAGGGTCAAGCCGCCCAGAATCGTGATGAGAGCCAAGGATACCAGGTGCATGTTTTCAAACCGGCGGTGGCGGTACCAGAAAAGGCTGACTTGTACGAAGGAGGCTGCAATGGCGACAGCGGTGGCCACAAAAATGCCTTCCAGTTTGTAGGCGATAAAAAAAAGCAAGATGGGAAAGAAATCGTAAAGCAGTTTCATCGTGGTGATAGATACCGTATTAAATTCACAAGGTTTAAGTATATCAGGTCGCGGGTGCCAGACTGCGACGCATGATGGACTCTGCCATGTCCCGCAGCTTTGCCCGTTGTATTTTGTTGCCATTGGCACTTAATGTGACAGGAAAAGCGTCAATCGGTTCAAAATGTTGGGGTACTTTGTACTTCGCCATGCCTTTCTCGCAGTATTGGCGTAGCAATTGATTGTCCAGCTTGTTTGCATCCGCCGGAATGATAAACGCGCAGAGCCATATTTTACGTGCTTGTTGAACGCCGACGACCTGGGCTTCACTGACAGCCGGGTGTGTTTCGATGTAGCCTTCAATTTCGGCGGGGCTCACGAGAAACCCGCTGAGACGGATCGCATCGCCAAGCCGGCTCAAGAAAACCCAGCTGCCATCGTCGCGCGTGTAACCCAGATCACCGGTTTTAAAAAAACCATCTTCGGTGAAGGCTGTTTGAGTTGCCTCTGGGTTATTCAGGTAACCCACCATGCGGCTGGGTGTTTTGATTTCAATTTCCCCGCGTTCACCGTGGGGCAGAATATTGCCACTTTGTTTGTCTCTGGTGCGAACCTGGGTCTCCGGATTGACGCAAATGCCGCCACCCTGGGTGCGATCCTCCGGGGCTAATGTGTCACTTTGCAGCGAGAACAGGGCACCTAATTCACT
>DLXZ01000269.1 GCA_003448675.1 Porticoccaceae bacterium
CATTGATGCCGATTGCTACGCAATTTATTGTTATCGGTAGTGGCTGATCCGGAACTGATAATCAATAGTGATACCGACCGGACGCTGGCATCTTCAGATAGGGGAAAACCGATTGCAAGTAGGCAGTCACGGGAGCCATGGCGCGCAAATTGCTATGTTTAATTTAGTGCGCTGGTGGATGAATGGAAGAAAAACGCGGGAGGCAGTATGACCGCTCACTATTCTCTTATGGCCGATGCCCGGCCAGGCGATAACGCCCTACATGTGTATTCGCCCTTCGACGGGACGCTGTTGGCGGAGGTGGATACCGTTGACGAGCAGGGCGGCAGGCAGGCTCTGGCTCGCGCCCATGAGCTCTATGCTTCCCGTCAGTTATGGCTGGATCCCTCGCAGCGGCTGGAAATCCTGACGACTGCGGCGACGCGGCTTGCCGAGCAAGCAGACCGGCTGGCTGATATCGCTCTCAAGGAAGGCGGCAAACCTTTGGTTGATACCCGCGTGGAGTTGGCTCGGGCCGTCGATGGCCTGCGTTTGTGCGCTCAATGTATCCGCACCGGTCACGGTGAGGAGATTCCCATGGGCATTAACCCGGCATCCAGAGGCCGTCTGGCGCTTACCCATCATGAACCCATTGGCGTGGTGCTGGCTTATAGCGCGTTTAACCACCCCATTAACCTGATTGTGCACCAGGTTGGGCCGGCCATCGCCGCCGGTTGTCCGGTGGTGGTGAAGCCGGCCAGTGAAACGCCCATGTCCTGCTACGAGCTGGTTAGAATTTTACAGGAGGCCGGTTTGCCCCCCGAATGGTGTCAGGTGATCTCCACTGCCAGTCATGAGGTATCCGAGGCCCTGGTGTCCGATCCACGCGTGGGCTTTTTCAGCTTTATTGGTAGCGCCGGGGTTGGTTGGCGTCTTCGGTCCCAATTGGCGCCGGGTGCCCGTTGTGCCCTGGAGCATGGCGGTATTGCCCCGGTGCTGATCGCCGAGGACGCGGATATTGACGCCGCCATTCCGCTGCTGGCTAAAGGTGGTTTCTACCATGCCGGCCAGGTGTGTATTTCCGTGCAGCGCGTCTATTGCCCGGCGGCCATAGCCGAGCGGGTGGCCGTGAGACTGGCAGAGGCCGGCGCCGCCATGGTGGTTGGTGATCCGGCTCTGGAAACCACGGATGTCGGCCCGCTGATTCGCCAGCGCGAGGTGGAGCGGATAGATGGCGCGGTCAAAGCGGCGGTCGCCTCGGGTGCGCGCCTGATGGGTGGTGGCGAGCCCATCGGCGAGCGTTGCTATGCACCGACGGTGCTCCTGAATCCGCCTGCCGATGCCGAGGTCACCTGCCATGAAATTTTTGGTCCGGTGATCAGTGTTTACGCCTGCGCGGACCTGGATGAGGCGATCGCCCGGGCCAACGCCACGGACTTTTCCTTTCAGGCTGCGGTCTTCAGTCGTGACATCGATACCGCCCTGCACGCCTACCGCCAGCTCAATGCCTCGGCGGTGATGGTCAATGACCAAACCGCTTTTCGGGTTGACTGGATGCCTTTTGCCGGCCTGCGGCACTCCGGTCACGGGGTCGGTGGCATCCCTCATACCTACGCGGAAATGCAGATCAAAAAAATGCTGGTGATCAATTCGCCATCCCTCTAGCTCGGAGACAATTGTTATGAAAGCTACCGCCGCCATCCTTGAAACCATGGGTTTGCCAAGGCCCTATACTGAATCCATGCCGCTGGTTATCGGCGAGCTGGAGCTGGCGCCGCCCGGCCCCGGCGAGGTGCTGGTGCGTATTGCCGCTGCCGGATTGTGTCACTCCGATCTGTCGGTCATTGATGGTAATCGCCCCCGGCCCCTGCCCATGGCGCTGGGCCACGAGGCTGCGGGGGTGATAGAGGAGGTGGGAGTGGGCGTCAGTCGCTTTGCGGTTGGCGATCACGTGGTCATGGTGTTTGTACCCAGTTGCGGTAGCTGCGGCTTTTGCGCTCGGGGTCGCCCGGCCCTGTGCGAGCCTGGCGCCAGTGCCAACGGCGCGGGCACACTGCTGGGTGGTGGGCGCCGCCTGAGCCGCGCGGGCAGTGACATCAATCACCATCTGGGAGTCTCGGCCTTTGCCAGTCACGCGGTAGTGTCAGAGCACTCGTTGGTAAAAATCCCTACCTCGTTCGATTTAACCAAAGCCGCACTGTTTGGTTGCGCGGTGTTGACCGGGGTTGGTGCGGTGGTGAATACCGCTTCGCTGCCACCCGGCGCTTCAGCGGCGGTGGTGGGCCTGGGCGGGGTGGGGCTCAGTGCCCTGTTGGGTGCGCAATTGGCTGGCGCCCGACAGATTATCGCGGTGGATTTGTCCGATGAAAAACTGGCCTTTGCCCGCGAACTGGGCGCCACTCACACGGTCAATGCCGGTGACGCCAGTGCCGAGGAGCAGATTCGTGATCTCAGTGGCGGCGGCGTGGAGTACGCTTTTGAAATGGCGGGCTCGGTGCCGGCCCTTGAGCTGGCTTATCGGATCACCGCCCGCGGCGGCACCACGGTGACTTCGGGTCTACCTCACCCGGAGCGCCAACTTTCGATTCAAGCCGTTTCATTGGTGGCCGAGGAGCGAACCCTCAAGGGCAGCTATATTGGTGCATCGGTGCCCAGTATCGACTTGCCCCGCTATCTGGCCTTATATGAACAGGGCAAACTGCCGGTTGATAAGCTGTTGACCCACACCCTGATCCTCGATGATGTGAATGGCGGTTTTGATCGCCTGGCCAGCGGCGAGGGCATCCGTCACGTGATTGTTATGTAGTTGGTGCCTGGGGGGCTGGCGTGGAAGCCGGCCATGACACAGACCAGCCCTTATTCATTAGGGCATTCGTATTGAAAGCCCCGAAGCTCAGGCCATACCTTCGTTCAGTTCCCCGAGCCGCTGGGTGAGCAGGGCGTTTTCCCGGTAATCCACCGGGACCACCACCAGGCTTGGCCCTTCATGGGTAAAAGCCGCTTCCAGCGTGTCTTTTAAGGCTTTGCTTTCGTTGCACAGATAACCTTTCCAGCCAAAGGCACTGGCCAGTTCCAACCAGTTGGGATTGCCAAAACCGAGATCCGTATGGCGGTGGTATTCGTTATCCTGTTTCCAGGAAATTAGCCCATAACCCTTGTCCTCCCATACCATGACCACGATGTTGCTGTTCAGGCGGCGCGCGGTTTCCATCTCCTGAACATTCATCAGAAAACCGCCGTCGCCGGCGATGGCTAGCACTCTCCGTTCGGGATGCACCAGTTGGGCGGCGATGGCCCCAGGCAGGGCAAAGCCCATGGAGCAGTAGCCGTTGGGGATCAGGCAGGTGTT
>DLXZ01000166.1:0-159 GCA_003448675.1 Porticoccaceae bacterium
TTTACCGGCGCCACCATTACGCCCCGGGCCGTGGTACGGCAAGTGAAGGAAACGCTAGACTACTTCAAGCAGGACCGTGCGCGTCTCCTTAAACAAGCAGTACAAACTGACAAACTGGAACACCAACGCGCCACACCAGAAACGGCGCCATCGGAGCCA
>DLXZ01000166.1:356-5560 GCA_003448675.1 Porticoccaceae bacterium
AAACGGCGCCATCGGAGCCTCAGAAAAACGCCGAGGACAAATCATGACCGACGTAAGCCTGAAGGAAATCAGCCGCAACGGCCTCTGGAACAATAATCCAGCGTTGGTCCAGTTACTGGGTCTGTGTCCCCTGCTGGCGGTCACCGGCTCGGTGGTCAACGCCCTTGGTCTGGGTCTGGCAACCCTGGCGGTTTTGATGGGTTCCAACCTGGCCGTATCCCTGATTCGCCACCGGGTCGGCGACGCTATCCGCATTCCCGCCTTTGTCATGATTATTGCTACCTTCACCACCTGCACCGAACTGCTGATGAAGGCTTATACCTACGAGCTGTATCAGATTCTGGGTATTTTCATTCCCTTGATCGTCACCAACTGCACCATTCTTGGCCGGGCCGAAGCCTTTGCCAGCAAGCACTCGCCGGGGCCGGCTGTGTTTGATGGTTTGATGATGGGTGTGGGCTTTGGCGCGGTGCTGCTACTACTGGGGGCACTGCGGGAACTGCTAGGTAGCGGCACCCTGTTCGCCAACATGGACCTCCTGTTCGGACCGATGGCGGCAGGCTGGAAGCTGAATATTTTTGGCCAGGGCTACAGCTTTCTGGTGGCCATCCTGCCACCAGGGGCCTTTATTCTCACCGGCCTGCTGATCGCCATGAAAAATGTTATCGACGCGCGCATCACCGCCCGCAGGGACGCCCTGAAAGCCAGGCCGGAAAAAGGCGCCAAGCGAGTGCGAACCACTGGAGTGATTCAGTAAGACGCCTGAATACGAGCGCCTTACCCTTGATTAACCGTCTCCAGCCCATCAACACAAATATAAACGATATTGTCAACAACTCAATATAACTTATTGATTTATATATGCCGCCCTAACGATTTCGATGATCCCGCTCCCCCGGCTTCTTGGGGTGTGCATAGGGATGGGGCCGATGGGAAGCGATTTCAAACGGCACCTCGGAAACGGCTTTTGAAGCCTGCTGCCAGGCCTCAATCAAGCGATCCTCGCCCTCGTAGTCGAAGGGGTCTTGTAAGCGCTGCTCCAGATCACCACCCGGTTCAGGGCGATTTTCCAGCAGCCAGTCGACGGTAAGACCAAGCGCCTCGGGCACTGGCACCACGTCCCGATAACCCAGTTGCTCCTTGATTTTGCTGATGTCCATCAGCCGGTGATGGGTGGAAGATGCGGTAACATAGGGTCGCGAAGGCAGGGCCAACTGGTGGGGCATATTGATCAACTCGAAACGGTGGCCCATTTTCGCCGCGATGGTTTCTATGATCTGGCTGGTGGTGAACTGAATCTCATCACCGCAGTTATAGATTTGCCCCGCCGACTCCTTTGGCTTGTCAGCGGCCAGCAGCACCGCGTGGGCCAGGTTGGCCACATAACCATGAGTGGAAAGGCTGAGACCAGCATCGGGCACGATCATACAGGGGCGCTTATCCAGTACACGGCGCATGATCGACCACTCCCTCGGCACCAGTTGCCTGGGCCCATAAACATGGGGATAACGAAAATGGGCGGCTTCGGGATGATGCTCCAGCACGGCTTCCTCGGTCTGCGCGATCAGGTAGGAAAAGCGATGTTCTTCCTCACTCGCCACTACGGGGTCGTCTTCACGCACCGCCACCGGCATGCCCTCGGGCATTAATGCGCCGGCACGCATGTAGCCCCTGTAGCTGGCCACGCCACCGACGCTAACGAAGCGACCGACCTTGCCCACCAACGCCTCGGCCAGAAAACGCACCCGTCCATAAGTGACGATGGCGAGATCGAAGGTGCGACCTTTCAGACTCTCCTCGATGGTCTCCTTAAAGTGAGGATCACCGTGAATATGCTCTACCTCAGGGGGAATTTCGGGTATCTCGTGGGTGCCCCGGTGAAAAATGGCCACATCAAAACCGCGCGCTAGCAGACCATTAACAATATAAGGCCCCGTCGGACCGGTACCACCCACAACCAAGGCTTTCATCATCCCCCCTTATTTTTCCAGTACAACATTAAGCTAATTGATGCCCGAGCCAAGCATAACGCAAAGCTTGTCAGAATCCACACACTCCTGTCCAGCCGGCGAAACGAGCACGGTTGATCTATATTACTTCTCACAGTAGCTAAAGCGGTTTATGCTTTTGTCCGCGAAAAAACAACCCTTGGCCGGACTGACCAGGACCTGTTCCCACTTCAAACCCTATCCAATTACTATTCAAACGCTATAAGGAGGCAGACATGCTGGATTATCTGATTAAGGGCGGCACCATTATCGACGGCACCGGCGCACCACGGACCAGTGGCGACCTTGGCATCAAGGACGGGCGTATCGTCGCCATTGGCAAGCTCGACGAAGAAGCCAGGGAAGTGATCGACGCCACCGGAAAAATCGTTTCGCCCGGTTTTGTTGATGTCCACACCCACTACGATGCCCAGGTGTTCTGGGATCCGGATATCAGCCCCTCCTCCTATCATGGCGTTACTTCCGTGTTCGCGGGCAACTGTGGGTTCTCAGTCGCACCCCTGGTACCCGAGGCCGGCGACTACCTGATGCGCCTGTTGGCCAAGGTCGAGGGCATGCCACTCCAGAGTCTGCAAACCGGTGTGCCCTGGGACTGGGACTCCTTCGGCAGCTACCTGGACAAACTCGAAGGCAAAATGGCCATCAATATCGGCTTTCTGGTGGGTCACTCTGCCCTGCGCCGGGTGGTTATGGGTGAGGATTCCGACAAGCCCGCTACACCGGAACAACTGGGCGCCATGAAAAGCCTGCTGAAAAAATCCCTCTCCGAGGGCGGCATGGGCTTTTCCTCTTCCCAGTCCCCCACCCATAACGATGGCGATGGTGAGCCGGTACCCTCGCGTGCGGCAACACCGGAAGAATTAATTGAGCTTTCCGCCTGCCTGCGGGACTACCCCGGTACCCTGCTGGAATTTATCCCTTCGGTCGGCCCCTTCAGTGAAGAACGCAAACAACTGATGACCGATATGTCCCTCGCCGCCCAGCGCTCGCTGAACTGGAACGTGCTTATCGTCACCCGCGGCACTAAAGAGATTTTCGAGGAGCAACTCACCGCCAGTGATTACGCCGCCGAGCGCGGCGCCGAAATCAAGGCTCTCACCTTCGCCCAGCCCGTGAGCCTGCGCATAAATCTGTGGAGCGGTTTCGGACTGGATTCCTTCCCTGGCTGGGCGGCCGTTTTATCCCTGCCCATGGAGGAGCGTAAGCAGGCTTTTGCCGACCCGGCGGTGCGCGAAAAGCTCGTGGCCGGCGCCAACCACCCGGATATTCCGGTCGCCTTGAAAGCCACTGGAAACTTTAAGCGCATGCTAGTGGAAGAAACCTTTACCGATGCCACCGCCAAATACCAGGGCCAAGTGATCGGAGACATCGCTCAGGAAGAAGGAAAGGAACCCTCCGACGTGTTCTTCGATATCGCGGTCGCCGACGACCTGAAAACCACCTTCCTCCCCAACCTGGGCGGTGATGACGACGAAAGCTGGGCCCTGCGCGGCCAGGCCTGGAAAGACCCCCGAACCCTGGTGGGTGCGTCCGACGCCGGCGCCCACCTGGACATGATCGACACCTTCGCCTTCAGCACCACCTTGCTGTCACTGGGGGTGCGCGACCGCGGTCTGTTGACCCTGGAAGAAGCCATCAACGAAATTACCGACCGCCCAGCCCGCTTCCTGGGCCTGAAAGAGCGCGGCCAACTCCGTGAAGGCTGGTATGCCGATGTCGTGGTATTTGACGAAAACACCGTCGGCAAAGGTCCCATCCACACCCGCTACGACTTGCCCGCCGATGCCGGCCGCCTCTACTGCGAGGCCGAAGGTATTGAGAATGTACTGGTAAATGGCCAGGAGATTGTCCGCAACAACCAGCTCACCGGCGCCAAACCCGGCATCGTGATGCGTTCCGGGCGCGACACCGAGACCGTTCCTATTCCGGCCTGTCGTTAGTTGCTTTTGCCGTAACCGGATAATTGGCGAGACTACAAAAAAGGGGCGGCAAATGTCGCCCCTTTTTTGTTTAATAGCCGTTAAAAAGTTTAGGGTCCTGACCGAATAAGCAGGGGCTAAAAGAAATTAACTTAACTCGCTAAACTACACGTTGAGCCTAGCGATATACCAATGCTCCTAAACGACCAGAAGAGATCCCTAGAATTTCGCTTCATACCAAAGAAAATGTTTGGCTCAGTAGAATGAGCCGACACACCGCGTTTGTGTTGCCTAAACGCAGCTTTGTGTCCAACTAAAAAGGCAATTCCGAAGCCACAAAACATCAGGGATTGGGAAATATATAAATCATTACTTAGAGAGATCGCGACCCCACCCGCTATACCCCATAAAAAAACCCGGCAAAAGCCGGGTTTTTTACTTTGGTTTCTTTATATCGGGTTTTATGTTCAGAACATAAAACCAAGACCAACAGAGGCAAAGTCGACGTCGGCATTTACTTCACCTTCATCAAATTTGGCGCGCTCGTATTCGGCGCGGACATTCAGGTTGTACTTAACCGCGAAGGATACACCACCACCGTAAAAGAGGCTGGTGCCATCGGTTTCATCGGTGTAGCCCACAGGGCCCTCATAGTCGGCGCTCCACCACATCTGACCACCTTTCACATAAATGCGGGTGTGTTCAGCGACTGGCAGGCCCAGCAGTACCGATGCAGTGACACCGTCCGGGTCAAACTTAACACCATTCTGTTCAAATTCACCGATGGCCATATACTGACCCTCAATACCGANNAACCCGGCAAAAGCCGGGTTTTACATTCAGGAAAGCCTGACTGTTAATCATAGACAATCACACCGCGGGCATTTTTCCCGGCTTCCAGGTCTTCAAAAGCCTGGACCGCCTCGTCGATGGTATAAGTATTGGTAACCATACGATCAAGATCCAGTTTGCCGCGCTTATACAGCTCGAGGTATTTGGGGAAGTCCACCTTAAACTCCGCGCCACCGTACATAGAGCCCTTGAAGGTTTTAGCCGTGAGGGGAAACATCAGCGCGTTGAGTTCGAGTTTCTGATCGAGCTTGCCAACGCCAACAACGGTCATAGTACCTCCGCGCCGGGTGGCTTTCTGAGCCTGATCGACGACGGCGGGGACGCCGATAGCCTCAAAACCGTAATCAACGCCGATGCCACCTGTCAGCTCCATAATCTCCTTAACGGGGTCGCCACTGGCATTGACGCTATCGGTGGCGCCCAC
>DLXZ01000166.1:5805-5960 GCA_003448675.1 Porticoccaceae bacterium
TCCCTGGCGATGGCCAGTTTTTCGTCTGACAGATCGACGGCAATAATGCGTGCCGCACCAGCGATCTTGGCACCCTGGATGATGGAGAGGCCCACGCCGCCAGCGCCGAAAACGGCCACTGTACTACCGGGACTGACTTCGGCGGTTTTCAGCGC
>DLXZ01000006.1:0-121 GCA_003448675.1 Porticoccaceae bacterium
AAAATCGATTCGCTGGAATTACACCGTAACCGGGATGTACTGCGCACGGGTATTGCCGAAAACCTCCAAGCCAAGCTAGACGCAAAGGACGACGGCATTTTCACCATCACCCGTGTTGCGG
>DLXZ01000006.1:388-2560 GCA_003448675.1 Porticoccaceae bacterium
TTCACCATCACCCGTGTTGCGGTGCGCGCTTTGAACACCGACCCCACTATTGAGGCAGCCATCCAGAAAGCCGTACAGGCACAAAAGACCCTCGAAGCCAAGAAAGTCGAAGTGGAAATCGCCGGCAAGGATGCGGAAATTGAAATCGCCCGCGCCCGGGGCATTGCCGAAGCCAACGCCATTATCAACTCCTCCCTGACCCCCGAATACCTCCAGCATGAACTAAACGAAGCCCTGAAAACCTTTGCTGAAAATGAGGGTGGCGTCGTGGTGATCCCGGCCAACATGCAGGGCTTCAGCATGATTCTGGATCAGAAATCCCTAAATAACAGAGACAACCGGGGTAACGCTTCAACAAGATAAGTTAGCCTGGGACCAGTAGAATTTCTAATGAGTGAGAATTTCAAGGAACAACAGCAAACCGGCTGGAATGAAAAGGCCTCGGCCTACGACTTACACCTTGGCAAAATCACCGCCCGAGCGGCCGACCCCCTGCTCGATGCGGCCGGAGTCGGTGCAGGCATGCAGGTGCTTGATGTCGCCACCGGACCGGGTTACGTAGCCGGCTCCGCCCACGCACGGGGCGCCATCGCAACCGGTATCGATATTGCCGGGGCCATGATTGCTCAGGCCCAGCGCAGTTTTCCCGACGCTCTATTCTATGAGGGCGATGCGGAGTCACTGATTTTCCCCGACGGCTTTTTTGATGCCGTGCTCTGTCCCTTCGGCCTGGACTATCTGGAACAACCTGAAAAGGCTATTGGCCACGCTCACCGCGTTCTCTGCCCCGGCGGTAAATACGGATTTAGCGTCTGGGGCGCCCCTCGGGTAAACCCGCTTATTGAACTGATATTTGCCGCCATCGATATCCACGGCAAGGATACCCTAGCAAAAGCAAGCCCACCCCTGTTCCGCTATAGCGAACCGGAAGTCGCAAAAGCACTGCTGGAAAACCACGGTTTTGAGGATATCCGCGTTGAAGAAGTCAGCCTAAACTGGCCCGCTGACAACCCGCGTCAGTTACTGGATCTGATTTACAAGAGTACGGTGAGAACGGCCAGCCAACTGGAATGCCAGGATTACGGTGTCATCGGTGATATCCACCAACATATTATCGACGGTGTTCAGGCTCTTCTTGACCATGGCGAGCCCCTGTCATGGAACGCATTGATTGCCGTGGCCACTAAGCCCGCTTCCTGAAACAACCGGGCGGAACCGGCCATATAGGCGGCAAATGGGCCTTCAATTGTTCGTATCCAGCGATTCAAACCAAGGTAATACCCGCTCCTCATTAATTGTATAGGGGTAGGCGTGCCCCCAGCCCTCCAGCTCATCAAACTTGAGGTCGTAATTGAGGTGCTCCAGCAGACCACAGGTACTGCGAATAGAAACGATATTAAAGATATGGTCGTGGGCTCCGTGGATAACATAAAAAGGCACGTCATTAGCGGCTTTTTTGCGCAGCATGGGATCGGCCACCTGACTCAACTCCCCGGCAATGGGCGCCACCGCGGCGAATAAATCCGGCAGGGTAAAAGCGGCCAGGTAACTGAAGGTGCCGCCATCGGAAAGTCCGGTCAGATAGATGCGCTTCCGGTCGATATTGTATTCAGCGCTGACCTCCTCGATGCAGGCTTTGATCGAGGCGCTATCCAACGGCGGGTTCAGCACCGACCAGGTGACATCCAGGGACTTGGGCGCCAGCACAATATAACCCTTGCTTCGAGCGGGCCTTAACCAGGCCCACAGATAATCTTCGCCACTGCCATAGCCGCCATGCAGCGCAACGATAAGCGGCCAGCTTTGCTGGTGCTCATAGCATTCCGGCACGTAAAGGGAATAGTGAGCGTGATCGGGCGTCGCCGGTTTACGAATGATGCCCACCGCCTGCTCGGCATTTGGAAACAGCGGATCGAGTTTTTCCTTGTCGGCCAGTGCGGCTTTTGTAAACCAGAAAGCTTCCAGTAACGGCAACTCCATACGCGCCTTGTATAGGCGTTCCAGACCCTTGCCAAACAGAACCCGACTGCGTAAAAAGGCATTATTAAAGGCGGGACCGCCACCGCTCAGGTAGACCTCGTGGGCCTCTTTACAATAGCTTAGCGCCGTGTTCAGGCGCAGGTGTAAATCAGCGCAGGCATCCGGCGGAATCAAGCTAATACCACCCGGGTC
>DLXZ01000106.1 GCA_003448675.1 Porticoccaceae bacterium
CTTCCCAGCCCAGACCCCAGGCACCGAGGGTGGGGGACTCCCAGTTGTCCTCGACAAAGCGGATATCGTGAACCAGAGGATCTATGCCCAGGTAGCGCAGGGAATCCAGGTACTGCTCCTGAATATCCTCCGGTGAGGGCTTGAGCACCACCTGGAACTGGTAATAGTGTTGCAGGCGGTTGGGGTTTTCCCCGTAGCGACCATCGGTGGGGCGGCGACAGGGTTGCACGTAGGCGCTGTTCCAGGTCTCGGGGCCGATAGCGCGCAAAAACGTCGCCGGATGAAAGGTGCCGGCGCCCACCTCCATATCGAGGGGCTGGAGTATTACGCAACCGCGTTCGGCCCAGAACTGCTGCAAAGCCAGGATCAGACCCTGAAACGTGGATACATCCGGAGCAATCGCGCTCATTACTTTTCCTGAACAAAAATAAGCGGCGATTATATCCCCTGAGCCGGGCAGTGACGAGGCAGGCCCGGCTTGCCGGTGTCACTCGGGGAAGATTTGATCTATAAGAGGTGAATCTGGATGCGAAACAGAGCCCGTTGCTTTATCGTGTCGAATGTTAAACGGCTGTCGAAATTAACTTGTTGGTCTACTAGGGAGAATAATCATGACAAACCGAATCATAAAACGCTTGCCGTTGTCCGCCCTGATCCTCGCGGTGTTTTCTTCGGGTTCCGTGCTGGCGGGCAACCACTGGGACTCGGTAGAGGTTCAAACCGTACCGGTTAGAGATGGCCTGTATATGCTGA
Organism: Porticoccaceae bacterium; assembly: GCA_003448675.1. Lineage (GTDB taxonomy): Bacteria > Pseudomonadota > Gammaproteobacteria > Pseudomonadales > Porticoccaceae > HB2-32-21. Next base: position 754 of record DLXZ01000106.1, read on the forward strand.
TGGGCGAGGGTGGCAACATCGGTGTTTCCGTCGGCGAGGATGGCACCTTTATTATTGACGATCAGTACGCGGAAATGACTGATAAGATTTCCAGCGCCCTCGGTGCGGTATCCGGTTCCACGCCGCGTTTTCTGGTCAATACCCATTGGCACGGTGATCATGCCGGTGGCAATGAAAACTTTGGCAAAAAGGGTTCAATCATTGTTGCTCACGAGAATGTGCGTGAAGCCCTCAAAGTGGAAAAATCAATCCCGGCTTTTAATATGGTAAAGCCGCCTTCGCCGAAGGAAGCCCTGCCATTAATCACCTATCAGCGGGAAATGAGCCTGCACCTTAATGGTGACGACCTGCGCCTCTACCACGTCGCCAATGCCCATACCGACGGCGATAGCATTGTTCATTTTTCAAAGGCTAACGTTCTCCACACTGGCGATGTGTTTTTCAATGGTTTTTATCCCTTTATCGACACGGCCTCCGGGGGCAGTATTGCCGGCATGATCGCCGCCAGTAAAAAGCTGCTCGATTTGGCCGATGAGAATACCCGCATCATGCCGGGCCATGGTCCACTGGCCAGCAAAGCCGAATTGCAGGCCTACCATGACATGCTGGTAACGGCGGAGGCGAATATCGCTGCTCTGAAAAAAGCCGGGAAGAGCGTTGAGGACGTGGTTGCCGCCAAACCCACCGCCGGGCTTGATGGCGAATGGGGTGATGGTTTTCTTCAACCCGATGTCTGGGTCAGTATTGTCTATGCTGGCATGAAAGACTGAATCGGGGGCTTTACCGTATTCCAGCTAGTGATGTAATTGCGCCGGTAGCCATGTGACCAGTTGAGGCCATATGGCCAGCATCGCCAGCAACAGTACCTGAATCGCAATAAAAGGCATCACCCCCCGATAGATATCCCCGGTCAGCACCTGTGGGGGTGCAACGCCGCGCAGGTAGAAGAGAGCGAAGCCGAAAGGTGGCGTCAGGAAGGAGGTTTGCAGGTTTACCGCGATCATGATGCCAAGCCAGATGGGGTCCAGGCCCATGGCCAACAGTACTGGGCCGACAATGGGCACCACCACGAAGGTGATTTCAATAAAATCGAGAATAAAGCCAAGCACGAAAATCACCAGCATCACCGCAAGGGTAGCGCCAAACACCCCCCCGGGAATAGCCTCAAAGAATGAGGTCACCAGTTCTTCGCCGCCAAAGCCCCGAAACACCAGTGAAAAAATCGCCGCACCGATCAAAATCATAAAGACCATGGAGGTCACCACCACCGTGGATTCCATTACTTCTCGCAGGCGCGCCACGGACATTTGACGGCGCAGCAGGGCCAGTATCGAAGCGCCAAAGGCACCCACGCCGGCAGCCTCGGTAGGCGTGGCGATGCCGCTGAGAATGGAGCCGAGCACGGCCACGATCAGCAACACTGGTGGCATCAGGCTGGCCAGCAGGCGTCGGGTGCTGAGTTGGCTGTCCTGGTCCGAGGCTGGAGGCGCCAGCTCCGGTTTGAGTTGGGCGAGGCCAAAAATATAGGTGCAATAGAGCGCCACCAGTATCAGCCCAGGAATCAGGGCGCCGACGAAGAGATCGCCGACGGAAACGGTTTTCGGCGTGAAAATACCCATATTCAACTGTGCCTGAGCGTAGGCGCTGGACAGAATATCTCCCAGTAAAACGAGCGCAATGGAGGGTGGAATAATCTGTCCGAGAGTGCCGGTGGCGCAGATAGCGCCGGTGGCCAACCGCGGGCTATAACCTCGTTTGAGCATGGTGGGCAGGGACATCAACCCCATGGTGACCACGGTTGCTCCAACAATGCCGGTACTGGCGGCTAGCAGCATGCCCACCACGACCACCGAAATACCCAGACCGCCCCGCAATTTACCAAAGGCCTGGGCCATACTGTCCAGCAGGTCCTCGGCCAAGCGGGACTTTTCCAGCATCACGCCCATAAAAATAAACAGCGGCACGGCCACCAGGGTCTGGTTGGTCATGGTGCCGTACAGGCGGTTGGGCAGGGCTTCGAGGAAGGCGAAATCGAAGACACCCAGGGCGCTGCCAATGGCCGCAAAGATCAAAGCGGTGCCAGCCAGGGAAAAAGCCACAGGGTAGCCCAGCATAATGACCAGGCAAACGGCCAGAAACATCCAAAGGGGCATAAATTCGAGCATGGTTTGCCGCTTCCTAGATCGTGCTGGTGGAGGCGTTGGGGTCGCTACCAGAAGCGGGGTCATCCCGGCCGAGCAAGGTGAGTAAAGCTTTGCTGAACTCAGCTATGCCTTGCAATAGAAGCAGGGTCGGCATAACCAGGAGCAAACTTTTGAGCAGATAAATCCAGGGCAGGCCAGAGTTTTCGCTGGACCGCTCCCGGATCGCCCAGCTGCTGGCCACATAATCCAGACTCAAATAAAAGATCACCAGACATACCGGCAGCAGTAAGAACAGGCTGCCGAGAAGGTTGACCCAGGCCCGGATACGGGGGGAAAAGTTGCGGTAAAAAATATCCACTCGCACATGACCGTCTTGCTTTAGGGTAAAGCCGATACCCAACATAAAGACCATGGCGTGCAGATAGGATAGTGATTCCTGCAAAGCGATCGAGCCAGTGGACAGCACATAGCGCAGCACAACAATCACGCAGGTGATAAGCACCATGGCAGCGGTGAACCAGGCGATAGCCCCGCCCAGGCCCTGGCTGAAAACATTCAGTGTGTGGACTAGCTTGGGAGCTGTTTGCCTGTCTGTGGGAGTCGTCAACGTTGGAGTCCGTATGGGTTCTTGCTGCTTTGCGCCGGAATTATAAACCAGGGGCGGGTTGTGGGGGCTGTCACATATCTGTCATATAACAGACATATTATTGTCACTCGCTATTTTTATGATGCCTGCTCGAACCCTAATCGCAGGAGAACAGCGTGAAATCCAAGTCCAAATTAACCACCACAAGCCTCGCGTTAAGTCTCGCGCTGGCCGCCAGCCAAAGCATGGCAGCGGGTCGGGATTACATCAGCATTGTCGGCTCTTCTACCGTTTACCCCTTCGCCACCGTTGTTGCCGAGCGTTTTGGCAAGACTACCGGCAACCCGACCCCGAAAGTAGAATCCACCGGGTCTGGTGGCGGCATGAAACTGTTTTGTTCCGGTGTTGGCACGGGCCACGCCGATATTACCAATGCTTCCCGTCGGATGAAAAAATCTGAGTTTGAACTGTGTCAGTCCAATGGTGTAACCGACGTTGTTGAGGTCTTGATTGGTTTTGATGGCATTGTGCTGGCCAATTCAAACAAGACCCAGGTGATGGATCTAAGCCGCAAGGACATCTTCCTGGCCCTGGCCAAGGAAGTCCCCGCCAAAGATGGCGAAAAACTGATCCCCAACCCCTACAAGACCTGGAGTGACGTTAATCCTGCCCTGCCCAATACCAAAATCGAGGTGCTTGGTCCGCCACCCACTTCCGGCACCCGCGATGCCTTCGCCGAACTGGCCCTGGAAGGTGGTTGCAAGAAGTTTGACTGGATCAAGGCAATGAAAAAGAAAGACAAGAAAGCCTACAAGGCCGTGTGCCACACCATTCGTGAAGATGGCGCCTATGTGGAAGCCGGTGAGAACGATAACCTGATTGTGCAGAAACTCAATGCCAACCCCGAAGCGCTGGGTGTGTTTGGCTTCAGCTTCCTGGATCAAAATAGCGACAAGGTTCAGGGTTCCAAAATCGAAGGTGTCGAACCCACTTTCGATAGCATTGCCGATAAATCCTATCCGGTGTCCCGGCCTTTGTACTTTTATGTGAAAAAAGCTCACGTTGGCGTGGTTCCCGGCATTGACGGTTACCTGGCAGAATTCACCAGCGAAAAGGCGTGGGGTAGTGACGGTTATCTGGCGGAAAAGGGCATGATTCCCCTGCCCGATGAAACCCGGGCCAAGTTTGGCGCCAATGTTAAAAACCTCACGGCAATGACTGGCGAGGAAGCGCTTAAATAGGGGTTAGCTACCTACAAACGTTGCTTTAAAAGCGTCATTGACGTGATCCAAAGGGCCTGGCGTAAGCCTGGCCCTTTTAACGTTAAGCGTTCATCTATACCAACGACGATCTGCCAGCAGCTGGCCTTGATAAATCAGGACTAACGAGAGGACAAAGGGCCACCATGAAAACGCCGAGTTTACTGATTTTTCTTGTGCTGGCGGGGGTCTTGTTCTATTACCTTGGTCGCCAGCGATCGCTGGTTCTGGCCAAAGGCATTGGCGGCACGCGACATCTGAATTCACTGCCTTTTTATTATGGTGTGCAATCGGCGCTATGGTGCGCCTTGCCAGCGTTGCTGTTAATGGTGTTGTGGCTGGCCTTTGATGAGCCGATTATCTCAGCGCTGGTGGCAGCGGGCCTGCCGGAAAACTATCAGGGGATATCTAGCGCCGAACACGATCTGCTGATGAGCCAGATTGAAAACATTGCCGCCGGGGTTTTGTCCCCGCAAAGCAGTGAGCCAGCGCTGGTCCTGGCGTCGGAGCACTTGAATCGACTAAAAAGCATCACGCAAAACATCCTTACGGCAGTGACCCTGATTCTGACCTCGCTGGGCGGCGCGTGGGCCTGGTGGTCCATGACGCCGCAACAGAGAGCCCGCAATCAGGTGGAGTGGGTTTTCAAGGCTGGTCTATTGCTTTGTGCGTCCTTGGCTATTTTTACCACCCTCGGTATTGCTCTGTCGGTAATTTTCGAGTCCCTGCGTTTTTTCCAGGCGGTGCCGATCACGGAATTTCTTTTTGGCCTGGACTGGAGTCCCCAAACTGCGATCCGGGCGGATCAGGTGGGTGGCTCGGGCGCTTTCGGCATGGTGCCGCTGTTTACCGGCACCCTGCTTATCTCTCTGATTGCTATGGTGGTGGCGGTGCCCGCCGGGCTTATGTCGGCTATCTACCTGGCTGAATATGCCGGGCCGCGTCTGCGTGGTTACGCCAAACCGGCCCTTGAGATACTGGCGGGCATTCCCACCGTGGTCTATGGCTTTTTTGCTGCGCTCACGGTAGCGCCCTTCGTTCGTGAGGTAGGGACGGGTGTGGGGCTGACGGTCAGCTCCGAGAGTGCCCTGGCGGCGGGCCTGGTAATGGGCATTATGATTATTCCGTTTATTTCCTCCCTCGCCGATGACGTGATTAACGCGGTGCCGCAGACCCTGCGCGATGGTTCCCTGGCGCTGGGCGCGACCCACTCCGAGACCGTGAAAAAAGTGATTTTCCCCGCTGCGCTGCCCGGCATTGTTGGCGGCGTTCTGCTGGCGGTATCCAGGGCAATTGGTGAAACCATGATTGTGGTGATGGCCGCGGGCATGGCGGCGCGGTTGACCGCCAACCCACTGGATGCGGTTACCACCGTCACTGTACAGATTGCCACCCTGCTGGTGGGCGATCAGGAGTTTGACAGTCCCAAGACGCTGTCGGCATTTGCGCTGGGTCTGATGTTGTTCCTGGTGACCCTGCTGCTTAATATCGTGGCGTTAAACGTGGTTAAGAAATACCGGGAACAATATGACTGAACCCAATAACAACACAGCGATAATCCAGCGCAGCCTGGCCAGACGCTATCGGGCGGAAAAGCGTTTCCGGCTCTATGGCCTGCTGGGGATCGCTTTTGGTCTGCTTTGTGTGGTGACCTTGTTTTACGACATTGTCAGCAAGGGTCACGGTGCCTTCAGGCAGACCTATGTCAAGCTTGAGATCAACTACGACGCCGAGCTTCTGGGTATCGGAGATATTAGCGACGCCCGCCAGCTGGCGGCGGCGGACTACCCGGCGCTGGTTACCCAGGCCCTGAGTCAACGTCTCGGGTCGGTGTCCGGTCGCAAGGCGCGACGGGAACTCAAGCGGTTGATGAGTGACAGCGCCGGTTATGAGTTACAGAGTCGCCTGAAGGCGAGGCCGGCATTACTGGGCGCCAGCGAAAGCCTCTGGTTGTTGGCCGATGATGACATCGACACTTACTATAAAAGCCTTGATGCCAGCGGCCAGGGTTTTACTGGCCGGGTTACAGAGCGCCAACAGGCCTGGATCAAGGATCTGATCGCCACCGACGACATCCGTTTGCAATTCAACTGGGTGTTTTTCCGCAATGGCGATTCCCGAGAGCCGGAACAGGCCGGTATTGGCGGCGCCGCCATGGGCTCGTTGCTGACCCTGCTGATTACGTTTTTCCTGTCCTTCCCGATTGGGGTTGCGGCGGCTGTGTATCTGGAAGAGTTTGCGCCGAAAAACCGCTGGACGGATTTTATCGAGGTCAATATCAACAACTTGGCGGCGGTGCCCTCCATTATCTTTGGCCTGCTGGGGTTGGCGATATTGATCAACTTTTTTCATGTGCCGCGCTCGGTACCGGTAATCGGCGGCCTGGTACTGACATTGATGACCCTGCCGACCATTATTATCTCGAGCCGGGCGGCGATTAAATCGGTGCCGCCATCGATTCGCGAGGCGGCCATCGGTATCGGCGCCTCGCCTATGCAGGTGGTCTTGCAACACGTTTTGCCCCTGGCCATGCCCGGTATGTTGACTGGCTCGATAATCGGCATGGCCCAGGCGCTGGGTGAGACCGCGCCGCTTTTGATGATCGGCATGGTGGCTTTTATCGTGGATATCCCCCAGGGCTTTACCGACCCGGCCACAGTCTTGCCGGTGCAGATATTCCTGTGGTCAGATAGCCCGGAACGGGCGTTTGTGGAAAAGACCTCGGCGGCGATCATGGTGTTGCTAACTTTCCTTATCTCCATGAACGCTCTGGCGGTGGCCATGCGCCGCCGGCTTGAGCGTCGCTGGTAAAAGACCGTCGGGACGACGGCGGTATTTGCTTTACGGAACGAACGATGATTGACCTAACGACACGTATTTTTGGTGACCAACCATGAGCACAGCAACATTAGACGGAAGCATGGAAAACAATTCGGACGCTGAAGCATTGCAGGATCAGCAGGTCGTCCCAGCCCATGATCTTGCAGGTGATAGCGAGAGCAGGAAAACGGTTGGCAAGCCGTTCATTGATGACCCCAAGATTCAGTCTCGAAGCATCGATATTTTCTACGGCGATAAACAAGCTATCTTTGATGTCAGCATTGATATAGGCAAGCATGAAGTGTTGGCCATGATTGGCCCCTCGGGCTGTGGTAAGTCGACTTTTCTACGCAGCCTCAACCGCATGAACGACACCATAGAGACCTGCCGCATGCGTGGTAGTTTGAAATTGGATGATCAGGACATTTACGATGCCAAAATGGATGTGGTGGCCCTGCGGGCCAGGGTCGGTATGGTGTTTCAAAAGCCCAACCCCTTTCCCAAGTCCATTTACGACAATATCGCCTATGGCCCTAAAATCCATGGCATGGTGAGCCGGCGAGTGGAAATGGACGAGGTGGTGGAAACCAGCCTGCGCAAAGCCGGTTTATGGGATGAGGTAAAAGACCGCCTGGATCAACCGGGTACCGGACTGTCCGGCGGTCAACAACAGCGCCTCTGTATCGCCCGGGCCATTGCCATCAGCCCGGAAGTCATCCTGATGGATGAACCCTGTTCGGCTCTGGACCCCATCGCCACGGCGCGCATTGAGGAATTGATTGCCGAGTTGGCGGTCAACTACTCCATCGTGATTGTCACCCATTCCATGCAACAGGCGGCGCGGGTGTCCCACCGGACGGCTTATTTCCATCTCGGCTATCTGATGGAGGTGAATGATACCAAAAGGGTGTTTACTACCCCCGAACATCATCTGACCGAAGCCTATATTACCGGCCGCTTTGGCTGATCTGGCGCTAAAGGAGGGCAAATATGGATAAGCTGCAACTCGATCAACACATTTCCAAACAGTTCAATGAAGACCTGGAAGCCCTGAAAAGCGAAATGCTGGCCATGGGCGGTGTAGTTGAAAAACAACTGGGGGAGGCGATCAAGGCGCTGGAAGCCGCCGACAGCGTATTGGCGGAAAGTGTTCTGGTTATCGAGGACGACGTTGATGAAATGGAGCGGGATATCGATGAGCAGTGCGCGACCCTGATTGCCCGGCGCCAACCGGCGGCCACGGATCTGCGCATGGTGCTGGTGGTGTCCAAGTGCGTTCGCGACCTGGAGCGCATCGGTGACGAGGCCCAGAAAATAGCCAAAATGGCAATTCAGCTGAGCAGTGACGAAGCGCCGCGCGGTTATCTAGAAGTGCGCCATATCGCTGAAGATGCCCAGGCCATGTTGCGCGATGCTCTGAATGCATTCATGCGCTACGACGCCGACGCCGCCATCAGCACCATGGCCAAGGATAGCCAGCTTGATCGGGATTACTCCAGTGCCCTGCGGGAATTGATTACCTATATGATGGAAGATCCGCGCAATATCTCTCGCGCCCTCAACGTCGCCTGGGCCCTGCGTTCACTGGAGCGGGTTGGCGATCACGCTAAAAATATCTGCGAACATGTGGTTTATCTGGTTAAGGGTACGGACATCCGCCACGGCCACCTCGAAGATCTGGATCAATAGTTTTTTCAGGGATGTCAGCCGGCAAACAGGGGCCTGAGTTCCCGGGCTTTCCGGCAGGAATGCTGCTTTTTCTGGATGAGCTGGCGAACAATAATCATCGCCCCTGGTTTCAGGAAAACAAGCAGCGTTATCAGGATTTGGTCGCCAATCCGGCTCTGGATTTTATCGCCGCCATGGCCGAGCCTCTGGCGGATATTTCGAAACATTTTGAAGCCATACCCCGGCGCAGCGGCGGCTCGTTGATGCGAGTTTACCGGGACACCCGCTTTGGCCCGGACAAAACGCCTTATAAAACCAACGTTGGCATCCAGTTTCGCCACGTGTTGGCTCGGGATATTCACGCACCGGGTTTTTATCTGCACATGGAACCGGCGGAGGTGTTTGTCGGCGTCGGATCCTGGCGCCCAGACCGGGGAGCGCTGGCTAAAATCCGCCAGCGTATCGCCGAAAAACCCAAATATTGGCAGGCCCTGGAGCAGGATAAGGTCTTTGCCGGGGAATTCGACTTTAGCGGCGACAGCCTCAAACGTGCGCCCCGGGGGTTCGACCCGGAGCACCCGCTAATCGAAACCCTAAAACGCAAGGACTTTATCGCGCTGAAACATTTTCCCGCCCGCGACATAGAAAGCCCGGTGTTTTTCGAGGCGGTATCAGCGAGCTTTCGCAACGGCCTGCCGTTGATGAGGTTTTTGTGTGATGCCCTCGAACTCAAAATTTAAGCACTTCCTGGCAACCACTTATGCCAGCACGTTGACGCATTTTGACAAATGTGGTGTCATTGCCCGCCTTTGCGATTCTGGACGATCGGTGGCCAGGCTCAGGGCAGCGCAACCCCGTCTTCGGCATCCCAAAGTATCACCTTTTGTTAACCCATTAAGGCAGACCAGCCGCCTCTGGCTTGTTTGTCCCCCGTGAGGAAAGTTCATGACAGCAGCGCCGTCACTAGATTTCAGAGACAAGGCCGCCATTGTCGGTATCGGCGAGACGGAATACACCCGAGGCTCGGAGCGACCTTCATCCGAAGCCATGCTCGAAGCCACACGCAAGGCGATTGCCGATTCCGGTTTAAAACCCAGCGATATCGATGGCCTGGTCCTGCCACCGGTTCTGATTACCGCCGAGGAGATCGCGGCGAATCTGGGTATCGAGGATCTCCGCTACTCGGTTACCGTTAATATGGGCGGTGCCAGTCCCGTTACCACACTGCAGAGCGCGGCCATGGCCATCGCCGCGGGTGTGGCAAAGAATATCGTTGTTACCGCCGGTTGGAACGGCTCTTCGGCACTGCGGCCCAAGCCCGGCGCCAAGTTTGTCGAAGCGGTATCCATCCCGGCGTTGGAACGGACCCTGAGTGGTTACTACTTTCCCTATGGTAGCGCCTCTCCGGTGCAAATGTACGCCTGGATCGCCATGCGTCATATGCAGACCTTTGGTATCGGGCCCGAGGCCACGGGCGCGGTTGCCATCGCGGCCCGCAAACATGCCCAGCATAACGACAAGGCCATTACCCGTGGTCAGCCCCTGGATATGGAGACCTATCTCAACTCCCGATGGATATCCGAGCCCTTCCGCCTCTATGACTGTTGTCTCGAAACCGATGGTGCTTGCGCCGTTGTGCTGAGCCGAGCGGAAGAAGCCAAGGATTTGCGCCACCGCCCGGCTTACATTATGGCCGCCGCCGAGGGCCATCCCTATCCGGCGGATGACATCGCCAATCGACCGGATATGTTCCATATCGGTCTTTCCAATTCGGCGCCCAAGGCTTTTGCCATGGCTGGCCTGAAGCCCACGGATATGGATTTCATCCAGATCTATGATTGCTTTACCTACGTGGTGTTGCTGCAACTGGAAGCCCTGGGCTTTTGTGAACAGGGCGCGGTGGCTGAATTCGTCAAGGACGGGAATATCGAAATCGGCGGCAAGTTCCCCATGAATACCCACGGCGGTCTGCATTCCCAGGCCCATGTCTGGGGCTTGAACCACGTGGTGGAAGCCACTCGTCAGCTGCGCGGCGACGGTGGTGAAGTACAGGTTAAAGACGCCGAGCTGGGCCTGGTCACCGGCTGGGGTGATTTCGGCGATGGCAGTCTGGTTATTTTGAGGAGATAGTTTAATGAGCGAATTTATACCCAATCCGACACCGCGCCCCACCAACTATCTCGACGAGCAGTTCTGGGAGCACTGCGCCAATGGCATTCTGTGTTTCCAGTGTTGCACGGAATGTGAAACCTGGCGCCATATTCCCCGCTTTATGTGCGCGAGTTGCGGCTCCGAGAATTGGGGCTGGCGTCAGTCTCACGGTCGCGGTACGGTCTATTCGTGGACCGTGTGCCATATGCCCATGTCCCCCGAGTTTGAGCAGATCTTTCCCTACGCCGTACTGGTGGTGGAGATGGAAGAAGGCGTGCGTATTACCGCTGGCCTGCGTGAGATGGACTACAAGGATCTGGAAATCGGCCTGCCGGTGGAAGTGGTTTTTGAATCCCTCGAAACGGGCGGCAAACTGCCTTTCTTTCGACCCCGTAAGGATTGATCCCCATAGATTTTTCGGTCTAGGCCAGTAACCGATATCGCCCGTCGCGTCAGGCCCTAGTGGTTGTGATGATTCGCGGCGGGCGCTTCGCCATGTCCGGGGTAGCCCGCACCAAGGGCGCTGGGGCTCAAGATCGTTTGCAACGTCGGGTGCGCTTCGTTGTCGCCGATATCGGCATAGTCCATGGTCTCGTAAGCCCTGAGTTCAGTTAAAAAAGCGTGTGAATCAAAGTGCTGTAACTGCTTTAGCGTCAGGCTTCGCTTGCTATTCGCGTGTTGCCAGCTCGCGTGGTAGGGCAAATCCAATTCTTCAAACCAAAGTAATTGCTGGCCATCTTCACCACGGCAGGTGATCACATAGCCATCGTGTTTTTGTTCGGGGCAGGCGTTCATGGCCAGCCAGTCGGCGTTGATGATGCCCGCGTTAACTACCAGGCTGTGTGCACCCGGAACACGTGGCGAGTTTGCTCCGTAGTCGATGATGAATTTGTGATCCGGGTATACCCGCTGATAAATGAGCTTTCCCGAAGTGGTGTGTTGCCACATTTCGGCAAAAGCCTGACCTGAAGTTTGTTTATATAGCCAGCCATTACCCCTGTAAATCTGCAAGCTGAGATGTTCAAGGCCAGAAAGGCCGGCGTTGTCTCTGGTTTCAACAGCGTATGCGGCGCTGATACCAGTAAGGTCTGTCGTCTGAGCGTGTACATTGAAGACAGCGAATAAAACTAGCGCGCCAATTGGCGCGCTAGTTTTTGATCTTGAATCAAGCCAATCAGCCAGAACGCATAAAACCTGCCTGATTCGAGCGGTGACCGCAGTGCCAGTCATTTGCCATTACCCGTAAAGCCGAGCGCTTCGCGCATAATGTGGTAAACGACATTTTGCTCGATGACGCCGCTGACCAGGTGAGCACTGGGCCCCTTGGCGTAAACCGCTACATCTTCACCGGCATGAGTCTCGGCGCTGGTGTGCACCAGAGATTCCTGATGGTAACCGCTGCTTTCCGTATCCACACCAGTCAGATCCTTGCGGCCAGTATCTCCGGGCAGGCCATAACGTACATCGGCATCGGTTTCATTTCCCAGATCGGCAAAGCCGCGGCCATTGGTGTAGCCCAGCGTTGTGTAGGGCAGGTTGTCTTCATCCAGCACGGGCTCAGTCTGGGGCGCTCCGCTGCTGTCGTTTTGCACGACTTTACCCAGGATGGGATTGCCCCGAGTGGGATAGCCCGCGATAGTGAATACGTGGCTATGGTCGGCGGTTACCAGTATCAGCGTATCTTCGCCAGCCATATCGACAGCCTTCTGGACGGCGTTGGAAAACTCGATGGTGTCGGTCAAGGCATTGTATGCACTGCCGGCGTGATGACCGTGGTCGAT